>CAMARI010000007.1 GCA_945860515.1 Polaromonas sp. YR568
ATATAGTGCACAAACTACAAAATTGAAACCGTCTGCCCTTGCACGGCCGTCAATGCATCTTGCGAGACAAGCGCCGGTGCTATCTCAGCCAACGGCAGCAGCACAAAAGCGCGCTGCCACATGCGCGGATGCGGTACGGTGAGCTGCGGCGAATCAATGCGTCCGTCGCCATACAACAGCAGGTCTAGGTCGAGCGTTCGCGGTGCGTTCACGTAGGGACGCTCGCGGCCAGCAGCCTGTTCTATCTGCTGCAAGTGCTGCAGCAGTATCGGCGCGGGCAGCCGGGTTTCAATGCCAAGTACAGCGTTGATGTAGTCACCACCCGGCGCATGGCCCGGTAGCATTTGAAGCGGTGCTGTTTTGTAAAAGCTCGAGGTTTTTTTAACCGCACACAGCGGCAAGGCGTTGATGGAGACCACAGCCTGCCTGAGTGCAGCAACTGCATCGCCAAGGTTTGCACCCAGCGCGATGAAGGCCGTCACCATGGACTAATCCTTGGGCGCAGGTCCAACTGTCCCGCCTTCGCCGCCTTCGCCACCTTCGCCACGATGGGCTGGCTTGCGGCGGCGACGGCGTTTTTTGGCAGGTGCAACATCGTCTTGCTCCTGAGTTGCATCAGGTGCTGAATCAGCAGGCTCTGCAAAGCGTACATCGGCTGGGGCCGCATCGGGCTTTTTGACCCGCACCCTAGCCTGCTGCGGCTTTTGCAGTTGCGACTGGCGCTGCGTTTCAATCATCTGGTGGCGCTCGTCGTCGTAAGCGGTGCTGAACTTTTCCCACCACTCGGCGAGTTCCATGTCAATCTCGCCGGTCTGTGCGCGCAGGCGCAAAAAGTCAAAGCCGGCGCGAAAGCGCGGTTGCTCGAGCATCGAATAAGGCGAAGCGCCGACACGCTTGTCAAAGCGTATTTGCATCGCCCAGATCTCGCGCATATCGCCGCCCAGCTTGCCACGGCCCGAAACATCGCCAATCTTGGCATTGAAGGTGTCGTCAATCGCGTCGTGCAGTGCAGGCAGCGTGTGCTCGCCGCGGTTCAAGCGTTGATGCCAGCCGTCACGCACGTCGGCCCACAACACACATGACAGCAAGAAACTGGGCGCCACCGGTTTGCCCTCGCCCACCCGGCGGTCGGTGTCTTGCAAGGCCAGATTTAAAAATGGCTCGTGCGCGTTGTTCACGACCACATCGAGCAGCGGGTAAATGCCGGTCAAACCCAGGGTTTTCAGCTGCTCGATGCTGGCCAGTGCATGGCCGGTTTGCAGCAGCTTGAGCATTTCGTCAAACAGGCGTGACTGCGGCACGTCCAGCAGCAGCTTGACGCTGGCTTTCAGTGGCTGCACGGTCTTGTCTTCAAACGTGAACCCCAGCGCATTCAGCTTGGCTGCAAAGCGCACCGCACGAATGATGCGCACCGGGTCTTCCCGGTAGCGCAGCGCCGGGTTACCAATCATGCGGAGGATTTTTTTCTTCGCGTCCTTGATGCCGTTGTGATAGTCCACCACCACCTGCGTTTCAGGGTCGTAGTACATCGCGTTGATGGTGAAGTCGCGTCGGGCGGCGTCTTCTTCCATGGGGCCCCAGACGTTGTCACGCAGCACCCGGCCCGAGCTGTCAACCGCATGCGTCATGCCGGCCAGTTCGCTCTTGCTGGTGCGCTCGTTACCACCGACCTGTTCGGCCTGGCTGCTGTCCAGATAAGCGCGGAAGGTCGACACCTCGATGACTTCATGCTCGCGGCCACGGCCGTAGATGACGTGAACAATTCGAAAGCGCCTGCCGATGATGAAGGCGCGGCGAAACAGGCGTTTGACCTCTTCTGGCGTGGCATCGGTGGCCACATCGAAGTCTTTGGGTTTGAGCCCCACCAGCAAGTCGCGCACCGCGCCGCCAACGATATAAGCCAGAAAGCCTGCATCCTTGAGGGTCAGCACCACGTCCATCGCACGTTCGTCCACCAGCTTGGGGTTGATGCCATGCTCTGTCGAAGGGATGTCGTGACGGGTACCAAAAGGTGATTTCTTGACTTTTGCGGACTCTGATGTGTCTGCATCAGATTTGCCAAACAGTTTGTCGATGAATTTTTTAATCATGAAGTCATGGGTTTCAGGAGCTCACATGCCACTTTGGCTCGCAAGCTCGACCGAAAAGGTTAGAACAGGTCAAGTATGCGCCATCCGCGCTCGGTCGCCAGTTGGCGCAGGCGTTCATCCGGATTGGTGGCAACGGGGTGGGTCGCCCTGTCCAGCAGCGGCAGGTCGTTCATGGAGTCACTGTAAAAAGTGGTTTCAACGTCTTGCCATTTAAGGTCGCGCGCGGCCAGCCAAGCTTCAACCCGCGTGACTTTTCCTTCGCGAAATGACGGCGTGCCCAAAATATCGCCCGTATATTCGCCCTGCGCGTCACGTACCAGCTCAATGGCGATCAGTTCGTGCACGCCAAAGGCGTCGGCAATCGGGCGGGTCACGAACTCATTGGTGGCGGTCACGATCACCACCGCATCACCCGCCTGTTGATGGCCCTGTACCAGGTCGAGGGCTTGTTTTTGCAGGCCCTTTAGCACCACAGCCTCCATGAAACGTGCGTGAGCAGCTATCGATTCAGTAGCGCCCTGCTCCCGAATGGCCTGTGTGGCAAAACGCACGTACTCATGGATGTTGAGGGTGCCGTCGCGGTACTGGGCAAAAAAGGCCTCGTTGGCACGGCGAAATTCCCCACCGTCGCGCCAGCCTAGCGCAATGGTGAATTCATTCCACTCGTAGTCCGAATCAAAGGGGATCAGCGTGTGATCCAGATCAAACAGGGCAATTTTCTTTTTCATTCGCTCTCGTTATTCGCTCTCTAGCATGGCCTTGATCAAAGGCACCGTGATGGCCCGCTGCGTTTGCAGGGCGTAGCCATCGAGTTGGTCGAGCAGTTGCATCAGGCTGCTCAGGTCGCGTGAAAAGCGGCTGAGTACAAAGCTGATGACCTCGTCACTTAAAAAAATACCCCGCGCGTCGGCCTCCATCCGCAGCACCGCACGACGTTCGGCTTCGCTTAAAAGATGCAGCTCATACACATGCCCCCAGCCCAGGCGGCTGCGCAGGTCGTCGCGCAGCAACAGGTCCGAAGGCGGCACGCTACCGGCTGCCAGCACCCCGCGCGGGTGACCATCCGGGCTGCTGACGGCGTTCACAAACCAGTTGAAGGCAGCTTGCTGCTGCACCGCTGTGTACAGGTGGCAGTCGTCCAGAACCACCGCAACCCAGGCTTCATTGAACTCGGGCGGTTCGCTCATCGATGCGTCCAGCCAGCCCACGCGCGCGCCTTGCTGCTGCAAGACGCCTACCGCCGCCTTGAGCAAATGGGTTTTGCCGCTACCGGGCTCACCCCACAAGTAAGTGGGCACTGGCGAACGCAAGGCGCTGCCCGACCAAAGCTGCAAGTGCGACAGGGCCGCATGGTTGGGCCCAGCAAAAAAACTGCTGAAAGCAGGCGCAGTGGCCAAGCCAATGTCTAAAGCGATTTGCTTCATGCCGGTCGCGTCACTGTCCTTTGTAGAGCCTGCTGGTGATGTAGCGCTCTTTGATGCGGCGTATCGCCACCAGTAGCACAGCACTCGCAGGCAGCGCTATCAACACACCGACAAAACCAAACACCTGGCCAAACGCCAGCAGCGCAAAAATAACCGCTAGCGGGTGCAGGCCAATGCGCTCACCGACCAGGCGCGGTGTGAAATAAAGGCTTTCAACCATCTGGCCGATGCCATATACCACCGCCACCATCACGATGGCCTTGATCGAGGCAAATTGCAGCAAGCCGGCCAAGATGGCCAGAATCAGGCCAATGCCAAAGCCAAGGTAAGGGATAAACATCGCCAGCCCGGTAAAGATGCCAATCGGCAAAGCCAGGTCCAGTCCGAACAGGGCCAGGCCAGTCGCATAAAAAGCAGCCATGATCAGCATCACCAGCAATTGGCCGCGCAGGTATTGGCCAAGCACTGAATCGGCCTCGCTGGTGAAACTGTCGAAAGCGCTACGCATGGGCAGGGGCACCAGCTCCAGCAGGCGGGCCACAAACCTGTCCCAATCCATCAGCAGATAAAACAGCGCGACGGGGATCAGCACCGCATTGCCCAGGATGGCCAGCGCCACGCTGCCGCCCAAGCGCAGCGACGACAACACCGAGCCAAACATGTCTTCGTAATTGGCGTTCAGGTATTTGAGTGCCACCGCTTTCAGGCTGCCCACATCAAGCGATGCCTTGATGCCCAATTGCGCCAGCCAGGGGGTCAAGCCGGCGTTCAGCTTGTCAAACACCAGCGGCACCTGTTCGCGCATCAACGGGATTTCTTTAGCCACGATGGGCACAATCATCAAGAGCAGGCTCAAAGCCAGCAAGATGAACAGCAACTCGACCAGGATCACCGCCACCACGCGAGGCAGCCGCCCCCTGCCCATGTCATCGAGCCGGTTGACCAGCGGCGTGAGCGCATAGGCCAGCACTGCGGCCACCATAAAAGGCGTCAGCACCGGGCCCAGCAGCCAGAGCGCCAGCACCACCAGCGCGGCAATCAGGCACCAGGCGGCAGCGCGTTTTTGGGTCGGGGTAAATTGCATAAGGCCTTTAGAATGTGCAGGCCAATTCTATCGGGGTCAAGCTGCGCGACTCCTCACCGTACCCTCAACATCCATGACGACCCCCAACACCCCTACCCCCATCAGCTACAAAGACGCTGGCGTTGACATTGACGCGGGCGATGCGCTGATTGAGCGCATCAAGCCGTTGGCCAAAAAAACCATGCGGGAAGGCGTGCTGGCCGGTATTGGCGGCTTCGGTGCGATGTTTGAGGTGTCGAAAAAATTCAAGGAACCAGTGCTGGTCAGCGGCACCGACGGCGTGGGCACCAAGCTCAGATTGGCGTTTGAATGGCAAATGCACGACACGGTGGGCATTGACCTGGTGGCCATGAGCGTGAACGACGTGCTGGTGCAAGGCGCCGAGCCGCTGTTCTTCCTTGACTACTTTGCCTGCGGCAAGCTGGATGTCGACGTTGCGGCGGCGGTGGTGGGCGGCATCGCCAAAGGCTGCGAGCTGAGCAACTGCGCCTTGATAGGCGGAGAAACCGCCGAGATGCCCGGCATGTACCCGGCAGGCGAGTACGACCTGGCAGGCTTTTGCGTGGGTGCGGTTGAAAAATCAAAAATTTTGAGTGGCGCGGGCGTGACCCCCGGCGACGTGGTGCTCGGCCTGGCCAGCAGTGGCGTGCATTCCAACGGCTTTAGCCTGGTGCGCAAATGTATTGACCGTGCTGGCAGCACGCTGCCTGACAAGCTTGACGGCAAGCCCTTCAGGCAAGCCGTGATGGAGCCGACACGGCTCTACGTGAAAACCGTGCTGGCTGCTCTGGCTATTCACCCCATCAAGGCGCTGGCCCACATCACCGGTGGCGGCTTGCTGGAGAACATTCCCCGCGTGCTGCCCGAAGGCACCGCCGCCCATCTGGTCAAAGGCAGCTGGCCGCAAACCGAGCTGTTTGCCTGGCTGCAAAAAACGGCGGGAATTGACGACCTTGAGATGAACCGGACCTTCAACAACGGCATCGGCATGGTGGTGGTGGTGGACGCCGCAAATGCGGTAGCGACCGCCAAAACCCTGCGCGATGCGGGTGAGCAGGTTTACCAGATTGGCGTGATAGCCACCAAAGGTGCTGGCGCCAGCGTGGTGGTCAGCTAAGCATGGTTTGACAGTGGTCAGGCTCGCGCCAGCGGCAGCACCACATTGAACTCGGCTGACAGGTCAAGCTGGCTCAAGCCAAGCCGGGCCATCTCGGCAGCGTTGTTTTGGGGCTGGTAGGCGGTGACCAAAGCCTGCCGCACACCAAACACGGCGTCGCTGCCCAGGTACGGGTCTTCTGGGTCAAACAGCCCGGTCACCAGCGTCTGGTAAGCCGCAGCTTCGACAATGATATGAAAGTGCGCGGGCTGCCAGTGTGAGCGCACGGATGTGCAAAGCTGTGCTGCACCAGAGCGGTCAGATTGTCACGATGGATATTTTTCATGGGTTACCCCAAAAGTCACGTTATAATGCTGAGATAATCGATAAAAAATCAAGAAGGCAAACCTTCATGGCACGCAAATCTGCTCTTTCCCTTGTCTCGCCCAGCACGGGCATTGCGCAAAGCGGCCTGTCACGCACCTCGGTGGTGTATGAGCGCCTGCGGCAAGACCTGCTGCATGGCGACTTGAAGGCGGGCGAGAAGCTGGCCGTGGCCAGCCTGAGCATGCGCTACGCTTTTGGGGCCAGCCCGGTACGCGAGGCGCTCAGCCGCCTGTCGGCCGAAGGGCTGGTCGAACAAATTGACCAGCGCGGTTTTCGTGCCGCAGCGCTTGACTTTTCCGAGCTGCCCGTGCTCACCCAAACCCGCTGCGAGCTTGAAAGCCTGGCGCTGCGCCAGTCGATTGCCCTGCGGAGCAAAGCTTGGGAAGACGCGCTGGTGGTCATCGTGCATCACCTGGCCAAAACACCCCGTTCGCTGTCTGACAAGAGTTATGTTCGCAACCCGGTCTGGGAAGACCTGCATGCCCAGTTCCACACCACCCTGATTGCCAATTGCCCGTCGCGCTGGCTGAAGCAGTTTTGCAGCACCCTGACCGGCGAGGCGTTTCGCTTCAGGCAAGTGGCGGCCTTTAAAAGCTACGCCCAACGCGATGAACATGCCGAACACATGGCGCTGTTTCAGGCCAGCATTGACGGCAATGCAGACCTGGCGGTGGCACTGCTGCAGGCGCACTACCAGCGCACATCTAGCTTGACCAGCGAGGCTGCGGGATAGCGTCAGGCTGCAGTGGCAACCGCCTCATTTGCAATCGTGTTTCGCAACACGCCAATGCCCTCAATGTCAATTTCAATCACGTCGCCATGGACCATCCATACGGGCGGTTTGCGCGCATAGCCCACCCCGGCAGGTGTGCCCATCACAATCACGTCGCCGGGCTCCAGCGTCATGCAGGCCGACATCATGGCAATGGTGGGGGCCACATGAAACACCATGTCGGTGGTCGATGCGCTTTGCATCACGCGGCCATTCAGGCGTGACTCAATGTGCAGCCCTACGCAGCCGGGCGGTAACTCGTCGGCGGTGACCAGGTGCGGGCCAAAACCGCCGGTCTGGTCAAAGTTTTTGCCAACCGTCCACTGAGTGGTTTTGCGCTGGTAGTCGCGAAAGGTGGCATCGTTAAAGCAGGCGTAGGCAAACACATGCTTTAGCGCATCTGCCTCTGGAACCTGGCGGGCAGTTTTGCCAATCACCAGCGCCAGCTCGGCCTCGTAGTCCAGCGAGGTTGAAATCGCAGGAATGGGGATGGCGTCGCCATGCGCCGCAAGCGATGACGGGCCCCTAAAAAAGATCGTCGGGTAGTCCGCCACCGTGTTGCCGCCCTCGGCCGCGTGGTCGTGGTAGTTGACACCCAGGCAAATGATTTTGCTGGGGCGCGGAATGCACGGCAGCAGTTGCACGCGCGCCAGCGGCAGCACTGCTGCGCTGGCAGCACGCGCTGCGATGGACGCCATCAAACCCGCCTGGCTGCTTGCAAGCGCTACAAAATCGTTGATGCTGGCAGGCGCGTCGTTCATGCAGTGGCGCATATCGACGACGTTGTTGCCTAGCAGCACGCCGTAACGCACGGCATTGTCGTGTTGGTAACTGATGAGTTTCAAGATCCATACTTTCTTAAATTAAAAATCAATCCACCTTGGCGCCAATTTGCTTGACGACCTTGTCCCACTTCTGGGACTCCAGCAGGATGTAGTTTTTCACGGCGGGCCGGTCCATGCGGGCGCTTTCGAGTGACTGGGCTGAAAAGACGTCCTGAACGCTTTTGTAAAGCGCGATTTTGTTGATTTCATTGTTCAGCTTGTCCAGCACATCGGCGGGCGTGCCGGGTGGCGCAAATAACGCAAACCAGGTGTTGGCCTCAAAGTCCTTAAAGCCCAGCTCGGCCACGGTGGGCACGTCGGGCAAGGCGCTGCTGCGCTTCGAACTGGTCACGGCCAGGGCCCGCACCTTGCCGCTTTTGGCCAGTTGCACCACAGGCGGCACAGACGTGCTACCCACCGGCACCTGGCCGCTCAAGACCGCCGTGACGGCGGTAGCCGGTGCGTAGGGAACATGCTGGATGTCTGACTTGACCAGATTGCGAAAGAAAATCTCGGCGCCCAGATGCGTGGTGGTGCCATTGCCTGACGAGGCGTAACTGAGCTTTTCGTTTTTGCTCAAGGCCACCAGCTCGGCCAGCGTCTTGGCCTTAACGTCTGGGTGTACAAAAAAGATGTTGGGCGACACGCCAGTGATGGCCACCGCCTCCAGGTCCTTGTTCACGTCGTAGCCGGCTTTGGCATACAAGCTGGGGTTGACGGCAATCGCCACGCTGTGCATCAGCAGCGTGTAGCCATCGCCCGGCAGCTTGCTGACAAAGGTGGTGGCAATATTTCCGCTGGCACCGGGCCGGTTTTCAACCACCACCGCCTGTCCGAACGCCACCGACATCTGCTGGGCCATCAGGCGCGCCACCGTGTCGGTGGAACTGCCAGGCGGAAACGCCACAATGATTTTGACCGGCTTGTCCGGGTAAGTCGCCTGAGCACCCGTGCTGAATGCTGTGAGGCCCAGCGACATGTTCAGGGCCACAAGAATCTTCATCAATCGGGGTTTTGTCTTTATCATGGCTTTTCCTTAGATGTGTGAAATGCTCTCATGCGTTGAAAATACCAGACTAAATATAATCGATAAAAATTATTTATTAAAAAATTAATATCTAGCATTTACCCGAGGGTTTGCTCTAAATGCTATTTATTTCATAGCTGATCGCGGGGACGCATCGTGGGTGCCTTCCGCGAAACCCAGCTCTATGCGCGCAGGCTGGAACGCGACATGACGATTTTTAACTTGCCGCCCAACAAGCTACTGCGTCTGCTGCCGCAGCAGCGCCACCCGCTGGGCCACCACGTCCAGGTCAGCCGCATCACTGGCATGGGCCAGATACTTTTCCAGGTCAGGAACCGCCCGCGCGGCCTGCCCCTGCACAGCCCAGGCCAGGCCACGGTCGCGGTACTCGGGCCAGGCATCTGGGTGCAGCACGATCAGGCGGTCGGCCACGGCCACCATGCGCGGCCAGTCTTCCTGGGTTTTATGAATTTCTTTCAGGTTGCGCAGCATGCGGCTGATGATGTCGCGCGGCGAGGCTGACTGCAGGTACACGCCAATGGGTGTGTCGTGGCTGTTGTCCGCCAGATTTGTTACGTCCAGCAGATTGCGCTGACGAAACGGCTCCAGCCTTTCAGACAGCTCTTCACGGCTGAGCGACTGACCGGTGAAAGGGTCAATCACCACCTGGCCTTTGGGCAGATTGACCTTGACCATGAAATGCCCTGGAAAAGCCACGCCAGTTGCATTCAAGCCCAGGCCGTTGGCCAGCTCAAGCCACAGCACGGCCAGGCTGATGGGAATACCGCGCCGGGTTTTCAGCACCACGTTCAGATAGCTGTTGTCGGGGTCGTAGTAGTTGTTGACATTGCCGCCAAAACCCAGGTCACGAAAAAAGAACTGGCTCAGCAACCGAAGCTTTTGAAGGGCTGAGGCATCGGCTGGCAAGCGGCGTTTTAGCCGCGCTTGAAGCTGGTCAACATCGCTGAGGATTTGCTGGACATCCAGGTCGGGGTATTCGTCCTGGGCCAGGCTGATGGCGGCCTCGAGCATCGGGAACTGTGCGTCGCTTTGCACCAGACTGGCAAAGTATTGAAGGGGTGAAGGCACATCCAGATTTAATCGCATGGCCCTACTTTCTCACAAATTGCGCGTCAAGTCATCACGACGTTTTTAACGCCGCATCAGCTGACGGAGTTTCAGGCCAAAGACCCAAATAGCTACAAAATAAATAGCGCCAGATGCAGATAAGACAGCGGCCAGAAGCCCAATACGCTGTACATAAGCGGTTTTCAGGCCAGTCCAGCTAACCGCATTGGCAGCCCATAGCAAAAACACCGCCAGCAGGGCGCTGGCAGCCACCACCTGCAGCGCAAACACAGCCCAGCCCGGCGCAGGCCTGTAGCTGCCGCGCCTGATCAGCCCCACCAGCAGCCACAGCGCATTGATCAGCGCGCCAACGCCAATGGCCAGTGCCAGCCCGGCATGTTGCAAGTACGGCACAAACACCATGTTCAAAAGCTGCGTGAGGACCAGCACCACGATAGCGATGCGCACAGGTGTTTTGACATCCTGGCTGGCGTAAAAGCCGGGTGCCAGCACCTTGATGGCGACCAGTCCTATCAGGCCCGCGCCGTAGCCCATCAGGGCTGTTGTCGTCTGCGCAACATCGCGGTCGGTAAAGGCGCCGTAGTGGTACAAAGTGGCCACAAGCGGCTGGGCAAATGTCAGCAGCGCCACGGCACACGGTAAGCCCAGCAACACAACAATGCGCAGGCCCCAGTCGAGCATGTTGGAATATTTTTCAGCATCGTTGGCCGCCTTGGCTGCGGCCAGTTGGGGCATCAGAACCACGCCAATCGCGACACCCAGCATGGCGGTGGGGAACTCCATCAGTCGGTCAGCATAGGTCAGCCAGCTCACACTTCCGGAGGTCAGGTGCGATGCAATTTGCGTGTTGATGAGCAGTGAGATTTGCGCCACGCTGACGCCCAGCAGCGCAGGCAGCATCAGCTTGGCGATGTTGCGGGTCGCCGGGTCAGCCCAGGCCAGCCTGGCCGCCGCCCAGTTGAAGGATATTTTGGGCAGCAACCCCAGTTTGAGCAGCGCAGGCACCTGCACCGCCAGTTGCAACGCGCCGCCGAGCATCACGCCAGCGGCCAGCGCATAAATCGGCTCAATGCCACGCGCCTTGAACCACGGCGCGCCCAGCCATGCCGCCGCAATCATCGCCACATTCAGCAGCACCGGCGTGGCCGCAGGCACCGCAAAGCGCCGCCATGTGTTGAGCACCCCCGACGACAGCGCCACCAGCGACATGAAGCCGATGTACGGAAACATCCAGCGCGTCATGAACACCGCGGCGTCAAAACCACGCGGGTCCTGCTTCAGGCCACTGGCCATCGCGTAGACCAAAAATGGTGCAGCAGCGACACCTGCCGCACACATCAAGAGCAGCGCCCAGCTCAATAGCGTGGCCACCCGGTCAATCAGCAGCTTGGTCTGCTCGTCGCCGTTTTGCGTTTTGCTCGCTGCCAGTACCGGCACAAAGGCCTGGCTGAAAGCCCCTTCAGCAAACAGGCGGCGAAACAGGTTGGGGATGCGAAACGCCACATTGAAGGCATCCGTCATGGCGCTGGCGCCAAAGGTCGCGGCAATCAGCAGTTCACGCACCAGCCCGGTGATGCGGGAAACCAGTGTGAGGGCGGAAACTGTAGAAGCAGATTTTAGGAGTGACACGGCTGGAGTTTAGTCTGCGCAGTTGCTCTTTTGGTGTGCCTCTTTACAAGCAGGGGGCGTGGAACTGGCTTTGCCAGAGACCACAGACGCAGCGGCCCCGTCTGGGGCAGGGAGCAGCACGAAGTGCGCGACTGTGGGGGCGATATATAATCATGGGCTTCGCTTGCAACATCCGCAAACCATTTTCAGACCCGTCTGAACCTTAAGGAATCAAATTATGGCAACCGCCAAACCCAAGAAAAAGAACCCGCGCCTGGCATCAGGCCGCAAACGCGTCCGCCAAGACGCCAAACTCAATGCTGCGAACACCTCGCTGCGTTCCAAATACCGCACTGCTGTGAAAAACGTCGAAAAAGCCGTTGTCGCAGGCGACAAAGAAAAAGCCAAAGACGCTTTCGCCAAAGCCCAGAGCATTGTCGACACCGTGGCCGACAAAGGCATTTTTCATAAAAACAAGGCATCGCGCGACAAGTCCCGCCTGTCAGCCAAGGTCAAAGCCCTGGCTTTATCCGCATCAACAGCCGCTTAAGACATTAAGCAAAAAGCCCGGAAAACCCGTTAAAAGGTTTTCTGCCGTTTTGCAGGGTGCGCTGCAAGTGAAGTCAAAAAAGCCGTCGAAAGACGGCTTTTTTGTTGTCGCTTGAAGATATTAATTTTTAGGCAAGTCCGGTATCAAGCAAGCCTCAGCTATTTGCAAATCATTGTCTTTGGCAAAGTTGATGGCAAAGTCCCAGGCCATCGGCTCGGCCTCACGAAGCTCGGCATTGACCACGACGCAGCGCACCCCGTTGATCAGCGTGGGAATGCACCAGGGTGAATACGTCAGGTGGCTGCCGGGTTGCGGGCCACCCGGCCTGAAAGGACTCATCACGCCGCACAGGCGGTCAGCCCAGTCGCTGGGCCGGAAGGTTTTGCCGTCCCGGGTGATGCCCTGAATGAAAACTTCTTTGGCAGAGCTAGAGACCATGTAAAACCATCGGAAGGATCATTGGGGGGTGGTTTTGGGGCCGTGCTTTGCATTGAATTTGGCGCCATGCTGCACTGCACCATGATTGTATCTTATAGAAGACTACCGTCCCACGTCTGGCCAAGCCCTGCACCGCATTGCAGTGATGCAACATCGTCACGAAAGCAAGCTGGGTCTAAGCCTAGAATCCAGACTTCTTTGCACACATTCCAAGCCCGGAGTCCCCATGACCGCTGCCCTGCCCCACCACATCGAAGCCGCCTCACCCCACGTGATGAACACCTATGGACGCCTGCCGATTGCGCTGTCGCATGGCCAGGGCTGCCGCGTCTGGGACGTGAACGGCAAGTGCTATCTTGACGCGCTGGGCGGCATTGCCGTCAACACCCTGGGCCACAACCATCCCCGGCTGGTGCCCGCGCTGCAAGACCAAATCGGCAAGCTCATCCACTGCTCCAACTACTACCATGTGCCGCTGCAAGAAGCACTGGCGGCCAAGCTGGTCGAATTGTCGGGACTGGAAAATGTCTTTTTCTGCTCCACCGGCCTCGAAGCAAACGAAGCCGCGCTGAAGCTGGCGCGCAAATATGGTCACGACAAAGGCATTGAACGCCCTGAAGTGGTGGTCTATGAAAAAGCCTTTCATGGCCGCAGCATTGCCACCCTGAGCGCCACCGGCAACGCCAAAGTTCAAGCGGGTTTTGGTCCGCTGGTTGAAGGTTTCATACGCGTGCCTCTGAATGACATTGAAGCGATTAAAAAAGCCACAGCGGGCAACCCCAACGTGACCGCCGTATTTTTTGAAGCTATTCAAGGCGAAGGCGGCGTGCACCCGATGAACGACCAATACATGCGCGACATTCGCAAGCTGTGCGACGAGCGCGATTGGCTGCTCATGATTGACGAAGTGCAGTGCGGCATGGGACGCACTGGCAAGTGGTTTGCGCACCAGTGGTCAGGCGTCAAGCCCGATGTGATGCCGCTGGCCAAAGGCTTGGGCTCTGGCGTGCCGATTGGCGCGGTCGTGTGCGGGCCCAAAGCGGCGCAGATCTTCAAGGTAGGCAACCACGGCACGACGTTTGGCGGCAACCCGCTGGCGATGCGGGCCGGTGTGGAGACGATTCGCATCATGGAAGACGACAACATCATCGCCAATGCGATCCATACCGGCGGTCATTTGCGGGCTGCGCTGGAGCGCGAGTTGTCCGGCCTTGCCGGCGTGGTCAATATTCGCGGCCGCGGACTCATGCTGGGCATTGAGCTGGCGCTGCCTTGCGGCGAGCTGCTCAAACAGGCCGCCGATGAGGGTTTGCTGATCAGCGTGACGGCTGACTCCGTCATTCGACTGGTTCCGCCGCTCATCATGACCACGGCTGAAGCCGACCAGGTGGTGGCTATTTTGGTGCCGCTCATCAAACAATTTTTGCACGGCAAAACACATGCTGACAGCGTGCCTGTTGCATCGCTGATCAATGAATAAAGCGATCAAACATTACCTGCAATTCAGCGATCTGGATGCAGCCGACTATGCGTACCTGTTTGAGCGCGCGGCGCTGATCAAAAAGAAGTTCAAGGCCTACGAAAAACACCAACCGCTGGTAGACCGCACGCTGGTGATGATTTTTGAAAAAGCCTCCACCCGCACCCGCGTGAGCTTTGAAGCCGGCATGTACCAGCTCGGCGGCACGGTGGTGAACCTGACGACTGAAGGCAGTCAGTTGGGCCGCGCCGAGCCGATTGAAGACAGCGCCAAGGTGATCAGTCGGATGGTGGACCTGGTGATGATTCGCACCTACGAGCAAGACAAAATCAACCGCTTTGCCGAGCATTCACGCGTGCCGGTGATCAACGGCCTGACGAACGAGTTTCACCCCTGCCAGATTCTGGCCGACATCTTTACCTACATTGAACACCGCGGCAGCATCAAGGGCAAAACCGTCGCCTGGATTGGCGACGGCAACAACATGGCCAACACCTGGCTGCAGGCCAGCGAAATTTTGGGCTTCAAGGTGCACCTGAGCACACCAGGCGGCTACGAGGTAGACCAGTCGCTGGCGGGCATACGCTCAGCTGAAAGCTATCAGGTGTTCAAAGACCCGCACGCGGCCTGTGCAGGCGCAGACCTCGTCACAACCGACGTCTGGACATCCATGGGCTACGAAGCTGAAAACGAAGCCCGCAAAAAGGCATTCGCGCATTGGTGCGTCGACGAAAACATGATGCGCGCGGCCAAGCCCGACGCCCTGTTCATGCACTGCCTGCCCGCGCATCGCGGCGAAGAAGTGTCAGCCGAGGTGATTGACGGCCCGCAATCGGTGGTCTGGGACGAAGCAGAAAACAGGATGCATGTGCAAAAGGCACTGATGGAATTCCTTTTGCTTGGGCGACTCGCGTAAATTGCTCCCTGCGGCGGCTTGACGCAACACCAAAAAGACACCACAATGGTTTCTTTTTGGTGTAACCATCATGCCCATGACTCTGACGCTAAAAAATATCCCGGATGCGATTTATGACCGCCTCAAGGCAGCGGCACAAACGAATCGCCGCAGTATGAACAGCGAAGTCATCGTGTGCCTGGAGTCGGTATTGCTACCCATCAAAGTCACCCCCTCGGAGCGACTGGCGCGCGCGCAAGAACTGCGCGCTGCTTTGCCTCAAGTCAAGTTTAAGACCCGTGATATTGACAGGCTCAAACACCAAGGTCGTCCGTGATTGTGGTGGACACCAATGTGTTGGCGTACTTGTACTTGCCAAGCGAGTACACCGCACATGCAGAAGCCCTGCTGAAACAAGATTCGCAATGGGCAGCTCCCCTGCTTTGGCGCAGCGAGTTCCGCAATATTCTGGCCGGCTTCATCAGAAGAGGAACATTGACGTTTGAGCAGGCCTTGGGTTTGCAGAGCGAAGCCGAGAGTCTGCTGACAGGGTCAGAATTCGAGGTAGATTCACGCGCAGTACTTGACCTGGTTCGCGGCAGCGATTGCTCAGCCTATGACTGCGAGTTCATTGCATTGGCAATGCGGCTGGAAACCAAATTGGTGACGATGGATGGCAAGTTGCTACGGGCTTTTCCTGATCGGGCTGTGGCTTTAAATACGGCACGAGAAGCCTGACTTCAAACAAGTAAGCTGAGCCTTCTTGGGCGCGTTCACAAAGCAAGCGAAGCGACACAACCAATACAAAAAAACCGAAGCGCGACTCAAACTACGCTTGCAAACCACGCTTTTTTACCCAGCCAAATCAACCCCGTCCCACAAACGGCATTTTTGTCGCCATGATGGTCATGAACTGCACGTTGGTCGACAGCGGCAGGCCGGCCATGTGCACCACGGCATCGGCCACTTCATTCGCGTCCATCATCGGCTCAATCGCTATCTCGCCATTGGCCTGCGGCACACCTTTGGCCATACGGGCCGCCATCTCGGTCATGGCGTTGCCAATATCAATTTGACCGCAGGCAATGTTGTACTTGCGGCCATCGAGCGAGATCGACTTGGTCAGGCCGGTGATCGCGTGTTTGGTCGATGTGTAGGGTGCAGAATTCGGCCGGGGTGCGTGGGCAGAAATCGAGCCGTTATTGATGATGCGGCCGCCCTGCGGGCTTTGGTCTTTCATCATTCTGAAAGCGCCCTGAGCGCACAAAAACGAGCCCGTCAAATTGGTGTTGACCACGCTTTGCCAGGTGTCAAAAGCGATGTCCTCAAAGCCCGTGCCAATGCCGCTGATGCCTGCGTTGTTGAAAATCACATCCACGCGGCCAAAGGTGTCTTTGATTTTGGCGAACAGTGCAGCCACCGATTGCGGGTTGCTGACATCGGAGGCGACTGCCAAGGCCTGGCTCGAAGCAGACTCTTTGATAACCGCCTCCAGGGCATCAGCGCGCCGCCCGGCCAGCACCACGCTGTAGCCATGACGCAAAAAAGCCAGCGCCACGGCCTTGCCGATGCCCGAGCCGGCGCCGGTGATGAGGGCGACTTTGGAAGTGGTTGTCATAAAAAGCCTTGATTTAAAACAGTCAGGGTACGATGGAAATCATCAATAGGACGACAACAAATTGTGCCGCATGCCGAAAGCTTTCACCCGATGACCATGACAACCACCCAGCAAGACTGCCGCACCCTGGATGCCCAAGACCCGCTGCGTGAATTGCGCCAGCAGTTCAGCCTGCCTGATGGCGTGATTTACCTCGATGGCAACTCACTCGGCGTGCTGCCTGCTAGCGCTGCGGACCGTGTCGCTAAAGCCGTGACGCAAGAGTGGGGCCAGGGCCTGATCCGGTCGTGGAACAGCGCGGGCTGGTTTGACATGCCGCAGCGCCTGGGCAACAAAATTGCGCAACTGATAGGCGCAGCGCCCGGCGAGGTGGTGGCCACCGACAGCACGTCCGTCAATTTGTTCAAGGTGCTGTCAACCGCGCTCAGCATCGCAGCCATCGACACACCGGAACGACAAGTGCTGCTCAGCGAACGCAGCAACTTTCCGACTGACTTGTATATCGCTGAAGCCCTGTGCAAAGAGCGCGGGCTGACGCTGCTGCTGGTCGATACGCCTTATATTCAGGCCGCATTGACAACTGACGTCGCCGTGCTGATGCTGACGCATGTCAACTACCGCACAGGCGCCATGCACGACATGCAGGCCGTGACAGCGTCAGCTCATACCAAAGGCATTTTGTGTGTTTGGGACCTGGCCCACAGCGCGGGTGCGGTACCGGTTGACCTGACTGCGGCGCAAGCAGACTTTGCCGTGGGCTGCGGCTACAAATATTTGAACGGTGGCCCTGGCGCACCGGCTTTTGTATGGGTCAACCCAAGGCATACGGCGCGCGATGTATGGCAACCGTTGGCGGGATGGTGGGGTCATGCAGCGCCGTTTGCCTTCACGCCTGACTATCAGGCTGCGCCCGGCATCAGCCGCTACCTGTGCGGCTCGCAACCGGTGTTGAGCATGAGTGCGCTCGACTGCGGCCTGGACAGCGTGCTGGCAGCACAGCCGCTGGGCGGTATGCAGGCGCTTCGCCGCAAATCACTCGCACTGACCGATTTGTTCATTGAACTGGTGGAGACGCGCTGCGCAGGGCACGGGCTGCGCTTGGTCACACCGCGTGAGCACGCCCAGCGCGGCTCACAGCTTGCCTTCACCAGAGAACAGAGCCCCCACGCTCCGCCGCCCCGCGGCGGTGACTCCGGCGCCTACGCTATTGTTCAGGCCCTGGTGGCACGCGGTGTGATTGGCGACTTCAGGGCAGGCGACGGCGGCGCAATCGCCGATGTCCTGCGCTTTGGTTTTACCCCGCTGTACGTTGGCTTTGAAGACGTTTGGAACGCAGTGGAGCATTTGCGTCGGGTGCTTGAATCGGGTGAATGGCAACGACCCGAGTTTCATCACAAAAGTACAGTCACATGAGCTGAGCGGACGCGGGCGCATTTAGTGTCCATGCCAGCCGATCCCTTCAATCTACACACGATCGCAGCGCTGCACGGCGCTCCGAACTCCAGCACCCACGCCAGCAAAACTTTTAAATTATTTAACTTCTTTAAATTATTTAACTTTTTTAAATTTTTTAACTTCTTTAAATTTTTTAACTTCTTTAAATTTTTTAAATTTTTTTTAGTTTTTCCATCAAATAAATTGGCGAGCCGTGCAAGTATTTGCAAGAAAACAAAAAACTCTAAATTTATTCTGTTGAGAGTCGATAAAGCTAACTCAGCTTAAAGTCGTTTTTGAAAAACCCAAACAATCCATCATGTCCGGTGGTGAATATGGCAAAAGAGGTTTCTCAGGGGCGACCAGTGATGAACATATTTTTGAAACCTTAACCCACAGGTGACCTTGATGCTTGCTGCTTACCCGCAAATTATCTGTATTGCCAGCGGCAACGGAGGGGCCGGCAAAACCATGGTTGCGACCAATTTGTCAGTTGCTTTGCAGCGCATGGGCAAACGTGTCATGGTGCTCGATGCGGACTTGAACATGCCGAACGCCCACATCGCCCTGGGCGCGCACAGTGCCAACAACTTGGGGCACTTTTTAAGCGGCGAAAAAACGCTGCAAGAAATTGTCTTCACAAGCCCGACCGGGGTTCGCCTGGTATCTGGCGTGTCGGGTTTGACCAATCTCACCCAGCGCCATGCCTTCAGCATCGTGCAGTCCTTCTGTACATTGAACGAAGAAATTGACTTTCTGATTGTGGATACTGCAACTGGTGTGACAGCCTTGACGCTGCCGTTCTTAACGGCCTCACCCAAACGCTTTATGGTGGTGCGGGACAATCCGACCTCGATAGCGCAAACCATTGCTTGCATCAAAACAATGGTTCACAACCACGATCTCGGTGATATTTATCTTTTGATCAATGGCATGGCGAACCCACAAGACGGTCAGCGGCTGTTCGATCGCATCAACCACGCTTGCGCATTGGCCATCGGTCAAAGCATTCATTACATCGGCGCGATTGGTCGGCACGACAGTATTTTGTCGGCCTTGAAAACGGGCCAGTCAGTGCTTGACGTTGCTGGCGCAAGCGATGCTGCGTATGATTTTTCAGCCTTGGCACAGGCAACGGAGCAACTGCCGCCGATGGGCTATACCTCAGGCAGACTGGAGTTTTTCATTGAGCAACGGGTTAGCCGCGCTCACTGAATCTTGAAAACAACTGGCGTATCCAGATCGTTAACCGCTACTTTTCGGCCAGGGAAAGGGACGACGCAGGGTCAACACCGCACCTTCTTTTTTCCTCGCAAAAGCTAACCGTGCCCATACAGCCACGGCAGGTCCAGCAGCGTCTCACCCATCAGCTTCATTGCCACATCACGGCCCCACCGCATGGGCCCGGTGGCATGAAAAATGTGGCCGTTGCGCAGCGCTCTGGCCTGCACGCGGGCGTTGCGTTGCCAGCGCCTGGCAGCGAACTGCTGCAGGGCGGCGGGGACGTTTTGCGCTGTTGCGCCATTCAGAACTGACCCCAGTGCAGCCGCATCTTCAATCGCCATGCCCGCGCCCTGCGCGAGGTAAGGCCGCATGGGGTGGGCGGCGTCGCCCAGCAGCGCCACGCGGCCTTGCGCGTGTTGGTGGGCGCCCTGCATGGGCGGGCGGTCGTGCATGACCCACAGACGCCAGCTTGGCACAGCCTCCAGCAAGCTGTGCAATGCGTTGCAGCTGCCTTGCAGCGCGCTTTTCAGGTCAAGCGCATTGGCGCTGTGGTCCCAGTTTTGAAAATCATCCGGTACATCACCGTGGACGAACACCACGATATTGAGCCACTCGCCGCTGCGCACCGGGTACTGCACCGCATGCATATTGGCGCCTAGCCAGGCCGTGACGTTGTGACTGCGTAAGCGTTCAAGCAGATCGGCTTGCTTGATGAGGGCCCGATAGGCCAAGTGTCCTGTGCGACGCGGCAAGCCATCGGCTAGCAACTGCGCTCTGGTATGACTCCACAAGCCATCTGCGCCTACCATCACATCGACGGCACGTTCTCCATGGGTGGTTTGCAAAGTCACGGTTTGCGGAGTTTGCTGAAAGCTGTGTACCGTGCTGCTGGCTTGGAGCGTCGCCTGGGTTTGCTGCACCGCTTGGAGTAGCAGCCGGTGTAAATCAGCGCGATGAAGCGTGACGTAGGGCGCGCCATAGCGCGCTGCTATGGTGCTGCCCAGCGCTAATTCACCCACTGTTTGGCCAGACATGGCGCTGCGCACTTGCAAACAGTCTGGCGCAAAGGCGTGTTCACGCAAGGCATCAGCCAAACCCCATGCGTGCAGAATGCGGGTGACGTTGGGGCCGAGTTGTATGCCCGCGCCAATGTCACTGAAGGCACTGGCTTTTTCAAACAGCTCTAGCTGCTGCCCGGCACGGGACAACACCAGCGCCGCAGCCAGACCGCCTATGCCGCCACCGATCAACGCTATCTTCATGCTCAAGCCGCCATCAGGTTTTTGATACGCAGATTGGCAAAGGTTCCGCGCATCATTACGTCGTGGTTGCCGCGCCGCGCGCCGGTGAAGTCTTGCAGCACCACACGCGACACGACAAATACACTCTCTTGCGTACGGACCGCGTTGGGCTTCCAGTTAGCCAGGGCAGGTTGGACCATCGTGACACTCCTTGGCATGATGCAATAAGTCGTATTTTGGCAGGCGCGTTCAAACGATGCGGGATTCGTCGTGACTGGCTGACAAGACGGGGGTGTATTGCTAACGCATGAATGGCAGCAGGCTTTCTAAAGTGAATGTTTTAGACATCCATGAAGGAACAAAGATGAGCCACGCCCGCCGCGACCTGCCTGCGATGCCTGACGTTTGGGTGCCGCCGCTTGGGGGCGGCTTGTCGCTGTAGGTTCTGAACCCGTTACAGCAAGGGCTCTAGCTCCGGCACTTCGCCGTCCGGCAAAGGATACTGATCGACATTGAGTGACATGCTCACCAGCGTGTAATAGCCCATGGTGCCCATCAAGTCCACCACACCCGCCTCGCCAAAGCGCTGAACAGCGGCTGCGTAGGTTTCATCACTGACAACACGGGTTTGCAGAAGTTCATTGCAAAAGCCGAACACCGCTGCAACATCAGCAGCCAAACCCATAGGGCTTTGCCCGGTAGCGACAGCTTGGATCACGGCCTCGTCCAGCCCCGCATCGCGCGCAATGCGCCGGTGCGCCCACCAGACAAACTGGCAGGTCCAAAACCGTGCTACCAGCAAAATCGCCAGTTCATTGAGTGCCAGCGGCAAGGACGAATGAAAGCGCGTGTGCGCACCAAACTGCTGCGCCAGATTGCCCAGCTCAGGACTGCGCAGCAGCACGTTGTACGGTCCCTGCATGGCGCCGCGTTTGCCAGACATCACGCTGTCGACCATCTTGAGTTGCGCCGGGCTCAATGTCTCCCAGGTCAAGGGCTTGAAGCGCTTACCGCGCATATTGAGTGGTGGCTTGGCGGCGGTTTGGGGGATGTCTTGCATCACGGTCTTTCAGTAGCGCGAGATAGGTTCATCACCGAAATTTGAGCACCCAAAGCGCCGGCAATCTGTTTGATATTCATGTGGCGAGCCCTTTCAATCTGCCGATGCACCAGAGCTTTTAACCACCGTTGCCCACTTCAAAATATCGGCACGCAAGATGGCCGTGAACTCTTGCGGTGTTGTTTCGTAAGGCTCTGCGCCAAGCACCGCGAACTTGTCCATCGTGTCTTTGTCTTGCAAAATTTTGTTGACCTCCGCATTGATCTGCCGAACGATGGCGGGCGGCGTGCCTTTGGGTGCAAACAGGCCAAACCACGGGTTGATCACAAAGCCGGGGTAGCCTGATTCAGCAATCGTCGGAATGTCTTTGAAAGCCTGCGCCCGTTTAGAGCCGGTCACCCCGAGCCCTTTGACCGTACCGGCCCGAATATGCTGCGCAATCGACGGCAGGCTGGTGAAGACCAGTTGCGTTTGTCCGGCAATCAAGTCTGTCAGCGCTGGTGCTGCCCCTTTGTACGGCACATGCAGCATTTTGGACTGGCTGGTGGTGCTGAACATTTCACCCAGCAAATGGTTGACAGAGCCATTGCCAGCCGACCCAAATGACACCGGGTTCTTGGCCGCATACGCCGCCAGCTCCTTCATGTTGCTGACCGGCATCGCAGCCGTGGCAGCAGCCACAAAGGGTACATTGGCGAGCGTTGCCACGGCGGCAAAGTCAGCCTCCGGGTCAAAAGGCAGCTTTTTATAAATACTGACATTGATGGCATGCGAGCCCACATAAGACATGAGCAGCGTGTAGCCATCCGCTGGCGCTTTGGCGACCACGTCCATGCCAATATTGCCGCCCGCACCGGCACGGTTTTCAATCACCACTGCTTGGCCCCACTTTTCAGAAAGCTTTTGCCCAACGATACGCGCCAGCGCGTCAGAGGCACCACCCGGCGTTTGCGGCACAACAATGCGTACCGGTTTGGTCGGGAAGGCCTGAGCCAAAGAAGTTGAATGCGGCAGAGCTACGGCGAGCGTTAGCAAAACTATGTTGAGAATTGAGTTGAATGTCATGTGTGTCTTATCTCCTGTGTGCCTATTAAAACACTCTGCATCCATGCCCAACAAATCGGGATCTTTTTTAGATCCGCCTCGTTCATCCGCCGCCTCTGCAATTACACAAGCCTTGTTCGTCTCAATTTCAGGAAACCCGGCCACTTGACATACATTAATAACATACACCACAATACCAAAATGAAAGTATTACCCACCTCACTCAACCGTACCCAAATCTACCTGACTGTCGCCCAGCAGAACACGCTGGCAGCGATGGCGCGCGAGCAGAAAAGCTCCAGTAGTTCTTTGATTCGCGAGGCCATTGATGGTTACATCGAGGCGCATCAGCCCGCCAGTAAACTAGCCAAACGCTTGGCAGCAGCAGGCGCCTGGCAGCCAAACCCAGATGCACCTAGCCTGCACCAGTTACGGGCTGAGGATCGCCAGTTTTGAGTTCGGGCATGCAGCACGAACCACTGGTTGACACCGACGTGTGGATTGACTACCTGCGCGGCCACCCGCAGGCCATCAAATGTGTCAAGCAACTGCCCGAACGCGTCTGGATCAGTGCGGTGAGCGTGGCGGAGCTTCATGTGGGCGTACGTGAAGGTACGGAGCGCGAAGCATTGACGCAGCTTCTCTCCACCTTGAAAGTGGTGGAGGTGAACGCAGTGATCGCGACCCGAGGCGGTTTGCTGCGCAGAGACTATGGTCGATCACATGGCGTGGGTCTGAACGATGCGCTAATTGGCGCCACAGCGCTTGAAATGCAGTTGCAGCTGTTGACCTTAAACGTCAAGCATTACCCTGAACTTGACAAACAACACGTGAAGAAGGCGTACAACAAGCCTTAACTAAAAAAGCGGCCCAAAGGCCGCTTTTTATTGACACCGCGCCCAGCGGAAAATCAGGCAGGTAAAGCGTCCTTCACCGTGTCCGCCATGTCGGTGTAGTCTTTGACTTTGTCAAAATTCAAATACTGATAAATCTGGTCGCTCGATGCCGTCAACACACCCATGTCCAGCATGTACTCGGCCTTGGTCGGAATGCGACCGAGCTTGGAGCAAATCGCTGCCAGTTCGGCTGATCCCAGATACACATTGGAATTTTTGCCCAAGCGGTTGGGGAAGTTGCGCGTCGACGTTGAGAACACCGTGGCGCCTTCTTTGACCTGCGCCTGGTTGCCCATGCACAGGCTGCAGCCGGGCATCTCCATACGCGCACCGGCGCTGCCCAACACGCCGTAGTGGCCTTCTTCGGTGAGTTGTTTGGCATCCATCTTGGTGGGCGGTGCCATCCAGAGTTTGACGGGAATGTCACGCTTGTTTTCCAGCAGCTTGGATGCGGCGCGGAAGTGACCGATATTGGTCATGCAGCTGCCGATGAAGACTTCGTCGATCTTGCTGCCTGCAACATCGCTGAGCGTTTTCACATCGTCCGGGTCGTTCGGGCAGGCGACGATAGGCTCGTGGATGCCTGCCAGGTCGATTTCGATAACCGCAGCATATTCAGCATCTGCATCGCCTTTGAGCAGTTGCGGGTCGGCCAGCCATGCCTCCATAGCAGCGATGCGGCGCTTGATGGTGCGCACATCTGAGTAGCCGGTGGCGATCATCCACTTGAGCATGGTGATGTTGCTGTTGATGTATTCAATGATGGGCTCTTTGTTCAGGTGCACGGTACAACCACCGGCTGAACGCTCGGCGGATGCATCGCTGAGCTCGAACGCTTGTTCGACTTTCAGGTCAGGCAAGCCTTCAATCTCGAGGATTCGGCCCGAGAAGATGTTGATCTTGCCCTGCTTGGCGACCGTGAGTAAACCGGCCTTGATGGCGTACAGCGGAATCGCATTGACCAAATCACGCAGCGTGATGCCGGGCTGCATCTCACCTTTAAAGCGCACCAGCACGGACTCCGGCATGTCCAGAGGCATCACGCCAGTCGCTGCGCCAAATGCCACCAGGCCAGAGCCTGCCGGAAAGCTGATGCCGATCGGAAAACGCGTGTGGCTATCGCCACCTGTGCCGACGGTGTCTGGCAACAACATGCGGTTTAACCAGCTGTGAATAATGCCGTCACCGGGGCGCAGGGGAATGCCGCCGCGCGTGCTCATGAAGTCTGGCAGCTCGTGGTGCATCTTCACGTCAACCGGCTTGGGGTAAGCCGCTGTGTGGCAAAACGATTGCATCACCAGGTCAGCGCTAAAGCCCAGGCAAGCCAGGTCTTTCAGCTCGTCGCGCGTCATCGGGCCGGTGGTGTCTTGTGAGCCGACTGACGTCATTTTGGGCTCGCAATAGGTGCCGGGACGTACGCCCTGCCCTTCTGGCAAACCGACGGCGCGCCCGACTATTTTTTGCGCCAGCGTAAAGCCCCGGCCATTGTCCATCGGGTCTTGCGGCAAGCGGAACTGGGTCGATGCGGGCAGGCCGAGTGCAAGGCGTGCCTTGGCAGTCAGGCCGCGGCCGACGATCAATGGAATGCGGCCGCCGGCACGAACTTCGTCAAACAGCACCTCGCTTTTGAGTTTGAACTCCGCAATCACCTTGCCGTCTTTCAATGCCTTGCCGTCGTACGGGCGCAGCTCAAGCACATCGCCCATCGCCATCTGGCTGACGTCGAGTTCGATAGGCAAAGCGCCTGAGTCTTCCATCGTGTTGTAGAAAATCGGTGCGATTTTGGAGCCCAGGCACACGCCACCAAAACGCTTGTTAGGCACAAATGGAATGTCTTGGCCAGTGAACCACAACACCGAGTTGGTGGCTGACTTGCGCGATGAACCCGTGCCCACCACGTCGCCCACATAAGCGACCAGATGGCCTTTGGCCTTGAGTGAATCGATGAACTTGATCGGGCCGCGCTTACCCTCTTCTTCAGGCAAAGATTCGACAGGTTGGCCAGGACGCGGATTCTTGTGCATGGCAAGCGCATGCAGCGGAATGTCAGGGCGGCTCCAGGCGTCGGGCGCGGGCGACAAATCGTCGGTATTGATCTCGCCTGCGACCTTGAAGACCGTCAGCATGATGGACTCGGGCACTTCAGGCCGGCAGGTAAACCACTCTGCGTTGGCCCAGCTTTGCAGCACGGCCTTGGCGTAGGTGTTGCCCTTGTCGGCTTTTTCTTTCACGTCATGGAACTGGTCAAACATGAGCAGTGTGTTTTTCAGGCCAGCAGCGGCCTGAGTGGCGACACTGGCCTCGGCATCATCGAGCAGCGCAATCATGGGGCTGATGTTGTAGCCGCCCAGCATGGTGCCAAGCAACTGCGCCGCGTGTTCACGCGAGACAAGCGGGCATTTTTCAGTGCCGTGCGCCAAAGCAGCCAGATAGCTGGCTTTCACTTTAGCGGCATTGTCAACGCCTGCGGGCACGCGGTGGGTGATCAGCTCGACCAGAAATGCCTCTTCGCCTTTTGGTGGCGCCTTGAGCAGTTCGATGACTTCAGCGGTTTGCGCCGCAGACAGTGGCAAAGGTGGAATGCCCAGCACCGAGCGCTCAGCGACGTGGTTGCGGTAGGTTTGAATGAAAGTTGATGACATGGTTTTCTCCTAAAAATTATTGGGTGGCTGCTGGGGCTAATGCGGGGACCGAGGCAGGCGCTGAAACTGGACTGTCCAGCAAGCCTGGGCGCGGGTTCCTTTTAAGCTCGTCGGCCAGGGTGATTTGCTCGGGGCTCATGCATTCATCCGCCAGGCGCCGGCCCAGCTTTTGGCTCATCAGCATGGATTTGTTACCCAACTGTAGCCAGAATGCGCCTCTTTTGGGGTCTTCAAGCCGAATCGCACCGGTACGACTTTCAACTGGGTGCATGCTAAAACGGGCACCCTTGGTTTGCAACACAAAAAAGCCGGGGCGACGCTTACTGGGCGTGAGCGTGACCGAATTCCCCAATTCGCAGGCAATGGTGCCAACAAAGACACGTTTGGCTATTTCAAGGTCTTCCGCAGTCAGGTTGATGTTCGGGTCTTCGTCGATCGGTGTGACTTCTTCAACCGCTTTCAGGGCCGACCGCCTGATTTCAGCAGGTGACTTTTGCGCTGGCTTTTTAGTTTCAGCCTTCGCGGGTGCATTGGCCGACGCCGCCGTTTGCGACAAGATAGCAGCCGGAAAGGCAAAGATGCAGATTGCTAGGACGAGTGGTTTCATGCCGTTCCTAAAAATAGATCTGTGACTCGGCTGGCAACTCACGGCCCGTCTGGTGCGCACGCTCCAAGACCTGCCAGTAATAGCGATAACTGGCGCGGTCGTGCAATTTACCCTCGAAGCTGATCGGAGCCCACTCTTCACGCACGGCAGCAGCTATTATTCGTGTAGCATCTTCAATCTCACCTTCAGTCGGTGCGAAGGCCACCAGAATCGGGCGAATCTGGTTCGGATGAATGCTCCACATGCGGGTGTAGCCAAACTCGCGAAAAGCCCGGCTTGCAGCCATCGTCATGGCGGCTGCATCATTAAATTCTGTCACCACGCAATGCGAGGGTGTTTTGCTGTTGGCGTGGCAGGCCGAGGCTATCTCCAGCTTGGCGCGCACCACCAGCGGGTGGTCGAACTGGCCCTGGCTGGTCATGCCATGCGCAGGTATGGCACCGCTATGGCTCGATACAAAGTCCATCAGGCCAAAGCTGATTGACTGCACACGCGGATGCGCGGCAATCTCGAAAGCGCGGTGCACAGCAGCGGGCGATTCAATCAACACGTGTATGGGTAAACGCTCGGCATGCACACCGTTCAGGGCTTTTTCAATCCGCATCACGTCGCCCGCTGACTCGACTTTAGGCACCATGATGTGGCAAAGCCTGTCGCCCACCGTGCCGGCAATGGTGGCCACGTCAGCCTCAAACGCGGGGTGGTCGATGGGATGGACACGCACTGCCACGCGGGCCTTGGGGCTGGCCAGGGCGACCAGCGCCACCACCATGGCGGCGTGGTCGGCCTCACCGCCCACCGGCGCACCGTCTTCACAGTCCAGCGTCACGTCAAAAACGCAAGCGCCGAACTCCGCGCACATGTCGGCCTGCAGTTGCAGGCTTTTGCGCATGCGCGCCTCAACGCCGCTGTAGTGGTCGCAAACCGGCAAGAAACCAGTTGCAGCCTGAGCGCCGAGAAGAACCTCTCTGGGGTGAGCCATTAGAGGAGGATTAGAGGAGGTGTTTGACGCCGTCTTGCTCGCCTTGCAGCTCTGCCAATGTCTTGTTGATGCAAGTCTGGCTGAATTCATCAATGACCAGGCCTTCAACCAGTTTGTATTCTCCGCCTTCGCAGGTCACGGGGAAACCAAACATGGTGCCGTCCGGAATGCCGTACTGGCCGCCCGATGCGATACCCATGGTGACCCACTTGCCGTGGGTGCCCAGTGCCCAGTCGCGCATGTGGTCGATGGCGGCGTTGGCGGCCGATGCGGCTGACGACACGCCGCGCGCTTCAATGATGGCCGCACCGCGCTTGCCAACGGTTGGCAAGAAGGTGTTGGCGTTCCAGTCCTGGTCGTTGATCATGGCGGCAACGCTTTCGCCCTTGATGGTGGCAAACCGGTAGTCAGCGTACATGGTGGGCGAATGGTTGCCCCACACGCAGAGTTTTTCAATGTCGGCCACCGCCTTGCCGGTTTTGGCCGCAACCTGACTGGCCGCGCGGTTGTGGTCCAGGCGCAGCATGGCGGTGAAGTTTTTGCGCGGCAGATCGGGCGCGCTTTTCATGGCGATCCATGCGTTGGTGTTGGCCGGGTTGCCGACCACCAGCACCTTCACGTTGCGGCTGGCCACGGCGTTCAACGCCTTGCCCTGGGCGATAAAAATCGCGCCGTTCACGGCCAGCAACTCGGCACGCTCCATGCCCGGGCCGCGTGGGCGGGACCCCACCAGCAGTGCATAGTCGGTGTCTTTGAAAGCCGTCATCGGGTCGCTGTGCGCTTCCATGCCCACCAGCAGAGGAAAGGCACAGTCGTCGAGTTCCATCATCACGCCTTTGAGGGCTTTTTGCGGGCCCTCAACCGGGACTTCCAGCAATTGCAAAATCACGGGCTGGTCTTTGCCCAGCATTTCGCCGGAAGCAATACGAAACAGCAGCGCGTAGCCAATTTGGCCGGCTGCACCGGTAACGGCAACGCGGACGGGTTTTTTGGTCATGATGGGAACTTTCAGAAAGTTAGTAAAACTGTTGCCGTGCAGCAATGACAGCCGGGCATTTTAGCGCCGAATAATGCCATGCGTCAATTTGTCTTATATCTTATATAAGATAAGATAAAGCCTACCTGAAGACTCCCTATGGCAGCCATTCCTTCCTTCGCATCCCCCTCACCGGCCGACGAGTCAAACACCGCCACGCCCGCCTTCAGCCCGCTGTACCAGCAGATCAAAGCCTTGATTTTGCAAAGTCTGCAGTCCGGCGAGTGGAAGCCCGGCGAAGCGATTCCGTCGGAAATGGACCTGGCCACCCGCTACCGCGTCAGCCAGGGCACGGTGCGCAAAGCCATTGACGAGCTGGCTACCAGCAATTTGGTCATGCGCCGCCAGGGCAAGGGCACTTTTGTGGCAACGCATGCCGAGCAGCATGTGCAGTTCCGCTTCCTCAAGCTGGTGCCCGACAGCGGCACACCAGGCAGCGAAGGCCCAGCCCAGCGCGAGATCATCGATTGCCGACGCGCCCGGGCCACTGCCGATGTGGCAAGGGCCTTGGCTCTGCGCAGTGGCGACGCCGTGTTGCAAGCGCGTCGGGTACTCAGTTTTGCGGGCGTCCCCACAATTCTTGAAGACATCTGGCTGCCCGCAGCCCCGTTCAAAGGCCTGACCGCCGAGCGCTTGGCCGACTACCACGGCCCGATGTATGCGCTGTTTGAAACTGAATTCAATATGCGCATGCTTCGGGCAGAAGAAAAAATTCGCGCTGAGTCGGCCATTGACGGGCGTGAGAAGCTATTAAAAGTAGAGCATGGAACGCCGCTTCTGAGCGTGGAGCGGATTGCCTACACCTATCAAAATGTGCCGATGGAGCTGCGCCGGGGCTACTACCGCACCGATACGCACCACTATCACAACACACTGAACTGATGCCCGAAAAGTCAGGATTCAAGGGCAACAAGGCGTCGCTCCCGAGCAAGCCCTGTGTGGCCTGCGGCCGCGAGATGACCTGGCGCAAGAGCTGGGCCAAGAACTGGGCTGACGTCAAGTATTGCTCGGATGCTTGCCGCGCCCAAAAAGGCAAAGCAACCAGCAAGGTGCCTGCCGCCTGAACGCCTCTTTATCCGCAGCCCGCACTGGCGATGTGGTCTTGATGTCGACACCAAAATACCAACCAGTCGCCAAATAGAATCTCCAGTATGCAATCTAAAAAAACGCGTCATTTGGTGCTCATTTTGGGCGACCAACTGGACGAGGCTTCCAGTGCCTTTGACGGGTTTGACCCAGAACAAGACACCGTGTTGATGGTGGAGGCTTTTGAGGAGTCCACCCATGTCTGGTCGCACAAAATTCGCACCACCCTGTTTTTGTCTGCCATGCGGCATTTTGCTGAAAGCCTGAAACAGCGCGGCTGGCACGTGGACTACCGGGCAATGGACACGCACAGCGACCGATCCTTGGCCGAAGGCCTGCTGGCAGCGATCAAAGAGCGCCAGCCGCAAGCCGTCATTGGCGTGGAGCCAGGTGACTTGCGGGTCAGGCAACAGATTGAGCATGCTGTTCAGACTGCTATTAAATCAGCAGCTATTCGCGCAGATATCCATTCATCAAAACCGATAAAAGATACTCAAAAAGAGTCGGGCAGCGCGATGTCGGGTCACTCACCGGCTGGTTTTTTGACCTGGCGCGAAGACAAACACTTTTTATGCGGTCTGCCCCAGTTCCGCAAGTGGGCGGGCAAGTCCACCACCCTGCGGATGGAGTTTTTCTATCGGCAAATGCGCAAGCAATACAAAGTGCTGATGGCCGGGGATGAACCTGTGGGTGGGCAGTGGAACTTTGATGCTGACAACCGCAAGAGCTTTGGCAAGGCGGGACCGCAAAACGTGCCCAAAGCGGTTCAATACAAGCCCGATGCCATCACCCATGACGTCATCCAACTGGTCAATACCCACTTTGCAGCGCACCCTGGCCAGCTGGAAGACTTCAACTGGCCGGTGACCCGTGAGCAGGCCTTGCTGGCCCTGAAAGACTTCATCGCCAACCGTCTGCCGCAGTTTGGGCCGCATGAAGACGCGATGTGGACAAATCTTGACTTCGGCTGGCATTCGTTGCTGTCCAGCTCGCTCAACTTGAAGCTGCTCAACCCGCTAGAAGTCATTCAGGCCGCCGAAGCCGCCTACAAAAAGCATGACCTGGACCTGGCCAGCGTGGAGGGTTTCATCAGGCAGATCCTGGGCTGGCGCGAGTTCATGCGCGGCGTGTACTTCATCGACATGCCCGAGCTGAAAACTGCCAACCATTACGGACACACCAACCCATTACCCAAGTGGTACTGGACCGGGGACACCCACATGAATTGCATGAAGCAATGCATTGGCCAGACGCTCCAAAACGGCTACTCGCACCACATTCAACGGCTGATGGTCACTGGCATGTTTGGCGTCACCGCGCAGATCAACCCGCAAGCCGTTTGCGACTGGTATCTGGCGGTCTATGTCGACGCGGTGGAATGGGTAGAACTGCCCAACACGGCAGGCATGGCGCTGTTTGCCAATGGCGGGCGCTTTACCAGCAAGCCTTATGTGGCTAGCGGCGCTTATGTCAAACGCATGAGTAATTACTGCAGCGACTGCAAATACGAGAGCGAGACACGAGTGGGCGCTAACGCCTGCCCCATGACCACGCTGTACTGGAATTTTCTGGACCAGCACGAGGCCAGCTTTGCAGGCAACCCACGCACCGCGCTGATGGTCAAAAACTTGCAGCGCATGACACCCGAACTGCGGGCAGAAGTACGCGCGCGCGCCAGCGAAATGCTGGCTGATCTGGACAGTTTGTGAATCGCTTGTCAGTCCCTCGTAAATCAACTCAAGCCGGGGCGAACTTGAGCCGAATGTCCGCTGGACCTGGGTGGACAATTCGGATGTTCGTTGGGTGACTGTTGCGCTCGGACTAGAAACGGGCACCTACGAGCCACAAAACAACAGGCTGCAATTGGGCTTGAAATGGCACGTTCGATGAGCTTGGCGATTGGACCTCATGGCACAAAAGATAACTGCTTGTGACGTGCGACGACAAGGTGCCAAACTGGGTATCAATCCGCAGGCGACAAAATGACCTCAATGGCGTACCGTGTCGGCAGTGGCCCGGTTTGCTGAAACCAGAGAGTCATAGGTCCTTCGCCAAGTTTCGACTTGGGCACATCGGCCAACACATTGCGTGCCAAATCACGGGGTCCCATGTGACCATAAACCAGCATGCGTGAGACATCGAAGCCAGCATCAAAAACCCGGTTGGATTGCAAAGCATAAAAGGCGATGGCGTCTTCCGATACGTACTGTACCAACTTGACCGACATCAACTGTTGGCCTCTGGGAATGTCCCAGCTCACATAGTCAGCATCACCGCTCACCACCACGCCATGGATCAGATAGGTTTGCAGGCCAGACGCCAAAATGCTGGGCTGCAAAGGCTCCCCTGACGCTTCATGCGACAGAACGCTCGGGTTTTGCAGGCCAAAACCTTGGGCCACAGAGGCATTCCCGGCCATGTCCACTTGGCGTAGCCAAACCCGGCTCAAGTGGTTACCCAAAGCACCGAGTGCGCTGCCTTTTCCTGCAGACCATGTGCCCTGCTCGTCCAGTGAATACTCCCAGCGCGCACCCGGCTCAATACCCGACAGTTTGAAAGTGTTGGTCACGCCTTCGGACTGACCTGCAATGGTCACAGCAGCCGGAGGTGTGGTGTCCAAAACACAGTTGACGCGCACGATTTCGGATGTGTTACCCGCATCGTCCCGCGCACGCACCCAAATCATTTTGGCGCCATCGCCTTTGACCTCAAACGATGCGCCTGAACCCCGCGTCCAAGTGACCCCTTGGTCCAAAGAAAACTCCCAGTCGATGCCCTGACTTTCAACTCCCCACCTGCCGTTGCTTGTGACGCCGTCTGTCACATTTAGTCCGGTGTCGTTGAACGACAAAACAGGTTTTTTGAGAATGACCGTACCGGCAACCGGGGGGGTCTGTGCCCCTGGGACTGCGGTGGCACTGGGCCCCGCACCTGAACCGCCACATGCCACGGATAAAAATGCCACACAGAGCACGGCGAAGGACCGCATTAAAAAAGGTTGAGGCGAGAACATGTGAACTGATGCAATCTTTAAACAAATTTAATGGCGTTGACCAGAATGCGCGCAAAGACCTGAAGCCATGATCTGAAGACTGTAAACAACCCAAAAAAAATCCCCACAAGAAATGTTCCAGTGAGGATGATTGGACCGCCCCGAAGGGTTGGATAAATGAGCTTGCTTATTCAAGCACGCCGTTCATCCATCGGACATATGAAGGGCGTTTCAACGGTTCGATGAATAACCCCAAGGGGTTGAAACGTCTAGCCGTTGAAACACCTGTCCTGGTAACTTACAGACCGATCTTTCCACCATCGTCTTTGGTGATGATGATGGTGGCCGAACGTGCGCGGGTACCTGCACCGTAAGCGCCGCCTGCGCCGTTGTTGGCGTTGGTGGGCCAGACGCCTTTTGAGACGTCGTTGTAGGCAGCGGCTTCTTCAGCGGGGTGCTGAATACCCACAAAAATCGCTTTGCCATCAGGGGTCTCGGTGATGCCCGTCACTTCAGCGCCAATGGGGCCGACCAAGAAGCGGCGCAAGCGTGACTCGCCCAAGATACCGCCCACAAAGGTGTTTTGCGTCACTACCTGCGTTGCGCTACCTACGGTCATGTCGTTGGTGACGGTGAAGGCACCACCATCGCCCACGGTGCCAGGTACAGCGGCCACCAACATGCAATTGGTCTCGTCGGTGAAGGCGCCGTCGTCAGTTTGAATCCAGCAAATGCCGGTGGACTTGCTGAACCACAAGCCGTCTGGGGATGAGAAAGAGTTGGCAGCAGTCAGGCCAGAAATATTGACGTTGGCTGCAAGCGCATCTTCTTCAGCACCGAACAAGAAAATATCCCAGGCGAAGGTGGTGGCTTCTGCCATGCTGTTGGTTTCTTTGAAACGGATGATGTGTCCGTGAGGATTTCCGTCGCGACCAATTCCGTCGTTGTCTTTGTATGCACGTGGGTTGGCGGCATCGGTCTTGCCTGGTGTTCTGTTCGAAGCATTGTTGTTGGTCAATGCAAAGTAGACCTCGCCATTGGCGTGGTTGACTGCGCCCCATTCTGGCCGGTCCATTTTGGTCGCGCCTGCAGCGTCAGCGGCAACCCGCGTGTGCACCAACATTTCGGCCTGGCTGGTAAAGCCGAAAGCAGCGGCCTTGATCAAAGGATTGTTGATGCTGAGCTCCAACCACTCACCTTGACCAGTGGCGTTGAACTTGGCGGCGTACAACTTGCCCTCGTTGAGGTATTTGTCGCCTGCTGTGATGCCGCCGCCGACGTCGGCTGCGTCCCAGTTTTTGGCGCTGACAAATTTGTAGATGTATTCGTTGCGGGCATCGCACCCCATGTAGAAAGCCAAAGGCTTACCAACCACGGGAATACTGCAAACGGCGGCCTCATGCGCAAAGCGACCCATGGACGTGCGCTTTGCAGGCACCGAGTCGACATTGGCCGGATCGATTTCAACGTTGTAGCCAAAGGTTTGTGGCTCGTTGCGGAAGTCAGCGGCTGCAGTCGCACCCGAAGCGGACACGTTCCAACGGGCAAATCTGGCGGTGGGGTCTGCGCCGGTCACGGTGTGCCAGCCTTGCGT
>CAMARI010000008.1 GCA_945860515.1 Polaromonas sp. YR568
CGCTTGCTGCGGTTGACATCGGCAATATTGGTCCGTTCGTGGCTGAGCAAATGCTTGGCATACGTCCAGCCCTTGTTCTCTTCACCAATCAGGTTGTTGGCAGGCACTTGCACGTTGTCAAACCACACCTCATTGACCTCGGCCTCACCGTCGAGCAACACAATCGGCTTGACGCTGACACCCGGCGACTTCATGTCGATGAGTAAAAACGAGATGCCGGTTTGCGGCTTGCCATCATTGCTGGTGCGTACCAGGCAAAAAATCCATTCGCCGTACTGGCCCAGTGTGGTCCAGGTTTTCTGGCCATTCACAATGTAGTGGTCGCCCACGCGTTCAGCCTTGCATTTGAGGGAAGCCAAGTCTGAACCCGAACCCGGTTCGCTGTAGCCCTGGCTCCACCACACCTCGCCGCTGGCAATACCCGGCAAAAAACGTTGCTGCTGCTCGGCATTACCAAAGGCCATGATGACGGGCGCCACCATCACCGGCCCAAACGGCACCACTCGCGGCGCGCCAGCCAACGCACATTCTTCTTCAAACAGATGTTTTTGCACAGCGTTCCAGCCGGGGCCGCCAAACTCTTTGGGCCAGCCGTGACCCAGCCAGCCTTTTTTGCCCAGAATTTTGGCCCAGCGCTGCATGTCCTCACGCGTCTGACGCAGGGCGTTGCGGACCTTGTGCTGGATGTCGGCTGGCAGATTGGCGTGAACCCAGGTGCGAATGTCTTCGCGAAATTGTTGTTCTTCGGGGGTGAAAGCTAAATCCATTGATGTCTCCGTGTGTCAGGTAGGCTATCCAAGCTGCTGTTTTTAGCACGAATGCGCTCTTTTGCTTGTCAAAGTCGGGACTTGTTCACATACAGCGTGGTCATAATCTGGCGTGTCATGACTTCAGTCGCCCCTTCACCCGTTAAAAATATCGTCATTTTGATGTCGGGCACCGGCTCCAACATGATGGCCATTGCCCGCGCTGCGCAACGGGAAAAGTGGCACGACACGCTGGGGGCCCGCCTGGCATGCGTCATCAGCAACCGGCCTGATGCACAGGGGCTGGCGCTGGCCGCGCAGCTTAGCATCGCCACTCAGGTCATTGACCATCAGCAATTCAATTCGCGGGAAGCTTTTGATGCGGCCTTGCAAACCGCGGTCGACAGCTACCAGCCCGTTTTAGTGGTGCTGGCAGGGTTCATGCGTATTTTGACGCCCGGTTTTGTGGCGCACTATGCGGGCAGGCTGATCAATATCCACCCGTCCCTGCTGCCTGCATTTACAGGGCTTCATACCCACCAACGCGCCATCGATGCAGGCTGCGAGGTGACCGGGGCCACAGTGCATTGGGTCACGACCGAGCTTGACCATGGCCGCATCGTCAGGCAGGCAGTGGTGCCCATCCTGCCGGGCGACACAGCCGACACGCTGGCTGCCCGGGTGCTCAGCCAGGAGCATCTTTTGTACCCGCAAGCGGTGCGACGCTTGTTGCAACAGCTTAGAAAGCCCTCCAGTTGACATTGAAGGCTGCCGTCAGGGCTGCTGGCCTGATTGACACATGGCTCTAGCCTGAAAACAAGGAGTCCTGACGGCATAGCGGAAGGTAGCGGCATTGTCCTTTTTGCTCATCTATCGCTTTTTCACCAACAGAAAAACTCATTTCCCGCACATCACTTGATACTCTGGCCTAAGCTGCCGACACTTGGACGATCAAACTCAAAGGACATGAGACATGGCAAGCACGATAGGATGGATTGGTTTAGGCCGCATGGGCGAGGCTATGGTCAAACGGCTGCTCAAGGCCGGGCACCCGGTCAGCGTGTGGAACCGCACCGCCACCAAGGCCGAGCCGCTGCTTGAGTACGGTGCCACCATCGCCCCCAGCAAGCTGGCCCTGGCCAGCTGCGATGTGGTTTTCACGATGGTGTCCACGACGGACGATTTAAAAGAGGTTTTATTTGGCGCTGGCGGCCTGGTTTCAAGCAGCGTCAAGCCCAAAGTGGTGGTCGACAGCTCGTCCATTTCCCAAGAGGGCTCAGCAGAGATTCGTGCACAACTTGAAGCGCTTGGCGTGGCGTATTTGTGTACCCCCGTGTCCGGCAATGCCAAAGTGGCCAAGGCGGGCAAGTTGCTCACCGTATCAAGCGGCCCCAAAGCCCTGTACGACCAGGTCGAGCCCTTCTTGCAAGCGATGGCCCGCAAGGTGATGTGGGTTGGCGAGGGAGAGCTGGCGCGGGTCTGGAAAATCGCGCACAACACCATGTTTGGCGTGGTCATTCAAAACCTGTGCGAGATCACGGTGTTGGCTGAAAAAGCTGGCATTCCGCGCCATGTGTTTCTGGAAAGCATCAATGACTCGGTGCTGGGTTCAATGTACACCCGCTACAAAACCCCGATGCTGACCAACCTGACGTTTGACCAGGTGACCTTCACGCCCAAGTTGCTCCTCAAAGACATGGACTTGGGCATGGCAGCCGCCAAAAGTTACGGTGTGGCCATGCCGGCCGCAGCGGCGACGCGCGAGTCTGTTTCTCGCATGGTGGGGCGTGGCCATGACAACATTGACTTTGCGGTGCTGCTGGCCGAAACAGCCAAAGACGCCGGGCTGGAATTGAAGTCTGAAAACGTCAAGATGAGCGACGGCCTGGAAAGCTAGAAATGGCTCAACGTGTCTTAATAAAAGGCGCAACCATCATCACGATGGATGCACAAGGTGATTTGCCGCAGGGCGACATATTGGTCACAGGTGACACGCTGACCGAGATCGCGCCCGCCATTCATGCAGATGACGCTGCGGTCGTTGACGGCACGGGTTTCATCATCATTCCGGGCCTGATCAACGCCCACATGCACACCTGGCAAACAGCGCTGCGCGGCCTGGCGGCCAACTGGACGCTGATGGAGTACTTCCAGAAGATGCACGCAGGCTTGGCCACCGTTTTTACCCCGCAAGACCTGCACATCGCCACGCTGATGGGCGCGCTGAACCAGATCAACTGCGGCACCACCACGCTGGCCGACTGGTGCCACAACAACCCCACGCCCGATCACAACGACGCAGCCATCAGCGGCCTGCTTGAATCGGGCATACGCGCTGCGTTTTTTCATGGCACCGCCAAGCCTGACCCCAAGCCGGGTCAAACGCCGTTTTGGGAAGTGCCGCATCCACGAGCTGAAGTTGAGCGGCTGCTCAAAGCCCACCAAGGCCAGCCCCTGTTGAGCGTGCAGGCCGCCGTGCTGGGGCCGCATTACTCCACCTTGAGCGTTGCCATGCATGACTTTGCCATGGCCAAGGACCTGGGGTTGATTGCTTCACTGCATCAGGGGGGCGGTCCTGCCCGCACGCCAGACGGCTGGGAAAAACTGGAGGCGGCAGGCCTGCTGGGCGACAACATCAATATCGTGCATGGCCATGCGCTGACTGACGAGCAGCTCAAACGCTTTTGCGATCTGGGGATGAGCTTTTCAGCTGCAGCTGAAAGCGAAATGAGCCAGGGCCACGGCTTTCCCATCACAGGGCGGCTCAAAGCGATAGGCAAAGCACCCTCGCTGGGTGTCGACCTGGAATGTGTGCTCAGCGGCGACATGCTCACACAAGCGCGTGTGGCACTCGGCATGCAGCGCAGCCTGGACAATTTTGCCTTTCGCGGCGCACATGGCGGCATTCCGCCAACATCGACCATCACCACACGCGAGGCGCTGGCATGGGTCACGGTCGAAGGAGCGCGTATGCTTAAAGCATCGCACCGACGTGGCTCGCTGGCAGCCGGCAAGCAGGCCGATCTGGTCATGGTGCGGGCTACTGACCTGAACATGCAGCCGGTACACGATACGGTCAGTACCGTGGTGATGCAAACCAGTTTGTCCAACATTGACAGCGTGATGGTGGCAGGCCAGTGGAAAAAGCGTCATGGCCAGTTGCTCAATGTTGACTTGAAGCCCAAACTTGCAGCGCTGCAAGCCTCGGGCGAGAAAATCGTGGCGGCTTTGGGGCTGTGATGCGCAGGCGGTTTTGCTATTGATTTAGGATCTTTTCGCCCACGCCTTCATTGACTTGGAGACCTTTTTTAACAGGTAAATTGGAGACAACATCATGAAAAGAAGACTTTTTGCGCTATCGACATGGGCTTTGCTGGCTGCCGCGGTATTCGCCAGCGCACCTGTTCATGCCCAGACAGCCGACTACCCGAACAAGGTCATCAAAATCATCGTGCCGTTTACCGCAGGCAGCGCTACCGACATCATGGCGCGCATTGTGGGTGAGCGCCTGACGGCCAGCATGGGCCAGCCGGTGGTGGTTGAAAACCGGCCCGGCGCTGGCGGCACATTGGGCGCGGCACAGGTTGCCAAAAGCGAGCCTGACGGTTACACGCTGTTGGTGGTGTCCACCGGCCACGTCGTCAATCCTGCGCTTTACGGCAACTTGCCCTATGACACGGTGGCCGACTTTGCGGGCGTCACGCCGCTGGCTGCCTTGCCTAATATGCTGGTGGTGGCGGCCAATAGCCCGTTCAAGACCATGGCCGAGCTGATTGCTGCGACCAAGGCCAAACCTGGTCAGCTTAATTACGCATCTGCCGGCGTGGGCAGTGCAACCCATGTGAATGCTGAAAAATTTCGGGCCACGACGGGTATGCAAGTCACGCACATCCCGTTCAAGGGCACACCTGAAACCATCGTTGAAGTCAGCGCCGGCCGGGTTGACTTCATGTTCACGCCGGTGCTGTCGTCCATCCCGTCGATTCGTGAAAACCGGATGCGGGCTCTGGCTGTCAGCACGGCCAAGCGTTCAAGCGCGCTGCCCGATGTACCCACGGTGGCCGAAGCAGGCTTGCCAGGCTTCGTTTTTGACTTCTGGATTGGCCTACTGGCACCCGCAAAAACGCCGCGCCCGGTTGTCAACAAGCTCAATGCCGAAGTGCGCAAAGTCTTGGCACAGCCTGAAGTTCTGGAGCGCCTGAGCAAATTGGGTGCAGAACCGATGCCCATGACGCCAGAGCGTTTTGACAGCTATATCAAGGAAGAATTCAACACGCTCGGTACCATCATGAAAGCAGCGCCTAAATAAATGACACCCCCATGGTTGCCCACTTCGTGTAGCGCCCTGCCCTCCGAAGGGGCCGCTGCGCCTGCGGCCTGGCAAAGCCAGTTCCGCGGCCCCTGCTTGAAGGGGTACCGCCCGCTCCAAGGTCCTTTTACGATGGTTATGGTGCCTTGATGACATCTCGCGAAATTAAGTTAAACCTGAACGGTCGTGTTTGTGCTGTGGACGCCGAAGAAAACACCCCCCTGCTGTATGTGCTGCGCAATGAATGCGACTTGAAGGGCACGCGCTTTGGATGCGGGGCTGCGCAATGTGGCTCATGCCATGTGCTGATAGACGGCGTGTCTGTCGCGTCTTGCGACATGCCCTTGTGGTCTGCAGCGAGCAAGGCCATCGTCACGGTGGAAGGCTTGAGCCAATCCGGTGAATTGAGTGCCTTGCAGCAAGCCTTTATCGATGAGCAGGCTGCGCAGTGTGGTTACTGCATCTCCGGCATCCTGATCAGCGCGACCGAACTGCTGCAAAAAAACCATCAGCCGACTGAAGCCGATGTGCGTGCTGCACTTGACAAGCACCTGTGCCGCTGCGGCTCGCACAACCGCATCGTGCGCGCTGTGCTGCGCGCTGCAAGCAAGGTGGCGGCATGACGACAACACCGACTCCGGTCATTCTCCCCGGCAGTCTGAACGCCAACCGCCTCCTGTCTCAGTGGCTGGCCATCAACCCGGACGGCACGGTCACGGTACGCACCGGCAAAGTGGAGCTTGGCCAGGGCATTGCCACAGCGCTGGCGCAAATTGTTTGCGAAGAATTGGGTGTGTCTGCCTCGCGCATCCGCATGGTGGCGGCCAGCACCGCGGCCGGCCCTAACGAAGGCGTGACTGCGGGCAGCATGTCGGTTCACGATTCGGGGGGGGCGCTGCGACAGGTGTGTGCTGAGGCGCGGGCCATCTACCTGCAAGCGGCTGCGCTTCAGTTCAATCTTTCTGACAGCAATACCGCCAGGCTCACTGTGGATGACGGCAGCATTCAAACCAGCAGCGGCGAGGCCATCAGCAGCTACTGGACGCTGGCCAGCCAGGCGCTGCTGGACCGCGAAGCAACTGGCCTGGCCAAGCCTGGAAACGTTGGCCCAACAGCGGCCTTGCAGCGCCTTGACATCCCCGACAAAGTCACGGGCAGGCCGCGCTTTGTGCATGACATGATGCTGCCCGGCATGCTCTTTGGGAGCGTGCTGCACCCGCCATCGCCCGGTGCAACGCTGTCGGGCATTGACCTTGCCATTGTTGACGCGCTGCCTGGCGTGGTGGCCACGGTGCGAGACGGCAGCTTTTTAGGCGTGCTTGCGAGTGATGAACACGCCGCCGTCAAGGCGCTTGCAAAGCTGGCTGCACTGGCCATCTGGCAAGAGCCCCAAACCTTGCCGGACATGCACGACCTGCCTGCTTTTTTGCGTGGGCAGCAGCACGACACGATGCTGGTGGGCGAGAAAACGTCTGAGCCAGTAGCGGGCGTCACAAGGAAATTTCAGTCCAGTTACTCCCGGCCTTTCATAGCCCAGGCATCCGCCGCACCGTCATGCGCTGTCGCGCGTTATAGCCCTGACTTGCTGGAGGTATGGACGCACAGCCAAGGCATTTTTAACCTGCGCACTGACCTATCAACGGTATTTGGCCTGCAAGAAGGCCAAGTCAGAGTGCAACACGCAGAAGGCGCGGGCAGCTACGGCCACAACGGCGCTGACGATGTGGCTTGTGACGCGGCGCTGCTGGCACGCGCCGTGCCGGGCCGCGCTGTGCGTGTTCAGTGGACGCGCGAAGACGAACTCAGCCATTCGCCTTTTGGTGCGGCGATGGCGGTTGACGTCAAAGCTGAAGTTTCCAGCGACGGCCGTATCGTCGACTGGCAACATGAGGTCTGGTCAAACGGTCACAGCATGCGGCCTGGTCGCAGCAAAACACCCGTGCTGCTGGCCGCCACCCATTTGGCCAAACCCTATGAGAGACAGGTCGCCATCAACATGCCGCTGGCAAGCGGCGGCGGGTCGGAGCGCAACTCCGTTCCCACCTACGACTTTGCCGCATGGCGAGCCATCAGCCACCGCTGCCTGAGTATGCCGATTCGTACCTCTTCACTGCGCTCGCTGGGCGCGCATTGCAATGTTTTTGCGAGTGAATCGTTTGTTGATGAAATAGCCAGCGGCCTGGGCGTTGACCCGCTTGAGTTCAGACTAAGCCACCTGACGGACCCGCGTGCCAAAGACGTGCTGAAGGCAGTTGCAGGCATGGCCAATTGGCACAGTTTGAGAAGCACGAAGGTTGAAGGGCGTGGTGTAGGCATCGCCTTTGCCCGCTACAAAAACACCGGTGCCTGGTGCGCTGTGGTGGCTTTGGTTGATGCAGGACACGAGCTGCGCGTCAAAAATTTATGGATCGCCGTTGACGTGGGCCGCGCTGTGCACATGGATGGCATCGTTAACCAGATTGAAGGTGGCGCGATTCAGGCGGTCAGCTGGACCCTGAAGGAAGCGGCGCAATTTGACCGCACCCGCATCACCAGCACCACCTGGGAAACCTACCCGATTTTGCGGTTTTCAGAGGTGCCCGCTATGCAGGTCGAGGTGATAGACAGGCCAGAGCAAAAATCTTTGGGTGCCGGCGAGGCCACCAACGGCCCAGTATCGGCAGCAATTGCCAATGCCATTTTTAATGCCCTCGATGTCCGGGTGCGCCACATGCCCTTCACCATGGACGCCATCACCAAAGCCGCTCTGGCTGAGGAAAGCTGATAGTGCTGCTACGCGTCAATATTTTCAACACCTCCAGCAACCTGCCCTTGCTGGCTGCCGTCGACAAAGGTTATTTCGACAAACGCGGACTGACGATTGAGACTCAAAATACCCCCAATTCAGACGAGCAGCGTGCCGGCCTGTCATCTGGCAAGTTTGAGATTGCCCATGCTGCGGTCGACAACGCGGTGGCCATGATTGAAGCAGCTCATGATGTCGTGATTGTGTCTGGCGGGGATGCAGGCATGAATGATTTCATGGTGCGCGACGAGATCCATTCCATCCAGGACCTGCGCGGCAAACTGCTGGCTGTTGATGCGCCCAACACGGCTTATGCGCTGGCCGCCAAAAAAATCCTCAAGTTAAATGGCCTGCTTGAAAACCGCGACTACACCGTCAAGCTGGCGGGCGGTACCGGCCCCCGCGCAGCCGCCATGGTGGCCGACCCGGAACTGGCTGCGGGCATGATCAACCCGCCATTTTCGTTGTCAGTGCTGGACAAAGGCCTGAAAAGCCTGGGCTCCCAGTTTGACCTGCTTGGCCCCTACCAAGCCACTGGCGCATTTGTCATGCGGCAGTGGGCAGCATCGCATGCCGATGTGCTGACAAAGTATCTCGCTGCCTACATTGAAGGTCAGCGTTATGTTATGAACCCAGCCAACCAAACCGAGATGGTGGCGCTGCTGATGACCCGCTTCAAGCTGACTCAGGACGTTGCAAACGGCACCTATGCTGCGCTGGTCAAGCCTGGCTCCGGGCTGGCGCCAGACGCACGCTTGGATGCTGAAGGTTTCAAAGCCATGCTGGCGATACGTGCAGAGATGGAAGGCATGTGGGGCGGCACCCCCCCCGCGCCTGGCAAATACCTTGATTTGACGCACTACGACAAGGCACTTCAGGAGTAACCCATGAACGCCCCGCAACGCTTGCCCTACATCGATTTTTCGGCCATCACAGACCCGGCCATGATGGCCGAGTTTGAGCGCGCTGCACGTGACGGCGCGCCGCGGCCTGAAAGCCATGCCATCCGCGCAAATGTGCCCGCCGTTTTCTGGGCCTTCACCAACGCCTGGAACACCACTTTTGTGGACGGCGTTTGTGACCACGCCATCAAGGAGCTGTGCCGCCTGTACGTCTCGCAGGCGGTCAATTGCAACTACTGCGGTAACCAGCGTTCGGTCAAGGCGCAGGAGCAAGGTTTGCTGGAAGACGACATCAAAGACTTGCTTGATTTTGACAAATCGATTCGTTTTACAGCACGCCAAAAAGCGGCGCTGCGTCTGGCCGAAGCCATCACCTGGGGCCTTGAATCTACCGACGACCTGTGGCAAGGGCTGTATCACCATTTTGAAACTGACCAGATTGTGGAGCTCGGATTTTTTATCGGCCTGACAATGGGCCAGCAGCGCTGGAACCGGCTCATCAACATGCAGCACAGCCAGTTCATGGCCGGTACTTCTGGCGGCTTGGCGCCAGGCCTGGCAGCGCAAAAAGTGGCTTAGGTAACCGATGAACATTCACATCATTGGCGTCGGGAAAATGGGCTTGCCCATGGCCTGCCATTTTCTAGCTGCCTGGCATGTGGTGACTGCCAGTGATGCCGATCCGCAGCGGCTGGCGCTGGCCACTGCCAAGGGCTTGACGCTGGCCGCTGATGCAACAGCCATGTCCACGGCCGACATCATCTTTTCGTCTTTGCCACATGACGCCGCATTGATTGCGGTCGCAGCCCAGGTCGCGGTGACTGCGCGCAAGGGCGCAACATTTGTGGACACCAGCACGGTGTCGCAACTGGCATCGCGTCAGGTGGCGGGTCTGCTGCAAGAAAGCGGCATCGCCTATTTGCGCACCACCGTGTCCGGCAACAATCACATGGCTGAACAGGCTTTGCTCACGGTGATGGCGTCTGGCCCGCGCGCCTCTTACGAAACGGTACTGCCCCTGCTCAAGCTGCTGGGTCCACATCAGTTTTTTCTGGGCACTGGAGAAGAGGCTCGCTTGATGAAGCTGGTTGTCAACCTGATGATTGCGCAAACCAGCGCCATGTTGTCCGAAGGCCTTGCACTGGGCCGCAAAGGTGGCCTGGACTGGCAAGACATGTGGCAGGTGCTGTGTGCCAGTGCGGTGGCGTCCCCCATCCTGAAAGCCAAGTCGGTACAGCTGGCCAAGCGCGATTTCACACCGACCTTTACAGTAGAGCAGATGGTCAAAGACCTGACGCTTATTTTGGCTGCCGGGCAAGCGGTGCATGTGCCGCTGCCACAAACCGCCATGACGCTGCAGCTGATGCACTCTGCTATGGCGCAGGGCGATGCAGGAGATGACTATGCGGCCATCATCAAAACTGTTGAGCGCAGTGCGGGTCTGAGCACTGATCCGTACTGATGAAGAACTTGACACCATGAAAAGTTTTATCTATAACGGCCAACCCGCACGCGTCGTGTTTGGCGCAGGGAGCTTGCAGCACCTGGCACGTGAGATCGACGCACTGGGTGCAAAAAAAGCGCTGGTGCTGTCGACGCCCGAGCAGCAAGCGTCAGCAGAAATGGTTGCCAATTTGTTGGGCAGCCGGGCGGCGGGTGTGTTTGCCAGAGCCGTCATGCACGTGCCGATAGAAACGGCGCGTGTCGCACTAGACATGGCCAGAGTACTGGGTGCCGATTGCGCGGTGGCGATTGGTGGTGGCTCTACGACGGGTCTGGGAAAAGCGATCGCGCTTGATTCAGGGCTACCGATTCTGGCGATACCCACCACCTACGCCGGATCAGAAATGACGCCGATCTACGGCATCACTGAAGCGGGCATGAAAAAAACCGGCAGAGACCCGCGCGTGGTGCCGCGTGTGGTGATTTATGACCCTGAGTTGACACTGGGTTTGCCCCTAGCGATGAGCGTGACCAGCGGCATCAATGCCATCGCCCATGCCGCAGAAGGTTTGTATGCAACGGACAGCAACCCGGTCATGAATTTGATGGCCAAAGAGGGCATGGCCGCCATAGCGCGTGCGCTACCAGCTATTAAAGAAGTCGCAAACGATCTGCAAGCCAGAAGCGACGCGCTGTACGGTGCCTGGCTGTGCGGCACGGTGTTGGGCAATGTCGGCATGGCGCTGCACCACAAGCTGTGCCACACACTGGGTGGCAGTTTTAATTTACCGCATGCAGAGACCCATACCATTGTGCTGCCGCATTCGCTGGCCTACAACGCGGCGGCAGCCCCAGATGCCATGCGCGTGATCGCCGAAGCCCTAGGCGGCAGTAGCGCGGCCCAGGCCGTGTTTGATCTGGCTAAAAACAATGGCGCGCCCACAGCGCTCAAAGACATTGGCATGCATGAGGTGGACCTGGACAAAGCCGCAGGCATCGCCATGCAAAACCAGTACCCCAATCCGCGCCCACTGGAGCGCGTCGCCCTTCGGCAACTGCTGCAAGACGCGTTTGATGGGGTCAGGCCGAATCGGTAACAGATCAAAGCAGACTGGCATGACGGCATTGAACAAATGGCCTCAATACACCCCAAATCGCCCCGTCCATTTTCGCTCATAGTCCATCTTGGCAAAATGCTCGGCCATGAAGTCGATAAAGGTGCGCACCTTGGCTGACAGATGTTTGCGACTGGGGTAGGCCAGGTTGACTTGCAGGCGTGGCAAGTCCCATTCGTCAAGCACTGGCACCAGGCGGCCAGCCACGATGTCGTCATAAACAATGTATGACGGTTGTACCAAAATACCCAGCCCGTCGAGTGCAGCCACCCTCAGTATCTGGCCGTCATTGGCATCGAGTACGCCCTTGACGTTCACGGTTGTGATGCTGCCGTCCTTGCTAAAACGCAATTCATTGGGGTTGTTGGCGTGCGTGTAGATCAGCATCTGATGCTGCTGCAAATCGGCCAATGTTTTGGGGATGCCGTATTGCGCAAAGTAGCGGGGTGATGCCGTCAAAATACGGCGCGTTTCGGCCAGGCGGCGGATCGTGATGTTGGAGTCTGGCTCAAACTCGCGCGTGCGAATAGCGACGTCAATGTTGTTGTCGATGATGTCCAGATAGCGGTTGGCCGCTTCAATATGCACCGTCACGTTGGGGTAGCGCTGGGTGTAGTCGCGCAGCAAGGGCGCCACGTGGTGCAACGAAAACGACAGCGATGTGGTGATGCGCAGCACGCCCGTCGGGTTCAGCGACGTGGCGTTCACGGCGGACTCGGCATCCTTCAGGTCAACCAAAATACCTTTGGCCCTGGAAAAAAACTCCTGCCCGGTTTCTGTCAGGTAAAGGCGGCGCGTATTGCGCTCGACCAGCCGCGCGCTCAGTCGCGCTTCCAGGGCTGACAGGTGGCGGCTGGCCGCGGCGTTGGACAAGTCAAGCGCTTCAGCCGCGCGGCTCAGGCTGCCGGTTTCAGCCACCTGCACAAACAATTCAATTTCAGTCCAGCGATCCAAGTCATGTCTCCTGCGTTGATGCCCGATTGTGGCGCGAAAGGAAAATAGTCCGAGCCGTTGTTGCGCCGCATGAAAAAGTCATTTACAACGGCGCACTTTCATAATGCCAAGGCGCCGTCTATATTTCTCTCATAAGCTTCGTCACCCCAACTGAAGGATCCAGCGTGCGCAACCTGAACCAGGACACCATTACACAAGCCGTATTGGCCCGCTTGGCAACCACGCCAGATGCCCGTCTGAAAGAAATCATGACCAGCCTGGTGCAGCACCTCCACGCGTTTGCGCGCGAGGTCAAGCTGACCGAACCTGAGTGGATGCAGGGCATTGAATTTTTAACCGCAACCGGGCAGATGTGCGACGCCAAGCGGCAGGAATTTATTTTGCTCAGTGACACACTGGGCCTGTCGATGTTGACTGTCGCCATGAACAATGACAAGCCCCTGGGCTGCACCGAACCCACGGTTTTTGGGCCCTTTTTTCTGGAAGATGCACCGCGTTTTGAACTGGGCGCCGATGTGGGCGGTGGTGCCAAGGGCGAGCCCTGCATGGTGAGCGGCAGCATCAAGGCATTGGACGGTACGCCCATCCCGAATGCCCTGATCAATGTCTGGCAGGCCGATGCCGACGGCAACTACGACGTGCAGTATGCGCACCTGGCCAAGCCCCAGGCACGCGGCATCATGAACGCCGACGCCAGTGGCAACTACCATTTCAAAACCATTCTGGCAGAGGCTTACCCCATTCCCATCAATGGTCCGGTGGGTGCAATGCTCAAGGCCACCAAAAACCATCCGTGGCGGCCTGCGCACCTTCACTTCATGATCGATGCGCCGGGCTACGAGCGCCTCATCACCCATGTGTTTCGTGACCATGACCAGTATCTGGACTCCGACGTGGTGTTTGGCGTGCGTCAGTCGCTGGTGGCCGATTGGATCAAGCAGGCCGATGGCACCTACAGTCTGCACTATGACTTTGTGCTGAATCCCAAGACCGGCACATGACCAGGACTGGCATATGACGAGGGCTCACGCATGATCAAGCACATCGTGATGTGGAATATCCGCGGGGATACGCCACTTGCCAAGGCGGCAGCCATTGACAAACTCAAATGCAGCTTTGACGAACTTCGCAGCCTGATACCCGGTATTGTCCACATGGAAATAGGCGTGGACAGCAGCCGAATTGACTACGCCTGCGATGTGGTGCTCTACTCGGAATTTGAAAGCCAGGCCGCGCTCGACGCCTATGCGTCGCACCCAGAGCACCTGCGCGTCAAGCAAGAATTGGCAGACCTGCGTATTGCCCGCCACCAGGTCGATTACGCGGTAACGACGAATTGAAAAATGAACGGAGATAAAGCATGAAAGACAACCTGCAGGATGAGCTGCTGATACGGCAAATGGTCGAGCGCTGGGCGGTCTGGCGTGACGCGGGTGACTGGCAGCGTTTTGCTACTGTGTGGCACCCGCAGGGCGTGATGATGGCCACCTGGTTTCAAGGCCCCTATGCCGACTTTATTCGCGTGACACAAGAAGGCTGGGCCAAAGGCGTCAGCATATTGCACTTCCTCGGTGGATCGGCCATTGAGGTGGCGGGCGAGCGCGCCATCGCGCAGACCAAAATGACGATATCGCAGCGCGGCATGGTAGAGGGCATTAACTCGGGCGAGGCTGGCCCGGTGCTGTGCGATGTGGTGTGCACTGGCCGCTTTTATGACTTTGTGCAAAAACACGAGGGTCAGTGGAAGTTGCTGCACCGCCAGCCGATTTATGAAAAAGACCGCATTGATCCTGTTGACTCTGCCGCGGTGGTGAAACTGGACCAGCGGGCGCTGGCGGGCTTTCCTGAAGGCTACCGGCACCTGGCTTACATTCAGACCCACATCGGTTATACCGTCAAGCTTGACATGCCGATGCTCAAGGGCCCGGTGGTTGACGCGCTGTACGCCAGGGGCGCGCGCTGGTTGGCTGGTGGCGAACTGGAGCGTTAAAACCATGATAACTTTTACAACTCATACCAAGTGGCTCTGCAAAGCACTTTTGACGCTGCTGGCCTGCGTGGCCGTGCTGCCCCTCTCGTCTATCTCGCATGCGCAGAACGCCTACCCCAACAAAGTGGTCAAAGTCATCGTGCCGCAGCCGCCTGGCGGCGGGTTTGACTTTGTCGGCCGTTTGTTGGCAGACCGCCTGGGCAAGCAACTGGGACAGGGCTTTGTGGTTGAGAACAAGCCGGGCTCGGGCACGCTGATTGGCACTGATTTTGTTGCCAAGTCTGCGCCAGACGGTTACACGCTGCTCACAGGCTCCATTTCCAACATCGCGCTGAATCCGGGGCTGTACCGTAGTCTGCCTTACGACAGCCTGAAAGACTTTGAAGCGCTGGGCCTGGCCGTCAGCTACAGCTACACGCTGATGGCGCGCAAGGACTTGCCCTTTGCAACGCTGAAGGACGTTATCGCTTACGCCAAGGCCAACCCCGGCAAGTTGACCTATGCTTCTGCCGGCAACGGTTCAGGCCAGCACGTGTTGCCAGCCGCTTTGTGGCATTTGGCAGGGGTCAATATCACCCATGTGCCTTACCGCGGTGCACAGGCAGCCTATGTTGACCTGCTCGGAGGCCGTGTTGATTTGTTTTTTGACCTGGCACCCACCGCCCGAGTTCAGGTCGATGCAGGCACCGTCAAAGCGCTAGCTACTTCAGGCGGCACGCGCAACACCATGCACCCAGATGTGCCCACCATTGCCGAGACCGGCGCTGCCGTGCTGGAGCTGGAGTCATGGTTTGGCTATTTTGCGCCAAGCAAAACGCCGCCCGAGATCGTGGCCCGCCTGCGCACAGAGCTGGCCCGCGTGATTGCCGCGCCCGACGTTGTGGATACGTTCCGCAAAGCGGGTGGCAAGCCCATGGGTCTGAATCCGGATCAGACAAGGGCACTGGTGCAGCGCGACGTGGAACGCTGGACCAAACTGATTCGCGATGCCGATATCAAGGCTGAATAAGATGTCTTCTTCTATAGAAAGTAAACCATGACAACCGATACAAAAATTAATCAGGCCAGCCTGGACCAGCTCTTTTTCAAGGCTCGTACGGCCAACGGCTTCATCGACAAAGCTGTGCCTATGGCGCTGCTGCAAGAGGTGTATGACATCGCCAGGATGGGGGCGACCTCCATGAACACGCAGCCGACGCGTTATGTTTTCTTGAACAGCCCGGAGTCGCGTGCTCGCCTGATTCCTGCGCTGTCGCCGGGGAACGTGGAAAAGACCAAAGTTGCGCCTGTCACGGTCATCGTGGCAACCGATAGCCAGTTTTTTGAACATATGCCGCAAGTCTGGCACGTGCCCACCGCCAAAGACATGTTTGCGGGCAATGCCCCACTGGCACAAGGCACGGCCACGCGCAACGGCACGCTGGGTGGCGCTTACTTCATGATCGCTGCGCGCGCTGTCGGTCTGGACTGCGGACCCATGAGTGGGGTGGACCTGGCCAAAGTCAATGCAGAGTTTTTCCCTGATGGCCGCTTTACCGCCAACTTCCTGATCAACCTGGGTTATGGCGACGACAGCAAACTGTTTGACCGCAATCCGCGTTTGTCGTTTGAACAGGCCTGCACAGTTTTGTAGAAGGTTTTATCCATTTTCTTTGATCGGTTCAGACGGGGACTAGGCAACTTTATTGCCAAAGCCAAGGTGCACCGCAAAGCCTCGCGCGAGCTAGTGCTGTCGCGTTTTCCGGCGCTCAAAGTCAAACTGCACAGCCCGGCGAGCGCGCTGTCCGGCGGCCAGCAGCAAATGTTCGCCATTGGCGGCGCGCTGATGGCACGCCCCGGCTTGCTGTTGCTGGAGGATCCCTCTTTGGGCCTGGTACCCAGCATCGTGTTGGACATGTTCAACGCCCCTCGCCAGATCAATGCGCAAGGTATATCGGTGCTGCTGGTGGAGCAGAACGTAGCAGTGGCCGAGGGGCTGCCAGCGAGTTGCTCACATGGCCTGAAATCCAGAAAGCCTATCTGCGTGTCTAACCAGCAGCGCAAGACTTGATGGCACGGCTTCCGATTAAGATGTTGTCTTGAGCTTTCCCATCATCACCGACCCGTTTTTTTACGCGCTGGCCATTCCGGCCGTTCTCTTGCTCGGCATCAGCAAAAGCGGCTTTGGCACCGGATTTGGTTCCCTGGCTGTTCCCATGATGGCCATGAGCATCAGTGTGCCGCAGGCCGCCGCTATATTGATGCCCGTGCTGCTCCTGATGGACACACTGAGCCTGGCGGCCTTTCGCAAAGACTTTGACAAGCAACTGCTCAAGTTTCTGGTGCCGTTTGCTTTGCTGGGTACGGTCATCGGCGCCCTGCTTTTCAAACTGCTGGACACGCACATTGTGGCGGGACTGGTGGGTGCGTTCACGCTGCTGTTTCTGGCGCAGCGCCTGCTGTTCCCACCCCGGCCCAACAGCCCTCCCCCAGCGCGCTGGCTGGGCGCTTTGCTGACCATCACATCAGGCTTTACCAGCTTTGTGGCGCATGCAGGAGGCCCACCCATCAATGCCTATGTCATTCCACTGCGCCTATCGCCTGTCAAGTTCACCGCCACCATGGCGTTCTTATTTTTTGTCGTCAATTTGTCCAAATGGATTCCCTACGCCTGGCTGGGTCTGCTGGACACGCGCAACATGGCGACGTCTGTGATGCTGCTGCCGCTAGCACCTATTGGTGTTTGGGTCGGCGTGCGGCTGGCACGGCGCATCAGCGAGGTCCTTTTTTACCGCTTCCTCTACTCCGGCATGTTTTTGACGGGCTGCAAGCTGCTGTGGGATGGGTTTGCCTGACAGATCTGGCCAGACAGAGTCAGGCCATACGGTTTGAGCGCTTTCGCAAAAGCGTTGCCCATACGCCCGTACGGGTCGACAGGAGGGCAATCGCCTTTTTTAGATCGTGCTCGGGAACTGGGGGTTTCCTAGGGTCGAGCGGCTGGTGCGCAGTGATATGTCGAAGGGTCGGCCTCAAGCGCGCTTTTACGCCGCGCTTGAGTGGCTATACGGCTGGAACGCTGACGTCTGTCTGTCGCGCCAGATGTTGCCGGAAAACAGCGGGGCCTGAGCCAGTCTTGAGCCAGGCCTGGCAACGGGAGTGGCAGCAAGGGTTTCGTTGCAAGCGGGTATTGATGCGATTTTGCTTGCGTAAAGCCGACGCTGTAGGGCGGAAAAACACCAATCAAGCTGGCTAAAGCGAAGCTGACAAAAGCAATGGCGAGTTGCGGCGTGCCGTTACCATAGCGCCAAGCAACGGTTCATTTGTTATAAGGAGTTCGCCATGCCAGTCGTCGTGATTGCCAATCCTAAAGGCGGCGTCGGTAAATCGACGCTTGCCACCCATGTTGCAGGCTACTTTGCAGCCCAAGGCCATGCAGTGATGCTGGGTGACGCCGACAGGCAGCAGTCGTCCAGGCTATGGCTGGGGCTGCGCCCACCGGCCGCCCGGCCTATTGCCACCTGGGACGTGAACGCTGATCTGATCGTCAAGCCCCCAAAGGGCACGACCCACGTGGTTCTGGATACGCCTGGCGGACTACATGGCTGGCGCTTTAAAGACGTCATCAAAATGGCTGACAAAATCATCGTGCCGCTGCAGCCCAGCGTGTTTGATATTTTTGCCACCCGGGCGTTTTTGGACCAGCTGGCTGAGCACCGCAACGCCGGCAAGATGCAGGTGGGTATTGTGGGCATGCGGGTGGATTCGCGCACGATTGCCGCTGACAAGTTGCGCGGTTTTGTTGACAGCCTGGGGCTACCGGTGCTGGGCATGGTGCGTGACACGCAAAACTACATTCACCTGGCTGCACGCGGGCTCACGCTGTTTGATGTCGCTCCTGGCCGGGTTGAAAAAGACCTGGAGCAGTGGAAAAGTATTTGCCAGTGGCTTGATCAATAATTGAGTTTATGAAGACTTTCCAAACCATTGCAGACCTGGCTAAATGTGTGGGGCAAGAAGTTGCCATCAGCGACTGGCTGACCATTAGCCAGAAGCAGGTTGACCTGTTTGCCGAGGCCACAGGAGACCACCAGTGGATTCATGTGGATCCTGAAAAAGCCGCAAACGGCCCTTTTGGTGGACCGATCGCGCACGGGTTTTTAACCTTGTCCTTGATACCGAAATTTTTTGACACGTCGTTTCATATCGTTGGCTCGCGTATGGGCGTGAACTACGGGCTGAACAAGGTACGGTTTACCTCCCCTGTACCGGTGGGTAGCCGCCTGCGCGCCCGCATGAAGCTGCTGGCAACGCTGCCAATTGACAACAACGGCGTACAGATGACCTGGGAAATCACCGTGGAGCGAGAAGGTTTCGCAAAGCCAGTGTGCGTGGCTGAATCGCTGGTGCGGCGCTACCCTTGACTGGCTGCTGGGCTTCGGTCCGATGTGACGAAGCCGTTTTGCCGCCAAGCCTCAAATACCGTGACAGCCACTGCGTTTGACAGGTTCAGACTGCGCTGGTCAGGCTGCATGGGCAGCTTCAGGCGCTGGCTGGCTGCAAACGAGTCGCGCAAGGCAGCATCCAGGCCCTTGGTTTCTGACCCAAACACCAGCCAGTCGCCGGGCGCAAAAGCCACATCAAACAGGTTACGCGAACCGCGTGTGGTCATGGCAAACAAACGTGTTGGGTCGGGCTTTTCGTGATCCATAAAGGCCTGCCAGCTGGCGTGCCGCTTCAGCTCGGCATACTCGTGGTAGTCAAGTCCGGCGCGCCGCATGTGCTTGTCGTCCATTGAAAAACCCAAGGGCTCAATCAAGTGCAAGCGGCACCCCGTGTTGGCCGCCAGGCGAATGACATTGCCTGTATTGGGCGGAATCTCGGGTTCAACAAGAACAATATTGAACATGATGAGGCCTAAAGGGGGGTGCGGGCCAGCACGATGCCGATGATGCGCGCGGCACCCGCCGTACGCATGGCCTGGGCCGCGGTAAAAAGCGATGCGCCGCTGGTCATCACGTCATCCACCAGCACGACGCACCGGCCTTTGACGGCTGCCGCGCGCAGCGGGTCGATTTGAAAAGCGCCTTTGACATTGGCCAGCCTGGCCTCACGCTTCAGCTCGGTCTGGGGGCGGGTGTTTTTAACCCGTAGCAGCAGGCTGCTGTCTACCTGGCCGGCGCTGCCTGCCTGCCCGGCCAGCTCTTTGGTCAGCAACCAGGCCTGATTAAAGCCGCGCGTTTGCAAACGCTCTTTTGACAGCGGAACGGGCAGGATCAGGTCAGCTGGTTGCAGGTTTTCAAGCGCCTGACGAACGCCCGGTGCTTTGAGCAACAGATCTGCAAAAAAGGGCGCCCAGCCAGGTTGTTCGCCAAATTTGTAAGCGCTGATCAGCGCTGACCAGGGGTAGGCGTAGTCGACAGCCACCAGGGTGACGTCGATCGGTGGCGGCTGGCTGGTGCAGTCTATGCAGACATCTGATGTGGCCTGCAAACCGGCTGACAAGCCATCGGCCAGGGCGATTGCGCAGCAGCGGCAGCGCGGCCGGTGAAGGGCAAATCGTTGCATGCAGGCTCGACATACCGGCGCTGCAGGCCAGCTGCGACAGACGGCGCACTGGCTCGGTAACCGCTTGGTTGGCTTTAAAAAAGGGGTTTGCAAAAGACGTTTGAACACCCGGTCAATATACTCGGGGCGCACATCACAAAGAACGCATGAAGACAGAGCGCCCACCCACACTTGACCCGACAGCCGTTGCCCGCTGGCAACGCATGGCGCCGCCCGTATCGCCTTGGCTACATGAGGAAGTGGCCAGCCGGATGCTCGACAGGTTGCAATGGATCAAGTTACAGCCAAAAGCCTGGGCGCACTGGGGTGCCGTGCGCGGCGGCTTGCAAAACCACCAAAAACTCGTCCAAAAATACTCAAAATCAGAGTGTTTTGTGGTTGAAAGCCAATCAAAACCCACGCAAGCAGCTATTAAAAATTTATCAAACTCGTGGTGGCAACCAGCCTGCTGGTTTGGCAAAGCGGCGCGTTTTGAGGCACCGGCACCGGGCAGCGTCGACATGCTGTGGGCCAACATGGCGCTACATGAAGCCGCCGACCCGCAGGCACTACTGACCAGTTGGCACCACGCTTTGACCGTCGGCGGTTTTTTGATGTTTTCATGTCTGGGACCCGACACAGCCATCGAACTGCGCGAGGTGTACCGGCAACTGGCCTGGCCACCTGCCGGACATGAGCTGACCGACATGCACGACTGGGGCGACATGCTGGTGGCTGGTGGGTTTGCCGAACCCGTGATGGACATGGAGCGCATCACGCTGACCTATGACACCCCGGCGCGGCTGCTCAAAGAGCTCAGAGAGCTGGGGCGTAACTTTCACCCGGCGCGTTTTGCTGGCCTGCGCGGGCGGGCATGGCGAACCCGACTGGAAGACGCACTGGCCACGCACCTGAAAACAGGGCCTGATGGCAGGTTGTCGTTGACGTTTGAAGTGATTTACGGCCATGCGCTGAAGGCGCAGCCCAAAGTCAAGGTCAGCGCCTTGAGTTCCATGTCCATACAAGACATGCGCAGCATGCTGGGTGCGGGCAAGCCGGCACCCACTTAAGCCGGACTGTACTGGCCTGAATAAAGGCTTACGGGATGCTCGGGTTTGCTCAGGTTCGTAAGCTGGCCTTCGGGTAAACCCCTTTATACTTCCACCAGTTTTTTGGGCATGTTCCCACGTCTCAGACAGTCCGCCCGGCCGGCTGTTGTTTTTTTAGTGTCCCCCCCGTGTCGCACCCTTTCGACTCACCCGAATCTTCAGCATTGCGCTTTGCCACCTTGCCGCCAAGCAATGACATCAGCCACCACGGCGTTCAGTGGCTGCTCAAACGCAATTGTTCTGTGACTCCAGGGCAACTGCTTGGCCTGTTCGCATCACTCAGCGTGGTATCCCTTGGCATTGCCACTTTTTTCTGGATGCAGGGCGCAACTCTTGTCATGCCTTTTGCATGGGCCGAGTTGATCGCCGTTGGCACCGCTTTTACGGTGTATGCGCGGCATGCAAGAGATGGAGAAAAAATATCCCTGCAAGGCGGCCAATTGGTAGTGGAGCTCGAAACCGCAGGCCGCGTGCAGCGAGCAGAATTCAACCGTGAATGGGTTCGCGTCGAGCCTAAAGACGGCGACGGGTCCCTGATCGAAGTATCTGGCCAAGGGCGCTCAGTGCGTGTGGGGCGCCATATCCGGCCAGAGTTGCGGCCCGCGTTGGCCAGGGAAATACGCTTTGCACTGCGCGGATGCTGAAACTGCGTTGCGACTAACTTTATAATCAATGGTTTTGTTGAATTGGCAATCCAATAGGTCTGTAGGCCGGTAATTTTGAGGCATTAAAAGTGATCACGATGAATGTACGTAAAACCATGAGCCACCTGACGCAGCGAGCAACGCAGCGTGCAGTCACACTGCTGGCGTTCACAGCAGCATGGGTCTCCACAGCCGCCTACGCCGTCAACGACCTGCCGGGCGGCCCGGCTGTACGCCAACTCAACATGCACCCGGCAGTGACCAAAATTGCCGAGGAGCAACACTGGCTTCACTGGTTCATGATGATCATCTGTCTGGTGATCTTTGTGGCGGTTTTCGGTGTGATGTTTTATTCCATCTGGAAGCACCGTAAATCGGTAGGACACAAGGCAGCCAATTTCCACGAATCTGCTGCGGTTGAAATTGCCTGGACCATCGTTCCTTTCCTGATCGTGATCGGCATGGCTTTGCCAGCCACAAAAGTGTTGGTGGCACAAAAAGACACAACCGCAGCCGACCTCACCATTAAAACGACGGGCATGCAGTGGAAATGGGGCTATGACTATGTCAAGGGTGAAGGCGAAGGCATTGCTTTTGTCTCGACGCTGGACAACACCCACCGGGTGATGTCCAACAATGGCGGCCCCAAAGCAGGCGAGGCACCGGATGATTACCTTTTCAAGGTCGACAACCCAATGGTGGTGCCGGTCAACAAAAAAATCCGCATCATCACCACAGCCAACGACGTGATTCACGCGTTTGCCGTGCCTGCTTTTGGTATCAAGCAAGACGCGATTCCAGGCTTCGTGCGCGACACCTGGTTTCGGGCAGAAAAAATCGGGGATTACCACGGCCAGTGCCAAGAGCTGTGTGGCAAAGAGCACGCCTACATGCCAATTCACGTGAAAGTCGTCTCCGCGGCTGACTACAGCGCCTGGGTTGCGGGTAAAAACAAGGAAATGGCGGCCAAGGCAGATGACCCATCAAAAGTATGGGCACTGGCCGACCTGAAAGCACGCGGCGAAAAAGTCTATGCAGCCAATTGCGTTGCCTGCCATCAGGCAACTGGTAAGGGCAATGGTGCCATCAAGGCACTCGATGGCTCAGCAGTCGTGCTTGACACCGACCATGGCAAACAGATTGCCATCCTGCTGAACGGGGCAAACAACGGTGCCATGCCTGCATGGAAGGCGCTGAGCGACACAGATTTGGCGGCCGTCATCAGTTACACCAAAAACAACTGGTCTAACCAGACGGGTCAGCTGGTGCAGCCCGCTGAATTGCAAGCCGCACGTAAATAACCAACAGACGGCATCACCAGCCGTCGAACCAGAAATCACATCAAAAGCGTCAGGCCATCCCGCCTGGTGCCCGGAAAAAGGAAGTAAAGATGAGTGCAGTACTTGACCCCAAAGGCCACGCTGGTGACCACGCACATGACGCTCACCATGACCACGGTGCCCCCGCAGGCTGGCGTCGCTGGGTATTTGCGACCAACCATAAAGACATTGGCACTCTGTACCTGCTATTTGCTTTTTTCAATTTGATGTTTGGTGGTGTGCTGGCGCTTGGCATTCGTGCTGAGCTGTTTCAGCCAGGCTTGCAACTGGTCAACCCGGAGCTCTTCAACCAATTGACCACCATGCACGGCCTGATCATGGTGTTTGGTGCCATCATGCCGGCCTTTGTGGGTTTTGCCAACTGGATGATTCCGCTGCAAATCGGGGCTGCTGACATGGCTTTTGCGCGACTGAACAACTTCAGTTTTTGGCTCATGATTCCTGCGGCTTTGATGCTGACCACTTCCTTCTTCCTGCCTGGCGGCGCACCGGCTGCCGGATGGACGCTTTATGCACCGCTGACGCTGCAGATGGGTCCTTCCATGGACTCAGGTATTTTTGCCCTGCATTTGTTGGGGGCATCTTCCATCATGGGATCGATCAACATCATCGTGACCATTTTGAACATGCGCGCTCCCGGCATGACGCTGATGAAAATGCCAATGTTCTGCTGGACCTGGCTGATCACAGCTTATCTGCTGATTGCCGTGATGCCCGTGCTCGCTGGAGCCATCACCATGACGCTGACAGACCGCCACTTTGGCACCAGCTTCTTCAACCCCGCTGGCGGTGGTGACCCAGTGATGTACCAGCACATCTTCTGGTTTTTCGGTCATCCAGAGGTGTACATCATGATTTTGCCGGCATTCGGCATCATCAGTCACATCATTCCAGCGTTTTCACGCAAGCGTCTGTTTGGCTATGCATCGATGGTGTACGCGACCGGCTCGATTGCCATTTTGAGCTTCGTCGTCTGGGCGCACCACATGTTCACCACCGGCATGCCGGTCACAGGCCAGCTGTTTTTCATGTATTCGACCATGTTGATTGCCGTGCCCACAGGCGTGAAGGTATTCAACTGGATTGCAACGATGTGGAAGGGTTCGATGACGTTTGAAACCCCCATGCTGTTTGCCGTCGGCTTTATCTTTGTGTTCACCATTGGCGGCCTGACTGGCGTGATTTTGTCAGTCGCACCAATTGACACGCAACTGCAGGACACTTACTACGTGGTGGCCCACTTCCACTACGTGCTGGTGGCAGGTTCACTCTATGCGATGTTCGCCGGCTACTACTTCTGGGCTCCGAAGTGGACAGGCGTGATGTACAACGAGACACGCGGCAAGATTCACTTCTGGTGGTCATTAATTTCGTTCAACGTCACCTTCTTCCCTATGCACTTTTTGGGTCTGGCCGGTATGCCGCGCCGCTACGCTGACTACCCGATGCAGTTCGCTGACTTCAACGCCATTGCTTCGGTGGGTGCGTTCTTGTTCGGTTTTGCACAGCTTTACTTTTTTGTATTCGTGGTGCTACCCGCCATGCGCGGACAGGGAACGCCTGTGAAGGCCAACCCATGGGTTGACGAAGGCGGCAAGGGCGCTGAAGGGCTAGAGTGGGAAGTTCCCTCACCAGCACCGTTTCACACCTTTGAAACACCACCTAAGCTGGATGCCACGGCAACCCGCGTGATCGGCTGATTTTCATCGCACATACATTATGTCAATACCTGACCAAAAGAAAAGTAACCTGCGGCTTGGCTTGATCCTGGCCTCAGTAGCGCTTGTGTTCTTCGCTGGCTTCATGGCAAAAATGGTTTTCTTCGGCCGCTGAAAGCGCAAGAGTCATGGTGATCAAAAGCGAAAACCTCAAAATGGTTAGAAAGCTGGGCGTGATCGTCCTGGCCATGTTTGGCTTTGGTTATGCGCTGGTGCCTATCTACAAAGCGATTTGCGAAATGACGGGTATTAATGTGCTGGCTTTGGGGGACAAACAGATCCCCGGAGCAACGCCCACAATGCCGGCTAATACGCAGGTTGATTTAACGCGCAGCATTACCGTTGAGTTTGACAGCAATGCACGTGGCCCCTGGCATTTCAAGCCGGCTCAAAACACGCTGAAAGTTCATCCCGGTGAATTGACCACGGTGATGTACGAATTCCAAAATACGCAAAATCGCACCATGTCAGCGCAAGCCATTCCAAGCTACGCGCCTGCACAAGCTGGTGCGTACTTCAACAAGCTGGAGTGTTTTTGCTTTCAGCAGTACACCCTGGCGCCCGGCGAAAAAAAGCAGTGGCCAGTGGCGTTCGTGATTGACCCCAAGTTGTCGAAAGACGTGCAAACCATCACACTGTCTTATACGTTTTTTGAAGTGGGTGGCCGCACACCTGCTGCACCACAAGCTGTCAACGTTACTGGCAACAAGGCTGCTGGTGTATGAAGAAGCCAGACAATGAGCCTGTTCACCAGCGCAAAGGCTCCATTTTCCGGACGGTCAAGGCTGTGATGTGGTCATTTGTCGGGTTGCGCGCTCGCGGTGACTATGAGCGCGATGTGGCGCAGCTCAATCCCCTGCACATCATCGTCGTTGGCCTTGTCAGCGTGTTTGTTTTTGTGGGTAGCCTGATATTGCTGGCCACCTGGGTTGTGGGCAAATAAGCCGAATGCCGAAGTTTGAGAAATTGAAGAAATCATTGAGATCAGAAAGAGCAGGAGTTTGAACATGTCGTCGACCACCACTACCGGTACCCCGCACTACTTCGTGCCAGCACCCTCCAGCCATCCTGTGATGGCCTCGATCGGGCTGCTTTTTGTCGTCCTGGGTGCCAGCCAGTGGGTCAATGGCTCCAGCTGGGGCGTTTACGCGCTGGCGTTCGGCATGGTGGTGTGGTTATTCACTTTGTTTCGCTGGTTCAGCGAATCCGTACGGGAAAGCGAAGGCGGCTTGTACGGTCACAAAATTGATCTGTCTTTTCGCTGGTCCATGAGCTGGTTTATCTTTTCTGAAGTCATGTTTTTTGGTGCGTTTTTTACCGCGCTGTGGTGGGCGCGCATGCACTCCGTGCCGGAACTGGGCGGGCTCGAAAACGCATTGCTGTGGCCTGACTTCAAAGCTGTTTGGCCAAGCGTAGCCGCCGGCGCTACAGCATCACCTGCTGATATTGTTGAGCCCTTTCAAACTGTTGGGCCCTTTTGGTTGCCCACCATCAACACGGCTCTGCTGCTGACATCAGGCGTGACCATGACAATTGCCCACCACGCCCTGCGCGAAGGCCACCGCGGTAAAACCATCGCTTTCATGTGGACCACGGTGCTGCTGGGTCTGGTCTTCTTGTTCGTCCAGGGCTATGAGTACGCGCACCTGTATTCTGATTTGAACCTCAAGCTCAATTCTGGTGTCTATGGTTCAACCTTCTACATGTTGACCGGTTTTCATGGCTTTCACGTGTTTGTCGGTATGTTGATGTTGCTCTTCATCACGCTGCGACTGCAAAAAGGCCATTTCACGGCTGACAAGCACTTTGGTTTTGAAGGTGCGGCCTGGTACTGGCACTTTGTGGACGTGGTGTGGCTGGGTCTGTATATCCTGGTGTACTGGCTCTAAGCGGATTGGCGCAAGCCATTAAAAAGGCCGCAGTGTGCGGCCTTTGTTGTTTTGCAGAATCGAGTTTTACCGAGTTTTATTTGCTGACAGGCAAGCCTGTCGGCTGAATGTAGCCCATCTTCCACGCTATCAAAATGCACACAAACAGCAGTACTGAAAACCCGATGCGAAAAGCCAGTGCTTTGGCCATGTTGCTGGTTTTCGCCTTTCCGTTGGCACCATCTTTCATCATGAAAAACAGCGCAGTGGCCAGGCTGGCAAGAATGGCTAAAAAGGCGATGGCTACAAGATATGTCATGCGGGGGATTATCGGCTGATGGCTCAACTCTCGCCCAAGACAAGGTTTTGGTTGCTGACAAGCGCAGCATTGCTGGTGGCTGCGTTGACCTTCTCACTGGGCCAATGGCAAATGAGCCGCGCCGCGCAAAAGCAGGCGCTGATGCTTGCAATTGAAGGGCAAGGCAACGAATCGATGTTGAACGCTGTAGATCTGGCAACCTTTAAAAACCTGCAGGAGGCGGTGCACAGGCGTGCCACATTCAAAGGTGTCTGGCGTGCAGATCACACGGTGTTTCTGGACAACCGCCAAATGAACGGCAAAACAGGCCTGGTGGTAGTCACTCCCTTGGTGCTGGACGGCAGCGGGCCAGTCATTTTGGTCCAGCGCGGGTGGGTCATGCGTAATTTTGAAGACCGCGCCAAGTTGCCCGATATTCAAACACCATCTGGAACTGTCACCGTCCATGGCCGCATCGCCCCACCCCCTTCCAAGTTATATGAGTTCAAGGGCGTCGATACGTCGCGCATACGGCAGAATATTGGTATTGTTGATTTCAGCCGCGAAACTGGCCTGCCCTTGATGTCAGTGTCGATGGTTCAAACCGGCCCAGCCAATGAAGGCTTGCTGCGTGAGTGGGCTGCGCCCAATGTGGGCATTGACAAGCACTATGGCTATGCGTTTCAGTGGTTTGCTTTGAGCGCCCTTGTCGCAGGTCTTTATACCTGGTTCCAAATCATTCACCCGTGGCGCGTCAAGCGCAAACAAGCACTTCATGCCTGATATCAGCTCCGCCTCCAATCCGCCACAAGACAAGCCACTGAGCATGACGGTACACACCGTGCCGGTGCTCGGTGACAACAGCCCAGACACCAAGGCTGGTCGCTGGAAGATGATTGGCGTGCTGCTGGTGTGTGCCGCACCGGTGATCGCGTCATACGTTACCTACTATGTGATTCGCCCTGAAGGCCGGCGCAATTATGGCGAACTGATCACCCCCCAGCGCCCTTTGCCAGCCATCGCTACGCTGGATTTGAACGGCAAGCCAGGCGAGTTGCCGGCATTGAAAAATCAATGGCTGCTGATCAGTATTGCCAACGCAAACTGCGACACCGCTTGTCAAAATCGCCTGTATTTCCAGCGGCAACTGCGTGAGTCACTGGGCAAGGAAAAAGTGCGTGTCGACTGGGTCTGGCTGGTGACTGATGCAGCCCCGATTGATGGGCGCCTGAAACCTGCGCTAACTGAGGCGACCCAACTGCGCGTACCATCGGACAAACTGGCAGAGTGGTTGCCACCGGCGACAGGCCAGCGTCTTGAAGACCACTTGTATGTGGTGGACCCACTGGGCAATCTGATGATGCGTTTTCCGGCCAACATGGACGCCGCGGGCGCCGCCAAAGCCAAGCGTGATATGGACCGGCTTTTAAGAGCCTCTGGTAGCTGGGACAAAGAAGGCCGCTAAGCAAGATGGATACGCAAGAACTTTACAACCTGAGCCCCGCGCTGCGCCTGATGCTCATGGGCGTAGTCGTCGCCATCGGCCCGCTGGCATGGGTCTGGCTGAGGAGCCGCAAAGCGCCCACCGCACAGCGTCTGCGCGTGCTCACGCTGGTGACTTTGTTTCTCACCTTTGATCTGGTTATCTTTGGCGCCTTCACGCGCTTGACGGACTCCGGCCTGGGCTGCCCTGACTGGCCGGGCTGCTACGGCCACGCCAGCCCTGTCGGTGCTGTGCAGCAAATCAACGCTGCACAAGCCGCCATGCCAAGCGGTCCGGTAACGCACTCGAAAGCCTGGATTGAGATGATTCACCGCTACCTGGCTACGGGCGTGGGCGTGCTAATTCTTACACTGGCTGTCACCACTTGGCTAGGGCGTCGCAGGCAACCGCTGCGCAACACGGGACCCAACCAGCTGCGGGCCAAACAGGATGACATCTCGCCTTGGTGGCCCACCTTCACATTGCTATGGGTGTGCCTGCAAGGTGCGTTTGGTGCGCTGACGGTAACCATGAAGTTGTTCCCTGCGATAGTCACGATGCACCTGTTGGGCGGCATGGTGCTGCTGTCCCTGCTCAAAGTACAGAGCGTTCGTTATAGGCAAGCGCTGGACGGGATAGCGCCGGTTGCAATGCAAAAAAATACACTCGCCTGGATATTCGCCACCTTTGCTCTTTTGTGGGTACAAATTGCGCTGGGCGGCTGGGTCAGCACCAACTATGCCGTATTGGCATGTACCGACTTTCCAGCCTGCCAGAACTCAATGTGGCCGGCAATGAACTTCCTCGAAGGCTTTACGCTGTGGCGCGAGCTGGGCGCCGGTCGCAATGGTGACAACATCAGCTTTCAGGCTCTGACGGCGATCCATTACGTTCACCGTTTAAGCGCCTACGTTGTCTTTGTCGCAATGCTAGTGCTGGCCATTAAGCTGTACAAAATTCAAACCATGCGCCATATCGGCATGTGGCTTGCTGGCTTGGCGCTGCTACAGGTCGCTACCGGGCTGGGCAATGTGCTGCTTGGCTGGCCACTGGCAGCAGCTGTCATGCACACAGGCGGCGCTGCTGCTCTGGTCATCGTTCTCACAGGCATCGTCTGCAACAGCTGCAGCGCACCAGGCAGGGCCAGCGCGTCAAAATTCAGCCCAGCCCGACTGTTTGTATGAGCATCACCGATATCCTTTTACCTGGGCACGTGCCGTCCAAATTCAGGCAGTTTTATGTGTTGACCAAGCCGCGAGTGGTGCAACTGATTGTGTTTTGCGCGCTGATTGGCATGGTGCTGGCTGTTCCCGGGGTTCCCGGCTGGGCTGACCTGCAACTGGGGCTGATGGCCTGCATCGGCATCTGGCTGGTCGCAGGCGCGGCCGCTGCGTTCAATTGCCTGGTTGAGCAGGGCATCGACGCGCGCATGAAGCGCACCGCCATGCGGGCTACTGCACAGGGCCAGATCAGCAACTGGCTGACGCTGACTTTTTCAGCCGTCCTGTGCACCATTGGCTCGGTCATTTTGTATGTCTGGGTCAATCCGCTGACGATGTGGCTGACCTTCGCCACCTTTGTCGGTTATGCCGTTGTTTACACCGTGATTTTGAAACCGCTGACCCCGCAAAACATTGTGATTGGTGGAGCATCAGGCGCCATGCCGCCGGTACTGGGCTGGGCCGCCATGACCGGCACTGTCGGCCCAGAGGCGCTGATTTTGTTTCTCATCATCTTTTTATGGACACCGCCGCACTTCTGGGCGCTGGCCCTGTACCGGGTTGAGGACTATCGCAAGGCTGGCTTGCCGATGCTGCCCGTGACCCACGGGAACGAATTCACCCGACTACAGATTTTTCTGTACACACTGGTGCTTTTCCCGGCTTGCCTGATGCCGTTTGTGTTTCAGATGAGTGGCTGGCTGTACCTGATCGCGGCAACAGGTTTGAGTTTTGGCTTCAGCTGGTATGGCTTCAAGCTGTGGCGCAATTATTCAGAAGCACTGGCTCGCAAGACGTTTCGCTTTTCCCTGATTCACCTGTCAGCCCTCTTTGCGGCGCTGCTGATAGACCACTACCTTATTTAGGTTTTATGCTGATGAACGCTATTCATTCAGGAGCTGCTCGCCCCTTTATTTATTGGGTTAAAGCCATTTTTACGCCTCTTTTCGCGCTGTTTTTGGTAGCCTGCGCGCCAGACAAGCCGCAATTCAAGAGCATCGACCTGACCGGCGCTGACTATGCCAAAGACTTTGCGCTATCCGATCAAAACGGCAAAAACCGAAGCATCAAGGACTTTGCGGGCAAGGTGGTGGTGGTTTTTTTTGGTTTTACCCAGTGCCCCGATGTCTGCCCAACGTCGATGACCGACCTGGCGGGCATCAAAAAGTCACTCGGTGCAGACGGCGACAAGCTGCAAGGCGTATTCATCTCAGTGGACCCCGAGCGCGACACGCCCGAGATTCTCAAAGCCTACATGGGCAACTTTGACCCGACCTTTCTGGCATTGCGCCCCAGCGCCGAGCAACTGCCGGTGGTCGCCAAAGACTTCAAGATTTACTACAAAAAAGTGGAAGGCCGGACCGCCAGCAGTTACAGCATTGACCATTCGGCCGGCAACTACATTTACGACACGCAGGGCCGCCTACGTCTGTACAACCGCTACGGCAGCGGGGCAGAAGGTTTGACCGCCGACATCCGCTTGCTGCTCAAAGGCAGGTAAGTTTCGGCCACAAAAAAGCCATTGCTGTTCTCACGGCAATGGCTTGTCGGGTCAGTCGATTGAAGATTTACGCGTAGTCAACCAATACTTTTTTCATCTTCTTCATGGCCGCCACTTCAATCTGGCGAATCCGTTCCGCGCTCACGCCATAAACCGCCGCCAAGTCATGCAGCGTCATGCCGCCTGAGCCGTCGTCGTTGACCTTCAGCCACCGCTCTTCGACAATTTTGCGTGAGCGTTCGTCCAGGCCTTGCAAGGCGGTCGCAATGCCGTCGTTGGCCAAGTTGTCACGGGCATGGGCCTCCATCAGCGCAGTTGGCTCTTGCGCGCTGTCAGCTAAATAGGCAATCGGGCCAAACGCCTCTTCGCCATCATCGCTGGGGCTCGGGTCCAGCAGTACGTCGCCACCGGACATGCGCTGCTCCATTTCAATGACCTCTTCACGCTTGACGTTCAGCGATTTGGCCATCTGGCTGATCTGGTCGTCGCTCAGCGTGTCGCGGTGGGTAGCCACGTCCGCATCGTCCTTGTAACCCTGTTTCATCGAGCGCAGGTTAAAGAAAAGCTTGCGCTGTGCCTTGGTGGTGGCCACTTTCACCATGCGCCAGTTTTTCAAAATGTACTCATGCATCTCTGCCTTGATCCAGTGCAGCGCATAGCTCACCAGCCGAACACCTTGATCCGGGTCAAAGCGCTTGACGGCTTTCATCAGGCCAATGTTGCCTTCTTGTATCAAATCACCATGCGGCAAGCCATACCCCAGGTATTTGCGCGAGGTAGAGACGACCAAGCGCAAGTGAGAGAGCACTAACTTCTCCGCCGAGGCCATGTCGTTGGAGTCGCGCAGCTGGCGTGCAAAGGTTTGCTCCTGCTCCAGTGTGAGCATGGGCAGCCGGTTGACAGCCGAAATATAGGCATCCAAGTTACCCAGAGGCGGCAACAGCGACCAAGGGTTGGCGCTGGCAACACCCGCAGTACCAGTCAGAACTGGGACAGCCAAGGCAGAGGAAGCGAGCGGATACGAGGCAGAAGACACAGTAGAACTCCTTTGGGAAACTGCATTTAGGCTAAATATTAGCACTCTGTTAGTGCGAGTGCCAAACAATAGCTCCAATGGCTTTCATAGGGTGTTGTTAATTGGTAAAAACCCTAGGAATTAGTCAGATATTGAAATCTAGCCCGTTTTAAGGCGGGTAAAGGCTAGTAGATAACGACGATGTTTGTAGGCCGCAAGAGCTGCCCATGTGGGCCCCAAGCTGGGCTGGCTGTTGGCCCGGCATACGCCACCCGGCGTATTTCGCAATCCATCTGAAGTCACCAAAATGAAACCATCGCTGAGCAAAGTCCGGATTCGGTCCCCGCACAGCGACACGCCACAAAACACCCTACTGGAGAAGCACTCATGCAATACCTGAATTCACGCCGCTTTACCCTCAAAGCGCTCACCGCAGCCGTGGCCCTGACGGGCTTGTCTGCCCTGCCCTCATATGCCCAGACGGGCGGCACCATCAAAGTCGGCATTTTGCACAGCCTGTCTGGCACCATGGCGATTTCTGAAACCGTCCTCAAAGACACCGTGCTGATGGCCATTGACGAGATCAATGCCAAAGGCGGCGTCATGGGCAAGAAGCTCGAGCCTGTCATCGTGGACCCGGCTTCCAACTGGCCCCTGTTCGCTGAAAAAACCAAGCAACTGCTCGGTCAAGACAAAGTCTCCGTGATCTTCGGCTGCTGGACTTCCGTATCCCGCAAGTCGGTGTTGCCTGTCGTTGAAGAAATGAACGGCCTGCTGTTCTACCCCGTTCAGTACGAAGGTGAAGAGCTCTCCAAAAACGTGTTCTACACAGGTGCAGCGCCCAACCAGCAGGCCATCCCTGCGGTGGACTACCTGATGAGCAAAGAAGGCGGCGCTGCCAAGCGTTGGGTTCTGCTGGGCACTGACTATGTGTACCCACGCACCACCAACAAAATCCTGCGCGCTTACCTCAAAAGCAAAGGCGTGAAAGACAGCGACATCGACGAAAAATACACACCGTTTGGCCACTCGGACTATCAAACTATCGTGGCTGACGTGAAGAAATTCTCCGCCGGTGGCAAAACCGCCGTGGTCTCCACCATCAACGGTGACTCCAACGAGCCTTTCTACAAAGAACTCGGTAACGCCGGCCTCAAAGCCAAAGACGTGCCGGTTGTCGCCTTCTCTGTGGGCGAAGAAGAACTGCGCGGCGTGGACACCAAGCCACTGGTCGGTCACCTGGCCGCCTGGAACTACTTCCAGTCGATCAAGAACCCGGCCAATGACGAGTTCATCAAAAAATGGGGCGCTTACGCCAAAGCCAAGGGCATCGCCGGTCACAAGGACAAGCCTTTGACCAACGACCCGATGGAAGCGACCTACATCGGCATCAACATGTGGAAGCAAGCGGTTGAAAAAGCCAAGTCCACAGACACCGACAAAGTCATCGCCGCCATGGCCGGCCAGACCTTCAAGGCACCCTCGGGCATCGTCTCCAAGATGGACGAGAAAAACCACCACCTGCACAAGTCGGTATTCATCGGCGAGATCAAGGCTGACGGTCAGTTCAACGTGGTTTGGAAGACCCCCGGCCCGGTGAAAGCCAAGCCATGGAGCCCGTACATCGAAGGCAATGCCAAGAAGCCAGACGAGCCTGCCAAGTAAGCCCCGCAACGCGCACGCCGTGCGCTGCTGACTGCCCGCGCTGCTGCGTCGAAGGTGCAGCGGTGCGGGGTTTCGCCAGTCTTTTGGCTCCCCCGTTCTTATTTTTTGACTGGTTCTGATGT
>CAMARI010000009.1 GCA_945860515.1 Polaromonas sp. YR568
CCCCATTGGCAGGTTTCGCCGCCGAATTCCGATCGGCCGACACCCATAACGCTGACGACTACCCGACGGTGGCTGCCGTGAAGTACATGAGCGAACTGCTCGAAAAGAAAAGCGGCGGCAAGCATAAGATCAAGGTCTTCAACAAGCAGGCGCTGGGCAGCGAGAAGGAAACCATCGACCAGGTCAAGATTGGCGCGCTCGACTTCACCCGCGTCAATGTGGGCCCGATGAACGCCATCTGCCCGCTGACTCAGGTGCCTACCATGCCCTTCCTGTTCAGCTCCATCGCACACATGCGCAAGTCGCTAGACGGCCCGGTCGGCGACGAAATCCTGAAAAGCTGCGAGACCGCCGGTTTCATCGGCCTGGCGTTTTATGACAGCGGTGCACGCTCGATCTATGCCAAGAAACCGATCAAGACGGTGGCCGATGCCAAAGGCCTGAAGATCCGCGTACAGCAATCCGACCTCTGGGTTGCGCTGATCGGCGCGATGGGCGCCAACGCCACGCCCATGCCTTATGGCGAGGTCTACACCGGCCTGAAAACCGGCTTGATCGATGCCGCCGAGAACAACATCCCGTCCTTCGACACGGCCAAGCATGTCGAAGCCGTGAAGTTTTACTCAAAGACCGAGCATTCGATGGCGCCCGAGATCCTGGTCATGTCCAAGATCGTCTTTGACAAACTGCCCAAGGCAGAGCAGGACATGATCCGCGCTGCAGCCAAGGAATCCGTGGCCTTCGGGCGCCAGAAGTGGGATGAGCAGGAGGCCAAGTCACTGGCGAATGTTAAGGCCGCCGGTGCCGAGATCGTCGAAGTGGACAAGAAGTCGTTCCAGTCCGTGATGGGTCCGGTCTACGAAAAGTTCATGACCACAGCTGACATGAAGCGCCTGGTCAAGTCGGTCCAGGATACCAGGTAAGCCTCGCGATCTGGTTTCGAGCCTCTCCCTCAGGGGAGAGCGTCGCAGCAATAAAAAGTGGAAGAAAAACATGTACACAAAAATCTGCGCGGCGCTGTCCAAGCTTTGCCTGATCCTGGCCGTGATCGGACTGATCGCGGTTGTGCTGTGCGTCCAATGGCAGGTGATCGGGCGTTACATCCTCAACGACACGCCGACCTGGGCCGAGGCGCTGGCCCTGCTGCTGGTGCTGTTCGTTACTGCATTCGGTGTGGCCGTCGGCGTGCGCGATGCCGGCCATATCGGACTGGAGTCCCTGGTGGTGCTGTTGCCTGAAAAATGGCAGCATCGGATTGAAATACTGATTCACTTTCTTGTCGGTAGCTTCGGCGCGTTGATGGTCTACGGCGGCCAGCTGTGGATGGTCGCCAAATGGAATGAGAAAAAACCCATGTTGCCCGTCCCGGATGGAATCGACTACCTGCCAGTGGTGATCGCGGGCGTGCTGATCGTCCTGTTTTCAATTGAACATGTGATCGCGCTGGTACGCGGTCAAGTAGTGGAGCCCGCATGGAACTGACCGTACTTGGCCTGAGCTTCACGCTTCTCCTGGTGCTCGGCGTACCGGTCGCATTCGCGATCGGCCTGTCCTCAGTGGTCACCATCGTTGCCGCCGGTCTTCCAATCGCCGTGGTGTTCCAGAAGATGGTCGGCGGCATGCAGGTATTCTCCTTTCTTGCTATCCCGTTCTTTGTCTTCGCAGGCGAACTGATGCTTTACGGCGGGATCGCCGAGCGCATCGTGCGCTTTGCCAACAGCCTGATCGGCCATGTGCGCGGTGGCCTCGGCATGAGCAATGTCATCGGCTGCACGCTGTTCGGCGGTGTTGCCGGCTCGCCCCTTGCCGACGTGTCGGCGATGGGCTCGGTGATGATCCCGCTGATGAAAAAAGAGGGCTACGACGCCGACTACGCGGTCAACGTCACCACCCATTCCTCGCTGGTCGGCGCCATCATGCCGACCTCGCACAATATGATCATCTTCACGCTTGCCACCTCCGGTATCGCCTCGGTCAGCGTTTTGAGCCTGATCCTGGCGGGCCTGGTACCGGCGATCATCCTGACCCTCTGCAACCTGGGCGCGGCCTACTACGTGGCTGTCAAGCGCGGCTACCCGACACGCGGCAAATTTCAGGGTTTGGGTGAGGTGATGCGTTCATTCGGCGCCGCGTTGCCGGGCCTGTTGGTGGTGGTCATCATCCTGGTCGGCATCCTGTCGGGCGCTTTCACAGCCACCGAGTCGGCATCGATAGCCGTGGCCTGGGCCCTGGCTATCACGGTACTGGTCTACAAGACGCTGACGTGGCACAACTTCATGAAAGCCTGCGCCAAAGCCTGCAAGACAACGGGTGTGGTGCTGCTGTTAATCGGCATCTCGTCTGCCTTTGGCTACTTCATGGCGCTGTACGAAGTGCCTCAGCTCACCGGCGCGCTGATGAAGTCAGTCAGCAGTGAACCCTGGATCATCTTTCTGATGATCAACGTACTGCTGTTTATTCTCGGCACTTTTCTCGATATGGCGGCCACCATCCTGATCTGCACGCCGATCTTTATGCCGATTGCGATGCAGTTCGGCATGGACCCGGTGCAGTTCGGCATCGTGATGCTGATCAACTGCGCGCTCGGCCTGAACACGCCGCCGGTCGGAACAGTGCAGTTCGTCGGCTGTGCGATTGGCGAGATAACGGTCGGCCAGGTGATGCGCTCAATCTTGCCTTTTTACAGCGCACTTGGTGTCTGCTTGCTGCTGGTGACCTACGTACCGGCTTTCTCGCTGTGGTTGCCTTCGTTCTACAAGTGAGCATGTGATTTGCCCGAACAAAGCTGCAACATGACTGACCACGCTACGCCGACCTCGCCAAAGACGCAGCCGCTTTTCATCACGATGCACAGCAGCGACAACGTCGCCATTGTTGCCAATGATGGCGGCTTGCCTGCGGGTACGCGCAACACCATCACCACGCCCCATCAACGTCACACAAAGCAAGGAACCATCATGATGCAACGCCGTACCCTAGTTCACACCACCTTGGCCGCCATAGCAGCAAGCTTTGCAACATGGCCAGCATTTGCCCAAGGCGGCTGGCCAACAGGCAAACCGATTACCTACCTGGTGCCGTTTCCACCAGGCGGGACTACTGATGTGCTGGGCCGGTTGATAGGCCAAAAGCTCGGTGCGGTGCTCGGCAGCAGCATCATCATTGACAACAAGCCAGGTGCAGGCGGCAGTATTGGCTCTGAAGTGGGTTCACGCGCTGCAGCCGATGGCTACACCCTGGTGGGCGGCACCGTCAGCTCGCATGCAATCAACGTCAGCATGTACGCAAAAATCGGCTATGACCCGGTCAAGTCTTTTGTACCCATCACACTGATAGGTACCAACCCGCTGGTGCTGGTCGTCAGCCAGGCCAGCCCGTATAAGACCTTGAAGGATGTGCTGGATGCCAGCAAGCTCAAAAATGGTGGCCTGTCATCTGCGTCAGCAGGCGCAGGCACATCGCAACATTTATCGCTTGAGCTGCTAGCCTTCAGGTCAGGTGTGAAGTTTACGCATGTGCCTTATAAGGGCAGCGGCCCGGCTATTCAGGACGTGATGGGTGGGCAGGTTGACATGATGTTTGACACCAGCGTGGTGGCCGCACCGCACATCCAAAGCGGAAAATTGCGTGCCATCGCCGTTACTTCTGCAAAGCGCCTGGCATCGCTGCCTGACGTACCGACCGTGACCGAATCCGGTTTGCAGGGGCTGGACAACTTTGAAGTGCTGTCCTGGCAAGCGATTTTTGCACCAGCTGGCACGCCCGCCCCGATCGTCAATCGCCTGCACGACGAGATTGGCCGTATTCTGGCCGAGCCCGAGATGCAGGCCAAGCTCAAGGGCTTTGGCATGGAGCCCGCCAAAATGACCAGCGCCCAGATAAGTACTTTTCAGCAAGCTGAAGTTACCAAGTGGGCGCAGGTTATCAAGGCAGCGGGCATCAAGGCCGACTAGCCCACCGAACCCAAAACGAGACAGTTAAACCGCCATGACACACCACACTGCCTACCAACCCTTTCCCAACGGCTTCAAGCGCGACCTGCTTGCCGGCAAGCGCCTGATTGGCTGCTGGTCATCATTGGCCAACGCCATCACCATGGAGGTGCTGGGTGTGGCCGGGTTTGACTGGATCCTGCTGGACGGCGAGCATTCACCCAACGACGTGAACACGTTCATACCGCAGTTGATGGCGCTCAAAGACAGCCCAAGCGCGCCTGTGGTCAGGCCCACCAGCAACAACCCGGTAGAACTCAAGCGTTTGCTGGACGCCGGGTTTTATAACTTTTTGATTCCGTTTATTGAAAGCGAAGCCGAGGCACTGCAGGCCGTGCGCGCCACCCGCTACCCGCCCCAAGGCATGCGCGGTGTGTCGGTGTCGCAGCGAAGCAACCGTTACGGCACGGTGCCCGACTACTTCAAGTCCATCAACGACCATATTTGCGTGATGCTGCAAATCGAAAGCCGTGTGGGTGTGCTTGCCGCCAAAGCGATTGCAGCCGTCGAAGGGGTTGACTGTGTTTTTATCGGGCCGTCTGACTTGGCTGCCGACATGGGTCACCTGGGCAACGCGAACCATCCAGAGGTTCAGGCTGCGATAGCCGCTGTGTTTGCCGATGCCAAGGCTTTTGGCAAGCCAACCGGTATTTTGGCCCCGGTGGAGGCTGATGCACGGCGCTACATGGCGTTGGGTGCTACTTTTGTTGGTGTAGGCAGTGACCTGGGCGTTTTCAGGGCTGCCACGCAGGCGCTGCATGACCGTTATTCAATTTAATTTTTCTGGAAATACTGCAATGAGCAAACTTGGTTTGAAACTCGGCTTTGTGGGTCTTGGCATCATGGGTGCGCCCATGGCGGCGCATTTGATCAAGGCGGGGCATGACGTTTTCTTAAGCACCCGCAGCAAAATACCGGCAGACCTGCTCGGCGACAAAGCACATGCCTGCACGTCAGCCAAAGAGGTGGCTCAAAAAGCCGACATCATTTTCATGATGCTGCCCGACACGCCTGATGTGGCCAAGGTTTTATTCGGTGACGCTGGTGTGGCCCAAGGTTTAAGCCAAGGCAAAACCGTGGTCGACATGAGTTCCATCTCGCCGATGGACACCAAAGAATTCGCCCAGAAAATCAATGCCCTGGGCTGCGATTATCTGGACGCGCCGGTGTCTGGTGGTGAAGTCGGCGCCAAGGCGGCCAGCTTGACCATCATGGTCGGCGGGCCCGTGGCCGCGTTTGACAAAGTCAAACCCCTGTTTGAGCTGATGGGTAAAAACATCACGCTGGTTGGCGGCAACGGTGACGGCCAGACCTGCAAGGTGGCTAACCAGATCATTGTGGCTTTGAACATTGCAGCGGTGGGCGAGGCGCTGCTGTTTGCCAGCAAGGCAGGCGCAGACCCGGCCAAGGTGCGCCAGGCGCTGATGGGCGGCTTTGCTGCGTCGCGCATTTTGGAGGTGCATGGCGAACGCATGATCAAACGCACCTTTGCGCCGGGCTTCAGGATAGGTCTGCATCAAAAGGATTTGAACCTGGCCCTGCAAGGTGCCAAAGCGCTGGGCGTAGCCCTGCCGCAAACCGCCAGCGCCGCGCAATTGATGCAAGTTTGCGCCGCCAATGGCATGCAGGACCTGGACCATTCGGCACTGGTGCGCTCGCTGGAGCTGATGGCCAACCACAACGTCGCCTGAGGCTTTGTGGCAGGCTCAACGCTGCTGCAGCCAGGTCGTTTCCAACGTGTTGTTGACGGCAAACCAGTAGCCCTGTACACCCTGCGCAACGCCAGCGGGATGGTGTGCAGCATCACCAACTACGGCGCCAAAATAGCGCAGTTGCTGGTACCTGACCGCGACGGCCACTTAGGCGACGTGGTGATGGGTTACGACAGCCTTGATGGGTTTTTGTCAGGCTCGCCATCCATGGGCGCGTTCATTGGCCGCCATGCAGGGCGCATCGGCAACGCGGGCTTCATGCTTGATGGCGAACGTCACCCGCTGACTGTCAACAACGGCCCGCATTGCCTGCACGGAGGCATCAAGGGTTCGCGCTACCAGGTGTTTGATGCGGTGCAGAACAATCTGTCAAGCGTAGAGATGCGCTATGTGTTTGCTGATGGCGAAGAGGGGTTTCCCGGTACGCTGGCCCTGAGCCTGATGTACAGCCTGACGGACGCGAACGAACTGGTAGTGGATTACGAGGCGATGGCACTCGACAAGTCAACCGTCGCCAGCTTCACCACCCATGCGTTTTTCAACCTCAACGGCCACGCCAGCGGCAGTGTGCTGGACCACCAGGTCACTGTTTTTGCCGATCAGCAGTTTGGCATGACAGGCGATTGGGTCGCCACTGGCGAACTGCTGCCAGTCGCTGGGTCCCGCTTTGACTTTCTTCAGCCACGAGCCATAAGCGCCTGGGGGCAGGGCGGTTACGACTGCTGCTACCTAGTGAATAAACCAGCGCCCCATCAACTGACGCTGGCCGCACAGGCCAGCGCCCAGGCCAGCGGCCGCGTGATGCAAGTCTGGTCCACCGAGCCCGCCCTGCAGTTTTACACCGGGCTATCGCCCAACGAACCGCTGGCTGGCGGCCTTGGCAAGGGTGGCGCGCGTTACCTCCAGCAGCAAAGCCTGTGCTTTGAGCCTCAAGGCTATCCGAACGCGCCCAATCTGATGCAGATCTACCCCGATGTGGCCAGTGCCGTCTATGTGCCCGGCATCAGCCGCAGCGGTCGTACCGCTTACAAGTTCAGTCTTTGCTGACCTGTTGTGGACGCAGGCCTTGGAGTGCGTCTTTCTTGGGTAAGTGTGTTTGCCAGATGCAGCGCAAACGGGGTCACTTCCGCTATTTCCTGCACCGTGCAGCTTTTAAGCTTTTATGATCTCTACATGACCACAACCGACCAGACCCGCCTGCACGTCCTTTTTGATGCGCAGTACAAAGCCAGCCGTGCCCAAATTGAGGTTCCGCTGGCCCAGCGCCAAAGCAGACTCTTGACCATGAAGGCCTTGCTTGACGACCACGGCACCGCACTGGCGCAGGCGGTGCAAAAAGACTTTGGCATGCGGTCTTTGCAGTTAACTGAAATCGCTGACCTGTTTGTGCTGCGTACCTTGTTGTCGCATACGCTCAAGTCATTGCCCAAATGGATCAAGCCGCAAAAAGTCAGCACCCCGCTGTACCTGCAGCCCGCCAGCGCGTACCTGCAGCGCCAGCCTCTAGGGGTCGTGGGTGTTGTGTCGCCGTGGAATTACCCGGTCCAGCTTGCCTTGGGCCCGGTCATCACGGCGCTGGCTGCGGGCAACCGCGTGATGCTCAAGCCCAGCGAATTGACGCCGCACACATCTGCGCTGATGGCTGAATTGATTGGAAAAGCGTTTGCACCTGATGAGCTGTGCGTGGTGCTGGGCGATGGCGAGCTTGCTGCTGAATTCTCAAGCCTGCCGTTTGACCACCTGTTCTTTACCGGCTCTACTGCTGTGGGCCGCATCGTTGCCAAAGCCGCCGCTGCCAACCTGACCCCCACTACCCTGGAGCTGGGCGGCAAATCGCCCTGCATCATTGACGCCAGCTGCGACCTGGACGCTGCCGCCATCAAAATTGCGCATGGCAAGCTGCTAAACGCCGGGCAGACCTGCATTGCACCCGACTATGTGTTGCTGCCCAAAGGCAAAGAGGCAGCCTTCGGTCATGCCTATGCCCAGGCTGTGGCCAAGCTGTTCCCCACCATCGCAGGCAACCCCGACTACGCCGCCATCATCAGCCCACGCCATCACGAACGCCTGCAGGCGATGCTGGCCGCAGCAGAGGCGGGCGGTGCAAAGCTGCAGGTCATCAACACCGGCGGCAATGCGAGCGAACACCGTCAGATGCTACCGGTGCTGGCGTTTGACGTACCCGCCAGCGCCCAGCTGATGCAAGAAGAAATCTTCGGCCCCATCCTGCCGGTGTTGCCTTATGCGTCTTTGACCGAGGCCATTGACTACATCAATGCCCGGCCTCGCCCACTGGCGCTGTACTGGTTTGGCACCAACACCGCCGCGCGCGACACCGTGCTGGCCCATACCGTCAGCGGCGGCGTGACGGTCAATGACACCTTGATGCACATTGCCCACGAGAACTTGCCGTTTGGCGGCATTGGCGCAAGCGGCTGGGGCAGTTACCACGGCGAGGCCGGGTTTTTAAGGCTGACGATGCAAAAGCCAGTGCTGGTGCAATCGAAGTGGGCACGCGGGGATCTGTTTTACCCGCCCTACGGTAAACGCTTTGACCAGGTCATGGGTCTGCTCAAGCGCTGGCTGTGAGTTGACTTGCCGCTTACCCGGTTGGGCGAGGGCAGGAACGACCGGCATTGTGGTGATCCTGACTTAACGGCAGATCAATTTATTCAGCTTCAGCCATGACACCCGCAGCGCGTTGCACCTCCACGCGGATTTCTTCCGTCAATTGTGCTTTGAGTGCCATAAACAGAGGCGTGGTTTTGACTGAATAGTGGCGCGGATGGGCAATCGCTACAGGCAAGTCACACTTGATGCTGCCGGGACGGGCGCTCATCACCACCACCCGGTTGCCCATAAAAATCGCTTCGTCAATATCATGCGTTACAAACAGCACGGTTTTGCGCTCAGCCTCCCAAATGCCTTGAAGCAGCTCTTGCATCAGCTCGCGGGTCTGATGGTCCAAAGCGCCAAAGGGCTCGTCCATCAGCAGCATGCGCGGGTTGTTGGCCAGTGCCCGGGCCAGTGCCGTGCGCTGCTGCATACCGCCCGACAGTTGCTTGGGGAAATGGCTTTCAAATCCTTTCAAGCCGACTTTGGCGATGAAGGGGTGGGCAATGGCCAGCTGTTCGGTGAGCGGTAGTCCTTTTTCACGCAGGCCGAAACACACGTTCTCCAGGACCGTCAGCCACGGGAACAGCGTGTAGCTTTGAAACACCATGCCCCGGTCGGCGCCCGGTGCAGTGACTGTTTTACCGTCAAGCGTGATATTGCCCGTTGTTGGCGTGTCCAGCCCGGCCACCATTCTCAAGAGCGTGCTTTTGCCGCAGCCGGAAGGGCCGAGGATGGTGATGAAGTCGTTTTCTTCAACGCTCAGGTCGGTCGCTTGCAAGGCGAGTGTGCTCTGGGCTGCGCCGGTGCCGCTGAAGGTTTTTGAGACGCCTTTGACCTCAAGAATACGCATACCGCACCTTCATAATGTGGCCCAAGGAAACAGCTTGCGGTTCAGTGCTTTAAAAGCCAGATCGGTCACCAGCCCAATCACGCCAATCACGATGATGCCAAAGATAATCTGGTCGGTGGCCAGCAGCGCCTGGCTGTCGGTGATCATGTGGCCAATGCCGCTGGACGCGCCAATCAGCTCGGCCACGATGACGTAGGTCCAGGCCCAACCCAACACCATGCGCAGGGTTTCAAAAATATCGGGTGCGCTGCTGGGTACCAGTACGCGCAACACAATGCCCCGGTCGCTTGCGCCCAGCGTGTAGGCGGCTTCAACCAGGTCGCGCCGGGTGTTGCCCACACTCACCGCCATCATCAGCACCAGCTGAAAAAACGACCCGATGAAAATGACCGACAGCTTTTGCGCCTCGCCAATGCCGGCCCACAAAATGAGCAGAGGAATGAAAGCTGACGCAGGCAGGTAACGCGCAAAGCTGACAAAGGGCTCGAAAAACGCCTCAATCGGCTTGTAAGCACCCATCAGCACACCCAGCGGTATAGCCAGCACGGCAGCCAGCAAAAAACCGCCAAATACGCGCCACACGGTCATGCCAATGTCTTTGATAAAACCCTGGTTGACCAGCAGGTCGTAGCCTGATCGCACCATGGTCAGCGGGTCGGCCAAGAAGGTTTTTGAGACGACCCCTCCAAGTGTCACCGCTGCCCAAAGCGCGAAAAACAGAATGAAAAAGCTGATGCCCAGCACGATGCGCGTGCGCGGGGCGACAGGCTCAAGGGGCTTCACTTCAGAAATCTGGTGTCGGCCAACTTTGACATGTCTGGCAGGCTTTTGATCACGCCCATTTCCATCAGCAAGTCTGCCGCTTCTTTGCTAAACGCGGCGTGTTCACCTGCAAAAAACTTCTGATTCGCAGCACGGTCTTGCCAGCGTAAAAACTTTTGGCTACCCTCAAACGCTTCACCGGTTTGCTTGACATCGGCACCCATGATTTCAAAGCTCTTTTTCGGCTCTTTTTGAATCATCTCCAGCGCTTCAAAATAGCTGTCAGCCAATGCCTTGGCGGCCTTTGGGTTGTCAGTCAAAAACTTGGGCGTGCAGCCCACGGTGTCCATCACCATCGGGTAGTCGAGCGTGGTGGCGATGATCTTGCCTGCCTCTGGCTTGGCGCGTACGGCGCTCAGATAGGGCTCATACGTCATGGCGGCGTCCAGGTCAGCTACGCCCGCAATGATGGCGTTGGCGGCGGCTTGCGGCTCCAGGTTGACGATCTTCACGTCTTTTGGTGTCATGCCGTTTTTCTTCAAAAACCAGGCCAGTGCAAAGTAGGGCGCTGTGCCCGGTGCGCTGGCGGCAACGGTCTTGCCTTTCAAGTCACTGATTTTGCTGATGCCGCCTTTGACCACCATGCCATCAGCGCCAAAGCTTTTGTCAAGCTGAAAAATTTGCGTGGTGGCCACACCGTTGGCGTTCCAGGCGATCCAGGTTTCAACTGTGGTGGCAGCGCACTGCACGTCACCCGAGGCAATCGCCAGGTGGCGATCTTTTTGGGGGATTTTCTTGATGGTCACATCCAGCCCATTTTTCTTGAAAATACCTGCCTCTTTTGCCAGTGTGAGCGGCGCAAAGCCCGTCCAACCCGACATGGCGAATGTGATTTTGGTTTCTTGCGCATGCACTGGGGCGAGGCCGGTGGCGCAAGCCATGGCGACGATGGACAAAGCGAGCAGTTTTTTCATGGTTTTCTCCGGGGGGGTTGATGGGCAGGTTGATAAATTTAACAGGTCAATAAATGTAGGCACTGTTCATGCCAGTTGCAATGCGCGTAATTCCGGTAGTTGTGCATCGAGCGCGGCCGATATGTCACCACTCATGACACGCTTTTGCAGATCGGTCATCTCAAGCGATAGGCTGCGGTCTTGCATCATGGCGGGAGAGGCGCTACGAATCAGTGCGTGCAGGCTCTCAAGCGGTGCAGAACTGGTCAGGGGCCGTAAAAACTCAATGCCTTGCGCTGCAGCCAGCAGTTCAATGCCCACGATGTGTGCCGTGTTGTGCAGCATGGCTTGCAGGCGTCGCGCGGCAAAGGTGGCCATGGACACATGATCTTCCTGGTTGGCCGATGTGGGCAGACTGTCAACGCTGGCGGGGTGGGCTAGGGACTTGTTTTCAGACGCCAGCGCAGCGGCGGTCACGTGCACGATCATGAAGCCAGAATTGAGACCGGCATCAGGCGTGAGAAAGGGCGGCAGGCGCGACACATTGGCATCTACCAGCATGGCAATGCGCCGCTCGGCAATCGCGCCTATTTCCGCAATCCCCACAGCCAAGGCATCGCACACCAGCGCAACAGGCTCAGCATGAAAGTTGCCACCTGAAACCAGCGCATCGTCCGCCGCAAACACCAGCGGGTTATCGGTCACGGCATTGGCTTCAATCATCAGCACCCGCGCGGCGTAACGCATCTGGTCTAGGCAGGCGCCCATGACTTGCGGCTGACAGCGCAGGCAGTAAGGGTCTTGAACGCGGTCGTCGCCTTCCAGGTGCGATTTGCGAATAGCGCTACCGTGGGTCAGTGCCCGGTAAGCGGCAGCGCAATCAATTTGCCCCGGCTGGCCACGCACCACATGGATGCGTGCATCAAACGGGCCGTCGCTGCCGCGCGCAGCATCGAGGGTTAGCGCGCCAGCAATCACTGCTGCTTCAAACACACGTTCGGTGGCAAACAGTGCATCAATGGCCATTGCGGTCGATACCTGCGTGCCATTGATGAGTGCCAGCCCTTCTTTGGCTGACAGGGCGATGGCTTGCAAGCCTGCTTGCTCAAGTGCTTCCAGCGCTGGAAGCCGTTGCCCCTTGTAAAACACCTCGCCTTCACCCACCAGCGGCAAACATAAATGCGCCAGCGGCGCCAGGTCACCCGACGCGCCGACCGAGCCTTGGCAAGGGATCACCGGGCATATGCCGTGGTTGTACAGGCTGAGCAGCGCGTCCACGACCTCTTCGCGCACACCCGAGTAACCACGCGCCAAGCTGGCAGCCTTCAGTAGCAAAATCAGCCGCACAATATGTTCTGCCAGTGGCTCGCCCACACCAACGGCATGCGAGCGCAGCAGCTTGAGCTGCAAGATGGCCAGGTCAGGCTTGGCAATGCGCGTGTTGGCCAACTTGCCAAAACCGGTGTTCACGCCATACACCGCAGCACCGCCGTCGGCGGCACGCATGACCAGCTTCGCACTGGCGCGAATTCCTTCACGGCAAGCGGCATCCAGTTGCACGGGCAGGGGCTTGCTGCTGCACAGCCGGCGCAATTGCGGCAGGCTTAACTGGCCGGGTATGAGCAACTCATGCATCAGCGGCGCTTGCGTCATGTCGGCTTAGCCAATCATTGGCAAATTCAGGCCGTTGGCCTTGGCACTTTCCTTGGCCATGTCATAACCTGCATCGGCATGGCGCATCACGCCTGTGGCGGGGTCATTGAACAACACACGGCCCAGTTTTTCAGCCGCCTCATCCGTGCCGTCCGCCACAATCACCACACCTGAATGCTGCGAATACCCCATGCCCACGCCGCCGCCGTGGTGCAGGCTGACCCAGGTTGCGCCGCTGGCGGTGTTGAGCAACGCGTTCAGCAGTGGCCAGTCGCTCACGGCATCGCTGCCGTCCTGCATGGCCTCTGTTTCACGGTTGGGGGACGCAACGGAACCACTGTCCAGGTGATCTCGGCCAATCACAATCGGCGCTTTCAGCTCACCGCTTTTGACCATCGCGTTAAACGCCAGCCCGGCAATGTGTCGCTCGCCCAGGCCTATCCAGCAAATGCGTGCCGGCAAGCCCTGAAAAGCAATCCGCTCAGCGGCCATGTCCAGCCAGCGGTGCAGGTGCTTGTTGGCCGGGAACAGTTCTTTCATCTTCGCGTCGGTTTTGGCAATGTCTTCGGGGTCGCCACTCAGTGCCACCCAGCGAAAGGGTCCGGTACCGCTGCAAAACAGGGGTCGAATGTAGGCCGGCACAAAGCCGGGGTAGTCAAATGCATTGGCCACGCCAAAATCTTTGGCGACCTGGCGCAGGTTGTTGCCATAGTCCACCGTGGGGATGCCCATGGCGTGAAAAGCCAGCATGGCTTTGACCTGTGCAGCGCATGACTCGCCAGCGGCTTGGGTCAGGGCCGGATGCTGTGCCGGGTCTTTACGAGCTGCCAGAGCGCGCTCATTTGTCCAGCCTGCGGGCAGGTAGCCGTTGATGATGTCGTGCGCTGAGGTTTGGTCGGTCACGATGTCGGGGCGGATGCTGCCCGCTTGTGCACGTTTGGCCAGTTCAGGAAAGACATCTGCCGCATTCGCGCACAGTGCAATCGACACGGCCTCTTTGTGCTCTGTGTGATGTTTGATCAGGGCCAAGGCCTCGTCCAGCGTGGCGGCCTGTTTGTCAACATAACGGGTGCGCAGCCTGAAATCAATATGGCTCTGGTCGCATTCAATGTTGAGCGAGCAAGCGCCGGCAAACGTTGCGGCTAGCGGCTGCGCACCACCCATGCCGCCCAGCCCGGCGGTTAGCACCCAGCGGCCACTCAGGTCGCCGTTGTAGTGCTGTCGGCCTGCCTCAACAAAAGTCTCATAAGTGCCCTGCACAATGCCCTGAGTACCAATGTAAATCCAGCTGCCAGCGGTCATCTGGCCGTACATCATCAGACCCACCCGGTCTAGCTCGTTGAAGTGCTCCCACGTCGCCCATTTGGGGACCAGGTTTGAGTTGGCAATCAGCACGCGCGGTGCGCCTGTGTGGGTACGAAACACGCCAACCGGCTTGCCGGATTGCACCATCAGCGTTTCATCAGGTTTGAGCTTTTTCAGTGAGTCAACAATCGCATCAAACGCAGGCCAGTTACGTGCGGCTTTGCCAATGCCGCCGTACACAACCAGCTCATTCGGATTCTCGGCTACGTCGGGGTCGAGGTTGTTTTGCAGCATGCGCAGAGCCGCTTCAATTTGCCAATTGGCGCAGGTGATGACGCTACCGCGCGGGGCGCGGACCGTACGGGCTTTGCTGTCCATGAATTTGGATTGCGATAGGTCTGACATGCTTTGCTCCAGCCAAAATTAAACACTCGATTGAACTTTAGTTGTCTATACAACTTGTGTCAACTAGGGTAATCTACGGCCATGGTGGTTCAGTTATTTGCTTATGAACAGGTCAAGGCGTTCATCAAAACCCGCATCACATCGGGCGTGTGGAAGCCAGGCGATGCAGTGCCCAGTGAAACCGCTTTGATGGCGCAGTTCGGCATCAGCCGGATGACGGTCAACCGCGCGCTGCGCGAGCTGGTAACTGAGGGCATGGTCACGCGCATTCAGGGTTCGGGAACGCGGGTGGCGGAACTGCACCGCATTTCATCGCGGCTGACGATACGTGACATCAAGGACGAGGTTGAGGAGCGCGGCCACCTTCATGCCAGCCGCGTCCTGCTGGTGGCGACTGAAAAAGCCACACTCCCGCTGGCCAAAATGCTGGGCTTGCGCTCAGGCAGCAAAGTCTTTCACACCATCCTGGTGCATCTGGAAAACGGCATACCCATCCAACACGAAGACCGTTATGTGAACCCGTTGGCAGCACCTGATTTTTTGCAGACAGACTTCAACCGGTCGACGCCTGCGCACCATTTGCTGACGCGCGCGCCGCTGACAGATGCCAGCTATCAAATTGAGGCCTGCCTGCCAGGTAAAGAAATAGCCAGGCAGTTGCACATCAAAGCGTCTGAGGCTTGCCTGGCCATTACCCGTCGCACTGTCAGCGGTGCGCACGTGGCCAGCTTGGCGCGGCTGGTGTACCCCGGTACCCGCTACAGCTTTGCAGGACAGTTTCAGGCATGACGTGGACGGTTGTTCATTTGAATGATGTCGTAGCCTCCGCTTGGCGCAATGGTGGTGGCACAACCCGTGAGTTGATGGCTTGGCCTGATGCTGCGGCGTGGCAGTGGCGCACATCTGTGGCGGAGGTCGCCCAGTCGGGGCTGTTTTCAAGCTTTGTGGGCGTACAGCGCTGGTTTGCTGTGCTCGAAGGTGATGGCGTTTGTTTGACGGTTGATAACTATTTGCACAAGCTGACCCAAGGCGATCCGCCGTTGGCTTTTGACGGCGCAGCGATCACGAGCTGTGAACTGTTAGGCGGTGCAACACAAGACTTTAATTTGATGGTGAAAAGCGGTATATCAGCGCGAATGCAGCGGGTGAACGGCAGCTTTAGAATGGTTGCAATAACTCCTAAAATAATAGCGGTATATGCCAATAAAAAAGGGGCCTCAGTGCAAATCGGCAGTGATATTCATCCGCTTACATCGCAGTCATTCGGCTGGGCGCATGTTGATGCGAACACGGCTATTCATGTGCAAGCCAGCGATGCGCTGCTGATTGAAATCGACACATGAATTCGCCTACCAGCGTCTGGCTCAATTGCAAAGCAGCCACCATGCAAGCGGGCTCTGTACAGCCTTATGGCTTGATTGAGGATGCCGCCCTGGTGGTGAATGGCAGCGTTTTGCAATGGGTTGGTCCACGGCGCGATTTATCCGCAGACCTATTGGCAAACAACACGCAAACCATCGACGCGAAAGGCGCGCTCATCACGCCTGGCTTGATCGATTGCCACACGCATCTGGTGTATGGCGGCAACCGGGCAGGAGAGTTTGAGCAGCGCTTGAATGGCGCAAGCTATGAAGATATTGCCAAAGCAGGTGGCGGCATTGCATCGACCGTGAAGGCCACACGCAACGCAACAGAGCTTGAACTGGCATCGCAAAGCACCCATCGCTTGCTTTCTTTACTGGCTGAAGGCGTGACGACCATTGAAATTAAATCTGGCTATGGTTTGGCTTTAGAACACGAGCGCAAAATGCTGCGTGTTGCACGCAGCCTGGGCGCTGCACATCCGGTGTCTGTACAAACTACTTTTCTAGGCGCTCACGCTGTGCCACCCGAGTTCGCAGACCGCTCTGATGACTATGTAGATGCGGTACTGGACATGTTAGCGCTGCTGCACATTGAAGGGCTGGTGGACGCGGTGGATGCGTTTTGCGAGCGGATTGGTTTTAGCCTGGCGCAAACCGAGCGTATCTTTGCAGCGGCCAAGTTGCAGGGCTTGCCCATCAAGCTGCATGCCGAGCAACTCAGCGACAGCGGCGGCGCCCAGCTTGCTGCGCGCTACCACGCCATCAGTTGCGACCACCTGGAGTGGCTGAGCGACGATGGTGTGCAGGCCATGGCTCTGGCAGGTACCACGGCCGTGTTGTTACCTGGTGCGTTTTATTTTTTACGGGAAACCAGATTGCCGCCGGTAGCGAAGCTCAGAAGTGCAGGCGTTGCGATGGCCATTTCAAGCGACTGTAACCCTGGTAGCTCGCCGTGTACATCGCTGCTGCTCATGCTCAACATGGCTTGCACGCTTTTCAGGTTGACACCTGAAGAGTCACTCGCTGGTGTGACGCGCAACGCAGCCCGTGCGCTTGGTTTAAATGATCGCGGTGTGCTGGCGCCAGGCCTGCGGGCGGATTTTGTGTTGTGGGATGTTAAATCGCCCGCCGAACTTAGCTACGCTTTCGGTAGCTGCCCACGAACGCAAACAGTTTTTAATGGGGCTGTTTTGTGACTTTTACCTTGCAAGCGGGCGTTGTCCCCATGTTGGTCAGCATGCCTCATATTGGCACAGACATTGCGCCTGAATTGCAACATTGCTTTGTGCCGCGCGCCCTGGCTGTTGAAGACACCGACTGGCATCTGGCCCGGCTGTATGACTTTTTGCCTGCACTCGGCATCAGTGTGTTGCAGCCTCGTTATTCACGCTACGTGATTGACCTGAACCGCCCGCCAGACGACACGCCCATGTATTCAGGCGCAGCCAATACCGAGCTATGCCCGACCCATTTTTTTAACGGTGATGCGCTGTACAAACCCGGCCAGGCACCATCGCCGCAAGAGGTGCAGCGCCGGCGCCATGCCTATTGGCAGCCCTACCACGATGCACTGGCAGGTGAGCTGGAGCGAATCAAGGCCGTTCATGGTTTCGCATTGCTGTGGGATGCGCACAGTATTCGTTCGCACATTCCGTGGTTGTTTGAGGGCAAGCTGCCTGACTTGAACATCGGCACGGCCAGCGGCGCGGCAGCGGCCAGCGCTGTGTCTGACGCTGCTGTAAGTGCCGTTAACGGCTTCACGCATGTGGTGAACGGCCGTTTCAAGGGCGGCTATATCACCCGCCACTATGGCCAGCCCGCTGGCCATGTCCACGCTATTCAGCTTGAAAAATGCCAAAGTCTGTATATGCAGGAAGCGCTTCCTTACGCCTACGATGAGACATTGGCGTTAAAGCTCCAGCCAACACTCAAGCGCATGATTCAAGCCAGCCTGGCTGCGACAAAGGCGTTGTATGTCTGACGGCTCAAAGAGCTACTTTGCGCCGCTGGCATGGGTCAACGGTGCTTGGGCAAAAGACGTGCTGCTTAGCGTGGCCAGCAATGGCACTTTGGCAAGTGTTCAAGCCAATGCCACACCAGACCAACAACGGGATGCCGTCCAATTGACGGGCCCTGTATTGCCGGGCTTGGTCAATGCCCACAGCCACGCTTTTCAGCGTGCTATTGCAGGTATGGCTGAGCGTGCAGGTCCTGGCCAAGACAACTTCTGGAGCTGGCGCGACCGCATGTACAGCGCCGCCCAGCGCATCACACCCCAGCAGCTTGAAGCCATTGCCGCGCTGCTGTACGCCGAGCTGCTGCAGGCGGGTTACACGCAGGTGTGTGAGTTTCATTATTTGCATAACGACCCGCAAGGCAAACCGTATGCCGACCCGCTAGAGATGTCTTGTGCCTTGGTGCGCGCCGCCCAGCGCGTGGGCATCGGGATCACGCTGTTACCCACGCTGTATATGCGTTCGGGTTTTGCAGCGACAGGGCTGCACAAGGACCCGCCACTGCTCACGGGTCAAAGGCGCTTTTCGTCAACGCCTGATTTAATCTTTAAAACATGCGAGGGAATTGAAAAGCAGTTTGGCAGCAATATGGTCAACACTGGCCTTGCCCTGCATTCTTTGCGCGCTGTCGGGCAGGGCGCACTACAAGAAGCGACCGCTTTCGCCCGGTCACGCCACATGCCCATCCACATTCACGTGGCCGAGCAAACTGGCGAGGTGGTCGACTGCATAAATGCCCACGGCCTTCGCCCTGTGGAGTGGCTGCTGAACCATGCGGCGCTTGATGCCAGCTGGAACCTGGTACACGCCACCCACTCGACCCCCGAAGAGCTGCTGGGGGTGACAAGCAGCGGCGCGTCGATTGTGCTTTGCCCCACGACTGAAGCCAACCTGGGCGATGGTATCTTTGATTTGCCAACCTATGCTGCTTTGAAGGGTAACTGGGCTATAGGTTCAGACAGCCACGTCACCAGATGCTGGCAAGAAGAGCTGCGCCTGCTTGAATACGCGCAGCGCTTGGCTTTGCGGCAACGCAATGTGATGGCGGCATCGAATGGACAAGCAAGTACCGCAGCAGCCCTGTTCAACGCAGCACTCGCCGGCGGCTCCGCTGCCTGCGGTCAACCCACAAGCGGTCTGGCAGCAGGCAACCGTGCAGATTTTTCAGTCGTTGACACCTCATCGCCTGCGCTGCTGGGCGTACCCGTTGATCAGCTGTTAGACGCTATGGTTTTCTCCAGCCCCGACGCGCGGCTAAGTGAGGTGTATGTGGCTGGAAAGCCTGTGGTGCAAGCAGGCCGTTGTGAAAATTGGCGGGTTTTAGCGGATGATTTCTCAAACGCCATGCGGGTGCTTTGGGCTTGATGCCGCGCTTATTGCGACGACCACTCGGCTAGCAACTTGATCCTGACATGAGCAGATTCTGCTCAGCGGACAGCTGCTTGTGCTCATATCTCTTGCTGGATGAAAAGCGACGTGGCGTCTATTTTGAGCTGAAAAATTTATCAAAGAGCGGTTGAAGGCTTGGAAAGTCAGCCTCAAACCTCGCTGGGTTCACAAAATACGCTTCGGACGTCACCGCAAAAAACTCTGCGGGTGACGTGGCCGCATACGCGTCAAGCCATGGATGTGGCCCGCCAAACCGCTCGGCGATCACGACTTGTTCCCTGAATGCGTCATATGCCGTTTGCATGGTGGCTTGCCATACCGTTTTGGCATGTCGTGAGGCAAGGGGCGGGCAGCCGTTGGCCGTGCCATCCCGCATGTCGATCTTGTGCACGAATTCGTGAATCACCAGGTTGTAGCCGCGGGCCTGGTGCTCGCTGGATCCAGCGGCGTCCTGCCAGCTCAGGGTGACAGGCCCGCCTTCCATCGCTTCGCCAACCAGTTCTTCTTTGTAAAAGTGATGGACGCCTGCGGCATCAACCACGCTGCGCCGCGCCAGCATGGCACCAGGGTGGACCACGATGCCTTTGAAGTCGCTATACAGCTGGAGGCCAAGGTTCACAACCGGCAGGCAAGCCTGGGCTGCAATGGCGACGGCCATCTCGTCAGTCACCACCAAGCCGTGCGCACCGCTGAATTGCTTTTGCGCTAGAAACTGCCCCGCCAAAGCTCGCAGTTTGGCGGAGTCTGCATCACGCCTGACTTCCAAAAAAGGGTGTTGTGCCAGTGTTTGCTGCCACAGGGCGTCAGGTATGTGCGTATGGCGGGTGTCGCGAAATCGCAGCAGCGAACGAAGCCAATTCGTCATGACAGTCGTTCTGTTGGAAAACTTCCGAACTCATGGGGTTGATACATTGCATTTGTAAATATCGTGACAGTCATGCCTGATGGCCTTGGCATGGCAACTTGCGCGATTCAGGCCAGCTTGATGCGCTGCAAGCCACCAGCAGTCAAGCGCATGACTTCAGCGCGCGGCGGTGTGGCTGCGGCGTCCCAGTCGCTGAGCACAACGCGCTGCAAGCCGTTGCCCAAATCATGGGTGGCGGGTTTGTGGGTGTGACCGTGAATCAGCGTGCTGGCGTTGGCATCAAGGAGGAGTTGCCGGGCAGCTTGCGGGCAAACATCCGCGTCATCCTCGCCTGATTTTTTGCGCGCCTCGCTCTGCTGGCGCAAATCGCGTGCGATATCCTGACGCTCAGCTAGCGGTTTGGCTAAAAATGTCTGCTGCCATTCGGCGCTGCGCACCTGCTGGCGAAAAGTCATATAGGCCGTGTCGTCCAAACACAGCGCGTCGCCGTGCGACAACAGCCAGCGTTGATGGTTGAAGTTTAAAACGGCAGGCTCGGCGAGCGGCGCGGTATTGCAGGCCGTCATCATGCCGCTGCCAACCAGAAAGTCGCGGTTGCCGTGCATAAAAAATGTCGGCACGCGTGCTGCTGTTTGTTGAATAACTTGGGCGCATCGGTGCTCAAAACCGTGTTCTTTCAGCACGTCATCTCCGACCCAGACTTCAAACAGATCGCCCAGGATAAACAGAGCATCTGCGGGCGTGGTTTGCATGTAGCTTTGCCATGCCTGGAAGGTTGCAGGCTCGCTGGCCTGCAGGTGCAGGTCAGAAATGAAGTCGATCGCACGCCACGATAACCCGGCCATCAACTCCTGTGAAGCCACGACTACAGAGCCACTGCCTTTTCGATCACCACATCCGTGACCGGCACATCGCCGTGGCCCATTTTGTTGCCGGTCTTGACGCCTTCAATCTTGTCAACCACGTCCATGCCGCTCACCACCTTTCCGAACACAGCGTAGCCCCAGCCCGAACCGTTGGGCGCAGTGTGGTTTAGAAACCCGTTGTTCGATGCGTTGATGAAAAACTGTGAACTGGCCGAGTGCGGCTCGTTGGTACGCGCCATGGCTACGGTGTATTTGTCGTTTTTCAAACCGTTTGTCGCTTCATTCTCAATGTTGGCATCGGTGTCTTTTTGTTTCATACCAACAGCAAAGCCGCCGCCCTGAATCATGAAGCCGGGGATCACCCGGTGAAACACGGTGCCGGTGTAGTGGTCTTTGGCCACGTAGCTCAAAAAGTTGGCGACTGTCTTGGGTGCTTTGTCAGCGTCAAGCTCCAGTGTGATGACGCCGTGATCAGCTATATGTAGTTCTACTTGGGGGTTGCTCATGGTGCGTCTTTCGAGAGGGTGATAAAAAATTCAATTGAGAAGGGTTGCGGATTTGATCAACACTGTTTTTTTCGGAACATCGGTTTCGAAGGGTCCGCCAGCGCCGGTGGGTAGTGCTTTGATTTTGTTGACCACATCCATACCGGATGTGACCTTACCAAACACGGTGTAGCCAAACAACTGCGATGCACCCAGCAACTGGGCCCGTGGGGTGTTTTCATAAACTCGTCCGCCGTACTCAAAGCGCGGTACCGGGTCGCCCGGCGGAATGATGGTGGGGTCGAGGAAAGCATTGTCCTTGACGTTGATGAAGAACTGCGACGAGGCTGAATTGGGCTCGTTGGTTCTCGCCATGGCAAGTGTGCCCTCAGTGTTGCGCGGTCCGCCTTTGGCCAATGCGTCCTGGCCTTCATGCACGACAGGTGGTCGGGTAGCCTTTTGCTTGTAGTCTGCATCAAAGCCGCCGCCCTGCACCATGAAGGTGCTGATCACGCGGTGAAAAATCGTGCCGTCGTAATGCTTGTCCTTGACGTATTGCAAAAAGTTGGCGACGGTTTTGGGTGCTTTGTCTGGATAAACCTCGACCACGAACTCACCTTCAGTGGTCATGAAGCGGACCTTGGGTGCTACCTGTGCAAAGGCAGTGGTGGAGTACAAGTTAGCTGCAAAAAAAGCAGCCAAGATAGCGGCACGACGCGCTGTCAAAAAAGCATTTCTCACCGGATATTTCCTTCAAAAAATATTTTCCACTGGTCCGCCTGGCGTGTCCAGTACTGGCGTTTGATCTGGCCTGAGCGTGCTCCCTGGGCCACCTCACCAAAGGTGACCACCATGGTGTCGCTGCTGTCCGTCCAGCGCATGTAGGACAGGTCTTTGAGCTGTAGGCTTCGCCCCCCAAGCTTTTTGACCTCGGCCTGAACAGCAGGCGCATAGTCTGTGAGCTTTTTACCGTAGCTACTGAAGTCACTGGAATACCAGGCCATCAGTTTGGTCATGTTGCCGCTTGATTTGGCACTGCTCCAGCCGTTCAGTGCTTCTTCAAAACTTTTCCCGTCAGCTTTGGCGGTCACGGTGTCCACCCATTTCAGGCTTTGGGCAATCACGACGGGCGTTGTGCGAATTTCCACGGTTTTGATGATGCGCTCCAGGTCGGGATTGGCCAGCACCACGCAGCCATCGGTGGCCAGTGGCGCGCGCGAAAACTGCTCCGAAGGCGTGCCATGCAGCCAGATGCCGCCGCCGGTTTTACCGCGCTTGACGTCTAGCTGATTGGGGTAATTGATGGGCAGGGCACCCGAGCCATAAAAATCCTGTAAGGATTTACGGCCCAGATTACTTGTAATGAAGTACACGCCTAGTGGCGTGCGCGAATCACCCTCGGCTGCCTTTTCCATACCCGATTTTCCAAGAGATATGTAGTAGTCCGCCACCAGTTTCAGACCAGCGGGTGAGTTTTTAAACAGGTACAGCCGTGATTTGGTAGCGTCTACCGCAATGGCGTGTTTGTTTTGTGCCGACAGCGCGATAAATTGCGAAGGAATCAGTCCGTCAGCCGGACGCGAGCGCAACGCTTGCAGACGCAACTGAGATTCCCTTCGGAGCTCTTGCAGTCGTGGGGCGGCAGCCTTGGCTGCTGTGTCAGGCACATCGCCGAGTTCGCGCACCGGCCGCAGCTGCGCAGTCAACAGGTCGCCGTATACCAGTTGCGCGAGTTGAAAATTCGGGTGGTCACGCACGAGACTCTCGGCAAGCTGCACGGCGTCTCGAATTTTGGCCTGACCAATCAGCTTGTAGATGTCAATCAACCGGGCCTCGGCCTGACCGTCCCGGTTCTCGGCCTTGGCAAGAGGCTTGGCTGCTTCGGTGCGCGCCTTGCGCGATGATTTTTTGGGGCTGTCAACACTTGACTCCGTGGTCACATCCGAATTTTCGCGTTTCTTTTTTTCCGCGCTCGCAGCTACCGTAGCCATCGACAGCAACATCGCCGCGACAGTAGCCTGCACAATAAAAAAGATGGGTGCCCGCTTCATGCGTGGTTGCTCAGGAGTAAAAAAAGTTGTGAGGGTATGCCAGCGCTGCAAGGCTTGAAATTCCGGGCAGTGAACCGCCAACGATCAACCCGTCGATTCCCTGACGATCACCCAGCGGTCACCGGCCTTCACCAGGTCCAGTGTCTTGCGGCTGGAGATGTTCAGTGCGTCCGCGTTGTACGCCTGCTTGAATTTGGCGCTGGCTTTGCTGCCATTGACGGTCACCGTCAGGTCGCTCAGCTTGACGCTGATGCGCGACTTGCCCATGATGCGGCTACGGCGGTCCTCTTCCCATGTTTTTCGGTCAACGCTGCCTGGCGGGTCAAACTCTTTGCCATAGCTGCCCAGATAGCTGGCCATGTCTTTGGCTGACCAGGCCGCGGCCCAGTCGCGAATGACTTTTTCCACGTCTTTTTCTGCCCCGCTGCGAGCGGCAGGCGCTGCGGCTGGTGCGGGTGTTGGTGTTGGTGTTGGTGTTGGTGCAGCGGCCGGTGCGGATGATGATGCAGCAGGTCGTGCTGCAGCCGGTGCGGCAGCAACAACAGTAGGCGGCGTTACAGCGACCACAGGTGGGACTTTGGTCGCTGCCGGTCCAGCAGCAAGCCCAGACAGCTGGGCGCCTGCGCTTGGCCGCTGACCTTTTGCATCTGGCGCAAACAGTGTGCGAATCAATGCCAGCTTGGGCTGTACACCGGCGTTGCCACCGTCCAGCTGCAGCGCTTTGCTGTAGGCCTGACTGGCCAGCTTGGCATACACATCGCCCAGATTTTCGTGCGCTGTCGCGTAGCTGGGGTTGGTGCGAATTGCCATTTCAAGTGCGGACCGCGCCTTGTCAAACTGACTTTGACTGGCATACAGAACCGCCAGGTTGTTGTAAGGCTCGGGAAGCTCGGGGTAGTCTTGGGTAATTTGCGTGAAGGTCGCAATGGCATCTGCCGGTTTACCGGCTTCGGTTTGAATCACGCCCTTGATGAAGCGCATTTGCGGGCCGCGTGGCTTGCCTGCCAAATACTGTTCGGCTTTGGCCAAAGCCTCTGCCAGCTTGCCTGAGCGCACCAATGCATTGACGTCGTCGAAGTCGTCTGCGTGGGCGGATGTGATGGCGAGTAAAGCGGCCAAGCAAACGGTCTGAAGAGCGGTGACGATAGGTACGCGGTGGGACTTGTTCGAGATGGATGCTGGTGTGACCATGAGACCTCTTGAATGGATGATGCTTTCAAACCCGTTTCGGGCCTGTTTTGGCCAAACAGTTGGGCTGGCTATACTGTCAGATTGTAGCCGAGGGGTACCACTCTTTTGCACCCAGCCGACCCGGTTCAGCTTAGTCACCAGCCCCAACCAACGATTCCATGAGCCTTCGCATCTACAGCACGCTGAGCCGCCGCGTGGAAGACTTTATTCCCCGGATTCCAGGCCAGGTTCGCTTGTATGTCTGCGGTATCACGGTGTATGACCTGTGCCACATTGGCCATGCACGGGCCAATGTGGCTTTTGACTTTATCCAGCGGTGGCTGCGCAGCAGCGGCTATGCGGTCACATTTGTCCGCAACATCACCGACATCGACGACAAAATCATCGCCCGCGCGGTCAAAAACAATGAGTCCATCAAGGCCCTGACCGAGCGCATGGTGCAGGAGATGTACCGCGACTTTGACGCCCTTGGCATTGCCCGACCAGACCATGACCCGCGCGCGACCGACTACGTGCCGCAGATGGTGGATATCACCGAAAAGCTTGTGGGCAAAGGCCTGGCTTACCAGGCCAGCAATGGCGACGTGAACTTTGCGGTGCGCAAATTTCCCGGCTATGGCAAGCTGTCGGGAAAATCTCTGGATGAGTTGCAGGCCGGCGAGCGGGTGGCTGTGGATGACGGCAAGGGTGATCCGCTGGACTTTGTGCTGTGGAAGTCCGCCAAACCGAGCGAGCCTGACGATGCCAAGTGGCCCAGCGTCTATGGTGCGGGGCGTCCCGGCTGGCATATTGAATGTTCCGCCATGGCGTGCGCGCTGTTGGGCGAGAGCTTTGACATTCACGGTGGCGGTGCAGACCTGCAGTTCCCGCACCATGAAAACGAAATAGCCCAAAGTGAAGGCGCTTTTGGCAAGCCGATGGCCAGGTACTGGATGCATAACGGCTTTGTCAACATCGACAACGAAAAAATGTCCAAAAGCCTGGGCAATTTCTTCACCGTTCGCGACGTCCTTAAAAAATACGATGCCGAGACGATTCGGTTCTTTCTGGTCCGAGCGCATTACCGCAGCGCCTTGAACTACAGCGACGTGCATCTGGATGATGCGCGGGTGGCTTTGACCAGGCTCTACACCGCACTTGACGGCGTCAAGCCGGATGATGCGGCCATTGATTGGGCGAACCCGTTTGCCGCCCGGTTTAAAGCGGCGATGGACGATGACTTTGCCACGCCCGAAGCAGTGGCGGTCCTGTTTGACCTGGCCAGCGCGATGAATAAAAGCCGGTCTTCAGCAGACGCTGGATTGCTCAAAAGCCTTGGCGCTTGTCTTGGGTTGCTTCAGGGTGATCCAAAGGCCTATTTACAGGCGGGCTCGGTGTTGGATGAAGCAAGTATTGAGCAACTGATTGCCCAACGGGCTGCTGCCAAAAACGCCAAAAATTTTGCAGAGGCAGATAGCATCCGCCAGCACCTGTTGGCGCAAGGCATTGAGCTCAAAGATTCGCCAAGCGGCACGATATGGGTCGTTAAAACATGATTTTTACCTATCCTCTTGGCCTTCAAGCCAATCGACACATCAGCGGAACGGTATGAAAAAAATAGCAACCGAAGATGCTGTGGAAGTGGCCAACACCACCCCTGATTACTGGCTGGAAGCCTGCAAACACCTGGTCAAAAAAGACCGGGTGATGAAACGGCTGATTCCGCAGTACCCTGACACCACGTTGCAATCGCGCGGTGACGCCTTCAGGACGCTGGCGCGCAGCATTGTGGGCCAGCAAATCTCTGTGAAGGCGGCACAAACCGTGTGGCACCGGTTTGAAGCGCTGCTTAAACAAATGACACCGACCAGCGTGCTCAAGCTCAAAGTGGATGACATGCGGGCCGCAGGCTTGAGCGCCCGAAAAGTTGAATACCTGGTTGATTTGTCGATTCACTTTGATGCCGGTACCGTGCATGTGAAAGACTGGCAGGCCATGGATGACGAAGCCATCATTGCCGAACTGGTGGCCATTCGCGGTATTGGCCGCTGGACAGCCGAGATGTTCCTGATGTTCTATCTGCGCCGGCCGAATGTGTTGCCACTGGACGATGTGGGTCTGATCAACGGCATCGCCAAGAATTATTTTTCAGGTGAATCCGTCAGTCGCAGCGATGTGCGCGAGGTGGCTGCGGCCTGGGCGCCATACTGCAGCGTCGCAACTTGGTATATTTGGCGCTCGCTTGACACTGTTCCAGTTCTTAAGGAATGATTCATGACTAAAAAGACTTTCCTTGACTTTGAGCGGCCGATTGCCGATCTTGAGGAAAAAATCGAAGAGCTGCGCTACGTACAAACCGAGTCAGCGGTCGATATTTCAGAGGAAATTGACCAGCTTGCCAAAAAAAGCCAGCAGCTCACCAAAGACATTTACAGCGAGTTAACGCCCTGGCAAATCACCAAAATCGCCCGCCATGCGGAGCGGCCCTACACACTTGATTACCTGCGTGAAATCTTCACTGATTTTGTTGAATTGCACGGCGACCGTCATTTTGCAGACGACCTGTCCATCGTCGGCGGCTTGGCGCGGTTCAATGGCACAGCCTGCATGGTGCTGGGCCACCAAAAGGGCCGCGACACCAGAGAGCGGGGTTTGCGCAACTTCGGCATGAGCAAGCCCGAGGGCTACCGCAAAGCGCTGCGCCTGATGAAAACGGCTGAAAAGTTCAAGCTGCCAGTCTTCACGTTTGTAGACACGCCAGGCGCTTACCCCGGCATTGACGCCGAAGAACGGGGTCAGTCCGAAGCTATCGGCCGCAATATTTTTGAAATGGCGCAGCTCGAAGTACCGATCATTACCACCATCATCGGTGAAGGCGGCTCGGGCGGGGCGCTGGCCATTTCGGTGGCTGACCAGGTGGTGATGCTGCAATATTCGATCTACTCTGTCATCAGCCCTGAAGGCTGCGCATCTATTTTGTGGAAAACCTCTGACAAAGCCGAGGTCGCCGCAGAGGCGCTGGGCATCACCGCTCACCGGCTCAAAGCGCTTGGCGTGATCGACAAGATCGTCAACGAACCGGTCGGCGGCGCACACCGCGACCACAAGCAGATGGCGGCGTTTTTAAAGCGCGCCTTGAACGAGGCGTTCAGGCAGGTCAGTGACCTGAAGGTCAAGGAACTGCTGGACAGGCGCTACGAGCGGCTTCAAAGCTATGGCCGATTTAACGATATCAAAGCCGACAACACATAGTTTGTTGCAGCTGGATATCGCCAGCCAGACAACCGTAGCTGTTGCCTATAGCGGCGGCGCAGACTCCACAGCTTTGCTGTTGATGCTGGCCCGCCGGTACCCCGGCCAGGTGCAGGCAATTCACATTCACCACGGATTGCAGGCAGCGGCTGATGACTTTGCAGCGCATTGCGAGGCGTTTTGCGCGGCTCTGGGTGTGCCGCTGCATGTGGTGCATGTCAACGCCACACCGGCCAGCGGTCAAAGCCCTGAAGATGCGGCGCGCAAGGCGCGCTATGCGGCGCTTTCGGGCAAGATTAGACAGCTTAATGAGGCCTCAGACCCACAAAATGATGGGCGAGCCGCTATTAAAAAGGTAGTTATTACAAAAGTAGCTATTGCCCAGCATGCCGACGATCAGATCGAAACGCTGCTGTTGGCGCTTAGTCGGGGTGCAGGGCTGCCAGGCTTGTCTGCGATGCCGCTAAGCTGGCTGCGCGAGGGGATTGAATTTACCAGGCCGCTGTTAGGCATGACATCACGCGATATCCGCGCCTGGCTTGTCGATCAGGGGTTGACTGCGCGGCACCCGGGCGACGCGAACCCAGGTCAGGGCTGGGTCGAAGACCCGACCAATCTGGACACGCAATTTACCCGCAACCGCATCCGTCACGCGCTGATTCCCGCTCTCGACCAGGCCTTTCCCCAGTTCAGGCAAACCTTTGCCCGCTCAGCGGCGCATGCGGCCGAGGCGCAATCTATTTTGGTGCAAGTTGCCATCGAAGACATGGCCCTTTCAGGCAACCCGCCGCGCATCTCAGCTTTGCAAGGTTTGAGCCCGGCACGTCAGGGCAACCTGCTGCGTCATTGGCTGAAAAGCAGTTATCAGGCCAGCCCCAGCACCGCCCAGCTGACCGAACTTCAAAGCCAGATTGCCAACTGCACCGACAGGGGCAAGCAACTGAACATCAAAGTTGCCGGTGGCCATGTAGAACGGCGCGGCAATGCACTTGCGTATTTACCCTAGTTAGTTGATGGCTGCTGGCTATAATTTAGGGCTTTGCCAAACATTGGCAAGGTCTTTTCATTCAATAAAAAATGGCTTTAATCGTTCATAAATACGGCGGCACGTCGATGGGTTCCACCGAGCGCATACGCAATGTCGCCAAGCGCGTAGCAAAGTGGGCGCGCGCGGGTCACCAGATGGTGGTGGTGCCAAGTGCCATGTCGGGCGAGACTAACCGCCTTCTGGGGTTGGCCAAGGAACTGGCGCCTGCCAAACTAAGCGACGCCTACAGCCGCGAACTCGATGCCTTAGCTGCAACGGGTGAGCAGGCATCAAGCGCCTTGCTGGCGATTGCGCTGCAGGCCGAAGGCATGGACTCAGTCAGCTACGCAGGCTGGCAAGTCGCCATCAAGACCAACTCAGCCTACACCAAGGCGCGCATTGAATCGATTGACGACAAGAAAGTGCGCGCTGATTTGAATGCTGGCAAGGTTGTCATCATCACCGGCTTTCAGGGGGTGGACGATGGCGGCAATGTCACAACGCTCGGGCGCGGTGGCTCTGACACATCAGCCGTGGCCGTTGCCGCAGCCTTGAAAGCCCACGAATGCCTGATCTACACCGACGTCGACGGCGTGTACACCACCGACCCGCGCGTGGTGCCGGAAGCGCGCCGCCTGGCCACCGTGAGCTTTGAAGAGATGCTGGAAATGGCGTCGATGGGCTCGAAGGTTCTGCAAATCCGTTCGGTTGAATTTGCTGGCAAATACAAGGTGCCCTTGCGGGTCCTGTCCAGTTTTACCGACTGGGATATCGATATCCATGAAGAGGCCAAGTCTGGCACGCTGATCAGTTTTGAGGAAGATGAAAAAATGGAACAAGCCATCGTATCGGGCATCGCATTTAACCGCGACGAAGCCAAAATCTCCGTGCTCGGCGTGCCCGACACACCAGGCATTGCCTACCAAATACTTGGCGCCATCGCCGACGCCAATATTGAAGTCGATGTGATCATCCAAAACATCAGCAAAGAAGGTAAAACCGACTTCAGCTTCACCGTGCACCGCAACGACTTCGCCAAGGCGATGGACTTGCTCAAAGCCAAGGTGTTGCCGACGCTCAATGCCACAGAGGTGGTTGGCGATGCCAAAATCTGCAAGGTCAGCATCGTCGGTATCGGCATGCGCAGCCACGTGGGTATTGCCAGCAAAATGTTCCGCTGCCTGTCAGAAGAGGGCATCAACATCCAGATGATCTCTACCAGCGAGATCAAAACCTCTGTCGTGATTGACGAGAAGTACATGGAGCTAGCCGTGCGAGCACTGCACAAGGCGTTTGATCTTGATCAGGCGACGGCCTGATTGCTGGGAAGTAGATTGCGCTGATTTGTTATGAGATAATCGAGACAGCTGGAAACGTGACCGAGTGGCCGAAGGTGCTCCCCTGCTAAGGGAGTATGGGGTGTAGAGCCTCATCGAGGGTTCGAATCCCTCCGTTTCCGCCAGTGACCTAATAAAAACGCGCCTTCGGGCGCGTTTTTTGTTCCTACATACCCAAAAGCGTACCCATAAATTTTGGCTGCTTCTGCGTCAATGGATGACGATTGGCTGGAGGAT
>CAMARI010000010.1 GCA_945860515.1 Polaromonas sp. YR568
CGCCGCCCTTGCCTGGGCGGAGCTTGAAGCTGGGTTTGCAGGCGAGCTTTTAAAAGACGCTTTTTGGGTCGCTACTGCGAAATTTTGCGGGCTTCTTCAATTTGATATTCAAAGTAACGCTGAAAGCTGAAGGCGATACTCGACATCAAGGCAGTAGCGCCCATCAGCACTGAAAAAACCACTGCGCCTATGACAAGCCAATTGGTTTGTCCTGCGAGCGATTCTGGATGCTGTGGGTTGTGCGTAGCGTTCCACTTTTCCAGTGACGACAAACCGTAATAAATGGCCGTGATAGCTGTGGCTGCCAGCGTAAAACCCAGCAAAGGCACCAGCAGCCAGGCCAGTTGATCGTCTTGTCCTAATGTGCGCACACGGTATACGCCATACCAGCCAATGCTCGATATCAATGGGTGAAGCCAGGCCAGCTTGTCTTTGAAGCCAAACAGATAAAAACGGTGCAGGCCGAGCTGACCGAAGATGAAAGCCAGCCAGGTGGCAATGGTTTTGTTTTTGATGGATGCACGCATCTTGCGATTATCAGCGCGGCAAATCGACAGGCGGCTGTGTGTCGCCTAATCCCAATTTTTTTTGCATGATGACGATGTCGCGCCAGGCGCCAAACTTCCAGCCGCAGGCGTCAATTTTGCCGACCTGCTCAAAGCCCAGCGCCAGATGCACACCGACAGATGCTGCGTTGGCTGAATCGCCCACAATGGCCATTATTTTGCGAATCCCCACTGCCTCGCAACGCGCCATCAGTTCGGCCAGCAACGCGCGGCCTAGGCCCTTACCGGTTTGGCCGGGTGCCAGATAAATCGAGTCTTCTACCGAATAGCGGTAGGCAGGCCGGGGCTTGAACCAGTTGCCATAGGCAAAGCCGACGACTTGGTTGCCATCGACGGCCACCAGATACGGCAGGCCCTTACCGAGCACATCGGCGCGCCGGCTTGTCATGTCCTGCACGCTGGGGGCTTCGGTTTCAAACGTGCCAGTGCTGTTCAATACATGGTGAGAGTAAATGTTGGTAATAGCCGCGATGTCGGCGTCCAAGCTGGCGCGGATGATGGTCATGGGGTTTGAGCAGCTGAGAAAATTTCAATGATACCGACTGACGGGCTATAATCAAAGGCTTTGCAGCAGTTCGCTGGCCGGGTGGTCATGTCGAGTGTCTCAACCGCTGCGAGAACTTTTTGGGTATGCTCAACGTTTGGTTGGTATGCCCTCCACCCTGGGAATACATCATGGTCGTCATCCGGCTTGCACGCGGCGGTTCTAAGCACCGTCCATTTTTTAACATTGTTGTGGCTGACAAGCGCGTTCGCCGCGATGGTCGCTTTATCGAACGTATCGGTTTTTACAACCCGATTGCCAAGGGCGGCGAAGAAGGCTTGCGCATCATGCAAGACCGTCTGACCCACTGGGTTGGCGTCGGCGCACAAGCGTCCCCAACCGTTGAGCGCCTGATCAAGCAAGGCGCAACAGCTGCCGCCAAGGTCGCTTAACTTCAAAAATGGCAATTTCCCGCTGGGCCGCCCCAAGGGAAATGAGTCCCCGTGGGGGGCAGCGCCTTACACGCAGTGAAAAGCGTGGGGGCTCAAATGATTAACTTGAAGGCATCCGCATTGCCGGATGATTCTGTAGAAGTTGGGCGTGTTTTAGATGCGTGGGGCGTTAAGGGATGGCTCAAAATCCTGCCTCACAGCTCTGATCCTGAGGCCTTGTTCTCAGCCAAATCCTGGTTTTTGCAGGCACCCGACGCCAAGTTTCGTCCGGGTTTTAACGCGTTCACCGGTACCGTCTCGATCGCAGTTGACGAGGCAAAAAACCATTCTGATTCAGTAGTTGCCAAAATTGATGGTCTAGATGACCGCGACGGCGCGGAATCGTTGCGGGGTTGCCGCATCTTTTTGCCGCGCAGTGCTTTCCCCAAAGCTTCGAAAGACGAGTATTACTGGGTAGACCTCATTGGCCTGAATGTTGTTAACCGCGAAGGCATCGCGCTTGGTTGCGTGCGTGACCTGATGGCGACCGGTCCTAACTCAGTGCTCTGCGTTGAATACCAAGCCATGCAAGAAGACGGCAGCAGCAAGGCCGAGGAGCGGATGATTCCGTTTGTGTCGGCTTATGTTGACACGGTCGACATAGCGGCCAAGCTGATCACGGTTGACTGGCAGCCGGATTACTGAGGTGCTTTTGATTGACATAAACCATGCGCTTTGATGTCATCACTCTTTTTCCTGAGCTCTTTGCGCCGTTTTTAACGAGTGGCGTGACGCGGCGAGCCTACGAATCCGGGCTGGTCGAGGTCAAGCTCTGGAACCCACGCGACTTTGCGGACGGCAATTACAAAAGAGTTGATGACAGGCCATTTGGCGGTGGACCCGGCATGGTCATGCTGGCGGAACCGCTGGCACTGTGCCTGGCCGCCATTCGCGCTGAGCGGATATCTGGCAACGACCCGGTTGTTCTTTTTGCCCCGATTGGTAAAACTTTGACGCACAGCAGCGTTGAAGGCTGGTCTGCCAGCCAGGGCGCGGTATTGATCTGTGGCCGCTACGAGGGCATAGACCAGCGCTTTGTTGACAAGCACGTCACGCACCAGATCAGTCTGGGCGACTTTGTGCTGTCGGGCGGTGAAATCGCCGCCATGGCTTTGCTCGATGCGTTGGCCCGGCTGCAACCCGGTGTACTCAATGACGCAGGCAGCCACCAGATGGACAGCTTTAATCCGGCGCTTGATGGCCTGCTGGACTGCCCGCATTACACCCGGCCAGAAGACTGGCAGGGGCAAACCGTGCCAGATGTGCTGATGTCAGGGAACCATGCCCATATCGACGGCTGGCGGCGTGAACAGCGGCTGGAGTTGACCCTTCTACAGCGGCCAGAACTGATTGAAAAAGCGCGTACGGCTGGGCAGTTGACGGCTAAAGATGAAGCTTTTTTGGCGTCTGTGACTCACAATGCAGACCATAAATCATAAATTGCTATAATCAAAGGCTTTTCGGTCCTCTGGCGGCCACTGTAACTTGCTTTATTAGGGCCACTTATTTGGCTCTGACCCAAAAAAGCAAGATTTGCGGTCTTTAGCGTAGCGCGTGAATGAACGAAAAAGTATTTTTGGAACTGTCATGAATCTGATTCAAATCCTTGAGCAAGAAGAAATTGCTCGCCTGAACAAAACCATCCCTGTTTACGCTCCTGGCGACACCGTCATTGTCAGCGTTAACGTGGTTGAGGGCACCCGCAAGCGTATGCAGGCTTTTGAAGGTGTGGTGATTGCCAAGCGCAATCGCGGCCTCAACTCCAGCTTCATCGTTCGCAAAATCTCCAATGGTGAAGGCGTCGAGCGTACCTTCCAGGTTTACAGCCCACTGATCGCCAAGATCGAAGTCAAGCGCCGTGGTGATGTGCGTCGCGCCAAACTGTACTACCTTCGCAGCCGCAGCGGCAAGTCAGCGCGTATCAAGGAAAAACTGGGCGCCAAGGCTGCTTAATTGCACCCTGCGTTTTATACAGGCCACTCTTTTGAGTGGCTTTTTTTATGCGGATAACTTATGCAATTCAGTAAACCTCTTCCCAAGTTCGACCCCCGCAGCATTCCGGTCCAGGGCATCGACGATCACCTCGACAGTGTTGCGCTTGATCGCCTCACGCCTTTTGCGCTTAGACGGCGTTTCGCTAGCCCACCGATCTGGACACCCGAGCACAGTGTTGAGAAGAAGTTTGAAAACCGCGAACCCGCTGCTGCTGCCGTGCTGGTACCGCTGGTCATGCGGGATGAGCTGATGCTGCTCCTGACGCAGCGTACCACCAACCTGTCTACCCACTCAGGTCAAATCGCTCTCCCGGGTGGCCGAACTGACGATACAGATACAGATGCGGCTGATACCGCCCTGCGCGAAGCGACAGAAGAAATAGGCCTGCCGCGCAACCACACCGAAGTGCTGGGCACATTGCCAGTTTATGTCACGGGCACTGCATACGTCATCACGCCTGTGGTGGCCCTGGTCACGCCCGGCTTTGTCCTGCAGCCCAACCCAGCTGAAGTGGCTGACGTGTTTGAAGTGCCGCTGGCCTATTTGATGAACCCGGCCAACCACCGCCGACACGCTGTGGAGTTCGACGGTATCACGCGCGAATGGCTGTCAATGCCGTATCTTGATGCTGCCGTCAGGCAGGAAGACGGCCAGTTAAAAGAGCGTTTTATTTGGGGAGCTACGGCAGGGATGCTGCGCAATTTGTATCGATTTTTATCAGCTTGACAGTTATTATTTGGTATGAGTTTTTTTTCGGTTTTATTCGCTCTGCTGATTGAACAAGCCCGACCACTGGCGCGGGGCAACTGGATTCATGCCACTTGCAGATCATGGGCACGCTGGACCAGCCGTAATCTGGACGCTGGCAAACCGCAGCACGGCTGGATCGCCTGGACGGTAGTGGTCATGCTGCCCAGCCTGGTGACAGTGCTGATTCACTGGGCGCTTTGGTACGTGACGCCGCTGCTGGCATTCGCGTGGAGCGTGGGAATTTTGTATGTCACGCTGGGCTTTCGCCAGTTCAGTCATTACTTTACCGACATCCGCGACGCACTCGATGATGGCGATGAGGAATCTGCCCGCGAGCTGCTGGCCGAGTGGCGGCAGGTCGACGCCAGTGAACTGCCGCGCAGTGAAATTGTTCGTCATGTGATTGAATATTCAGTGCTGGCTGCGCACCGCCATGTGTTTGGCGTGCTGGGCTGGTTTTCTGTGTTGGCTGCGCTGGGCTTGGGGCCTGCAGGCGCGGTGTTGTACCGAATGAGCGAATTTGTGACCCGCTATTGGCGCTACAAAAGCAAGTCGATGCAAGCAGGTGAGGGCGCGAGTCCAGCTTTGCAGTTGGCTGCCAGCAGCGCCTGGGGTGTGATTGACTATGTGCCCGCCCGTGTGACATCACTCGGGTTTGCAGTGGTTGGCAGTTTTGAAGATGCGATTGACGCCTGGCGCAACTATGCGCAGCGGTTTTCGAGCGGGCAACCGGTCAATGAACCGGACGAACAGAAAGAACTCACGCTCGAAAATCACAACGACGGAATTATTCTGGCGGCAACTTCTGGTGCGGTCAATGTGCGTTTGGGTGGGGCAGCACTGCAATCCAGGCTTGATCCCGGTGCCTCTGCTGGTTTTTTGGCTGCCAACGTCAGCACGCTTGATGCGGCTACCCAAGCCACGCCAGGCCGTGAACCTGAAGTCGCCCATCTGCGCAGCATCGTGGGGCTGGTGTGGCGCTCCGTTGTGTTGTGGATGGTGCTGCTGGCGTTGCTGACGCTGGCCAAACTGCTGGGCTAACGCAGGACTTTAGTAGCGCGTTTGCGACAGTTCTGCAAATAATTCGCTATATAAACGATAGCGGTTTGAACCTATATTTATGGGGCCTGCGCCCGACTTAAGCTCTGAAATCACGCCACAACCAGGTTCATGCAAGTGCGTGCAGTTGTAGAACTTGCAGTTTTGCGCGTGCGCTTTGAAGTCCGGCATCAATTGCGCCAGTTGCATAGGCTCAATATGGTGCAGGCCAAATTCCTGAAAGCCTGGCGAGTCAATGAGTGCTGCACTGCGCGCGGCGTCGATCCAATACAAGGTTGTGCTGGTTGTGGTGTGCTTGCCAGAATTAAGGGCCCGCGAGATCTCTGCCGTCAGCACCTTGGCTGTCGGTACGAGCAGGTTGGTCAAACTGCTTTTGCCCGAGCCTGATGGCCCCAGCACCAAGGTTTTTTTGCCTCCCAGCAAAGCCATCAACCGATCGGTTTGCACGGTGTCTACAGCCCTGTCCCGCTCGGGCTTGATAGCCAGTGGCAGCATTTGGTAGCCCATCGCCCGATAAGGTGAGAGCTTGGTCCAGGCTCTGCCAAACGATTCAGCCAAATCACTTTTATTTAGCGCAACGATGGGCGTGATGCCAGCGGCTTCAGCGGCAATCAGCGCACGCGTCAGTTGACTTTCTGAAAACTCAGGGTCCGCTGCAATCAATATCAATATCTGATCCAAATTGGCCGCAAAAGACTTGGTTCGCAGCTCGTCCTGGCGATAAAAAACGTTGCTACGCTCGTCAATTTTTTCAATCGTCCCCTCATCTTCGCTTGGCAGCCAGCGCACCCTGTCTCCGACCAGCGCCTGGCCTTTTTTACCGCGCGGGTGGCAAATGATGCGTTGGCCGTCAGCAGTTTCAACCAGTACATGCCGGCCAAAACCTGCTACGACCAGACCTTGCTGCGCGCCTGCTGAAGAGGTATTTGCGGGGTGTTGAAATTTACTCAAGTGAGCAGCGCGTCAGCTTTTGATGCGCAAAAAAAGTCGCTGACTGAAATGCCCTTCACATCGTGGGTGTTGAAGCGCACCGTGCATTTGCTGAAGCTCACTGTCAGGTCCGGATGGTGGTTTTCTGCATTGGCAACAAAGGCCAGGGCATTCACAAACCCAATCGTTTCGTGGTAATTTTTAAACGCGTAGGTTTTCTCTAGCGCACCGTCTATCAGCCGCCAGCCCAGTGCCTGCTCGCCATTGAGCTTACTCAATTGCGTCACGATTTCAGTGGCGCTCAGGGCTTTGCGATTGTTGTGAATCGGGTTGCTCATGCTGTGCCTCCGGCTGGGTTCATCCGCGACAGGCGTTCAGACGCAGGCGGGTGCGAGTAATAAAATTTTACGAACACCGGGTCGGGTGTCAGCGTGCTGGCGTTGTCCTGGTAAAGCTTGAGCAGGGCGCTTTGTAAATCCTTGCCATCGGTTTGCGCCACCGCATAGGCATCGGCTTCAAACTCATGCTTGCGTGAAAATTGCGCAAAGATCGGCGATATAAAAAAACTGAACAGCGGCACGACCAGCATGAACAGCAGCAGCGCCAGCGCATCATTGCCACCGTTCAAATTGGGTCTGATGCCCAGCCCGGTATAGAACCAGACTTGCGATGACAACCAGCCCAGCAGCGCAAAGCCCACCAGACTCATTGCAAACATGCCGATGATGCGTTTGATGATGTGCTTGTGTTTGAAGTGACCTAATTCGTGGGCTAGCACGGCATCGACTTCAGCAGGGCTGAGCTGCTTGAGCAGCGTGTCGTAAAACACCACGCGCTTGGCCGCACCAAAGCCGGTAAAGTAAGCATTCGCGTGGGCTGACCGCTTGCTGCCGTCCATCACAAACAAGCCCTTGGCGGCAAAGCCGCAGCGCTGCATCAGAGTCGTCACGCGCGCTTTTAAGGTTTCGTCCTCAAGGGGTTTGAACTTGTTAAACAGCGGCGCAATCACGGTAGGGTATAGCACCAGTACCAGCAGGTTAAAGCCCATCCAGGCACACCATGCCCACAGCCACCACAGGCTGCCCGCACTGCTCATCAACCACAGGATCAACGCGACAATGGGCAAGCCGATCACTGCGCCCAACACGACGCCCTTGACCGCGTCTGTCAGCCACAAAGCAAATGTCATTTTGTTAAATCCAAAGCGCTCTTCAATCTTGAAAGTGCTGTACAGCGTGAAAGGCAAGTCCAGCAGGCCGCTGATCAGCGCGAACCCGGCCAGTAGCGCCAACTGCGGGACCAGGCTGCCGTAGCTGGCCAAAGAGGTCGAGTTGATGGCCTGATTCAGTGCATCAATGCCGCCCAGAAGTGTCCAGCCCAGCAGCAAGGCCGCACCAAAGGCCATTTCTAACAAACCAAAACGCGCCTTGGTGATGGTGTAGCTAGCGGCCTTTTGATGCGATGCCAGCGAGATGGTGGCGGCAAAGGCAGCAGGTACTGCGCTGCGGTTTTGCGCCACATGGCGAATTTGCCGTGTCGCCAAATAAAACCTCACCAGCAAGCCCACGACAAGCGCGGCAGCAAATACGAGCGTGAAAACGAAAGAATAATTGAGCATCAAGGGAGTTTAGGCCATCAGCGAGAATAGTGTGATGACAGACACTGAAACACAACTCAAGAAGTCCGATCAAAACCTCGTCTGGCTGGACTGCGAAATGACCGGCCTGGACCCCGAAAAAGAGCGTTTGATCGAGATCGCCATCATTGTCACTGGCCCCCAGCTCACCCCGCGTATTGAAGGCCCTGTTCTGGCCATCCACCAGCCGGATGAGGTACTTGACCTGATGGACAAGTGGAACAAAGGCACGCACGGCAGAAGTGGCTTGATCGACAAGGTCAAGGCCAGCACCATCACAGACGCGGATGCCGAAGCCCAAATCCTCGCTTTCATTGCACAGTACGTGCCCAAAGGCGTTTCGCCCCTGTGCGGCAACACCATCAGCCAGGACCGGCGCTTTCTGGTCAAGTACATGCCCAAGCTGGAGGCCTACCTGCATTACCGCAACATCGACGTCAGCACCTTCAAGGAACTTGCCAAACGCTGGCGTCCCGAGGTGTACAACGCGTTTAAAAAGCAACAGAAACACACGGCACTGGAGGATGTGCATGAGTCAATTGATGAGCTAGAGCATTACCGGACTCACTTTTTGAAGTGATCCAGGGATCAATCTAGCCGCTCATCGTTTCAAAAAAGCAAACCCCCAGTACAAACCCTTAAACTGTGCTACAGTCGAGGGCTTGGCTCAGCACACGGGTGCGAACCATTTGTACATCTACCTCACACTTGTGGACTCTTTTTGATAGGGTCACCGTCTCAGGCAAATTCTTTGACCTGACTCGCATATTCGTTTGATGGTTGATGTTTTATTAACCATGAACGAAGCGGCCCGCAACAGCGGGGCGTGCAAGTTCTTCTGCGTCATGCTTTTATTTATGGCAGCGGCGTGGATGATTAGTGAGAAAAAACATGACTGACTCTTTTGAGAATCGCGGTGATTCTTTTGCCGAAACAAACTTTGACGCTGAAAATATTGGCGCATCTGACTTTACAAACGCTCCTGACTTCACTGATGCGCCTGACGTGCTGGAAACATCTCTGGACGCCATCGCTCCGGAGCCCAACGGGTTCGTAAAACTGGGCCTGGCCAAGGAGCTGCTGCAAGCTGTCGCAGACATGGGTTTTACCCAGCCCACGGCGGTGCAAATGGCAACTATCCCCAAGGCCATGCAGGCGCTAGATGATGAGAACGCAGACAAGAAAGCCAAGTTCACCGACCTGCTGGTGTCCAGCCAGACCGGTAGCGGCAAGACCGCTGCGTTTTTGTTGCCTGTGCTGCACACGCTTTTGAAACAGCAAGAGCAAGCCGAACGTGATGAGCGTGCCGAGTTTGAACGCCTGTCTGCCGAGGCGATTGCCCGCGGCGAGGCACCAGCCAAAAAGCCAAAGCGCAAAGATCCAACCAACATGCGCAACTTCAAAGCCGCCACGCCTGGCGCGCTTATTTTGTGCCCCACACGTGAGCTGGCCCAGCAAGTTTGTGCTGACGCGATTGACCTGGTGCGCCATTGCCGTGGCTTGCGCATTGCCAACGTGGTCGGCGGCATTCCTTACCAGTTGCAAATTGCCAAGCTGCAAAACGCCAACCTGGTGGTTGCCACGCCAGGCCGTTTGCTTGATTTGCAGCGCAGCATGCAAATCAAACTCGACCAGGTTCAGTTCCTGGTGGTGGACGAAGCTGACCGCATGCTTGACCTTGGCTTTGCCGATGACCTGACCGAAGTCAACCAGCTGACGATCGAGCGTAAGCAGACCATGATGTTCAGCGCCACCTTTGCGCCGCGCATCATGCAACTGGCCACGCGCGTGATGCGCCAGCCACAGCGCGTTGAGATCGACTCGCCACATGAAAAACATGCGTCTATCACCCAGGCACTGCACTGGGCTGACAACATGACGCACAAGCGCAAGCTGCTCGACCACCTGCTGCGCGACACCACAATCAACCAGGCGATTGTGTTTGCCTGCACTCAAGTTGAATGCGATGGCTTGGCCAATGATTTGGTGCAAGACGGCTTTAGTGCGGTGGCTTTGCACGGTGCGCTCGGCCAGGGCCTGCGCAACCGCCGCTTGATGGCTTTCCGCGATGGCCGCGTGCAGGTGCTGGTGGCAACCGACGTTGCTGCTCGCGGCCTGGACGTGCCCACGATTACCCACGTGATCAACTACGGCTTGCCAATGAAGGCTGAGGATTATGTGCACCGCATTGGCCGCACGGGCCGTGCTGGCCGTGAAGGCAATGCCATCACGATTGCAGAGTTTCGTGACCGCCGCAAGATTCAGGACATTGAGCACTACTCGCAGCAAAACCTCAAAGCCAGCGTGATTGCTGGCCTGGAGCCACAGCAGCGCTTTGCGCCCACGTCTGATCGCCCACGCGGTAACTTTGGTGGCCGTGATGACCGGGGCGGCCCACGCGGCAACTTTGGCGCTAATTCTGGTGGGGGCGGCTATGCTGGCCGCAAGCCTGCAGGCGGGGGTTTTAATGCCGGCGGTGGTGACCGCAATTTTGGCGGTGATCGCGGCGGTAACTTCCAGGGGCGCCCAGCGCCGCAAGGCGGCTACGCAGACCGCAGCGGCTTCAATGATCGTGGCCCACGCCGTGATGACAATGGTGGCAATTTTGCGCCGCAAGAGCAACGCAGTTTTGCACCGCGCGAAGACCGCAACTTTGCGCCTCGCCAAGAGCGTTCGTTTGCACCACGCAACGATTCATTCGCACCACGCGGCGATGGCTTCGCTTCACGCGGCGAGGGCTTCGCGCCCAAGCCCGCGTTCGCCAAGCCGGCATTCGCCAAGCCAGCCGGCAAGGTGTTTGTACCCCGTGATGCCGCCAAGAAAGCTGCCAAGTTTTCAAAGGCGCGTGACTGATCAAGCGACATGAGCTTTGCGGCTGTGCCGCAAAAAAGCCGCGACAGACCTGATGGTTTGTCGCGGCTTTTTTCTTTTCGCCAGCAACTATGTCGACGCAAACTCCGTCAACAACTTGCCAGCCAGTGGTGGTTTTGCCAACATACCTTGGCTGTCAGCCACCTGCTGGCCGTTCACCCACACACCGTGCACGCCCAGCGCATCGGTTGTTAGCCGGGCTGCGCCGCCAGGCAGGTCAAACACGCGGCGCTTCGGGCCGCGGCCTACGGTTGCTGGGTCAAACAGCAGCAGGTCAGCCGCCATGCCTTCTTTGATCATGCCTCGGTCGGTCATGCCGAAGATGCTGGCGGGTTGCGATGTCAGGCGGCGAGTGGCTTCTTGCAGGCTCATGGCTTTTAAATCACGCACCCAGTGACCCAGCAAGTGCAGACCAAAACCAGCGTCATTGAAAAAAGTCAGGTGCGCACCGGCATCACTGAGCGACACAAGGCTGTGCGGGTGCTTGAGCATCTGCCCCACGGCCTGTGTATCGCTGTTCAGCAACTGGGCGGTAAACACGGTTTGCAGGTCTTCAGCCAAGGCTAAATCCAGCATCACATCCAGCGGGTCGCGTGACTGTTCTTTCGCAATCTCGGCCACGGCGCGCTGCTCGAGCAACGCATGAGCAGGTAACGATGTTTCCACCACATGCACCTTGTCCCATTCGCCGTTAAAAAGGCGAAAGGTCGTCGGCGCTGCTATCTCATCGCGTACCGATTGCCTGAACGCCCCGTCTTTCAGGACAGTCTTCAGAGCCTCGCCTTGCAGGCCCAGTGCCGGCTTCCAGCTTTGCAAGCCTTCCACAGGGTAGGGTGATGCCAAAGTGAAGTCCATCGTCAAGGGGCAGCAAGACACCTGACCAATCAGGCGATGCCCGCGCGTGTTTGCGCTGGCGATTTGCTCCAGGTCTTTGAAGACGGCTTGCGGGTTGGTGCTGTTGTGCAGCAGCGCGGCAATCATCACGGGCCGGCCTGATTGCTTGGCCATACTTTCTAAAAAAGGCACAGGCATTTGCCCGCCTTTGGTCACCATGTACACGCCGGTACCGCGTTCACCCATGGCTGTGATCAGCGCCATCATCTCCGCATCACTGGCCAGACGGGATGGCATGGGCAAGCCGCCTTCTCCGTTGTGCGCTGGGCTGGTGCTGCTGGCAAAACCGACAGCGCCTGTAGCCATCGCGTCCCTGACGATGGTTTGCATCTGTTCAATTTCATGCGGTGTTGCTTCACGCCTTGAGGCGTCTGCACCCATCACCCAGGTGCGTACCGACGAATGGCCAATGTAGGCGGCGGTATTGACCACACAGCCTTTGCTGCGCAGCATCGCCAGATATTCGTCAAAGGTTTCAAAGCCCCAGTCGATGCCGCTTTTAAGGACCTCAAGCGACATGCCTTCGACCTGCGTCAGGTTGCGCATCGTCATGTCGCGGTCAGCCGGCTTGCAGGGGGCGATGGTAAAGCCGCAGTTGCCAATCACGGCGGTTGTGACGCCCAGTGCGGGGGAGGGTTTGAGTGTTGCGTCCCAGGTGATTTGCGCATCAAAATGGGTGTGGCTGTCGATGATGCCAGGCATCAGTGCCAAGCCTGTGCCATCAATGATGTGGCTCGCATTTGCAGGTAAATTTAGGCCGATAGCCCTTATTCTATAGGCACTAACTGCTACGTCTTTAATAGCGGGATCTACACCTGTACCGTCATACACCAACGCGCCTTTGATCAGCAAGTCGTCCATCTTTGCGTCCTTCTATTTCATACCATTGCGGTTGGCCAGCTCTACAAAAAGACCGGCGTGATCCAGGTCGCTCAGCCCGTGTTCAATGCCGTCGGCGTAAAGCTTTTCAAACAGAGCCGTCACCGGTGCCGTAAAACCGATTTCCTGCGCGGTGGCCAGTGCATTGCGCATGTCCTTGAGCTGGATGCTCATGCGTGCGCGTGGTGCAAAGTCGCGCTCGACCATGCGCTGGCCGTGCACCTGCAAAATACGGCTGTCGGCAAAGCCGCCCGTAATCGCCTCTTTGACTTTGGCCATGTCGGCACCGCCGCGTTGGGTAAACAGCAGCGCCTCGGCCACGGCGCCGATGGTGATGCCCACAATCATCTGGTTGGCCAGTTTGGCAAGCTGGCCACTGCCATGCGGGCCCACATGCGTGGCACGGCCAAAGTGCGCGAACACCGGCTGTGCCCGTTCAAAATCAGCCGCCTTGCCGCCCACCATGATGACCAGTTTGCCGTCTTCAGCGCCCGCCACGCCGCCCGACACCGGGGCGTCAAGATGCGCAATGCCGAGCGCACCCAACCGGGCCGCGTGGTCGCGTGCTTCGCGTGGTTTGATCGAGGCCATGTCAATCAGCAGCGCACCTGGCTTCATCGCTTCGGCCACGCCCTGGTTAAACAGCACGTCTTCAACCACCGGGCCACTTTCCAGCATGCTGACCACAATGTCTGCGCTTTTGACGGCCAGGCTTGCTTGCAGGTGCACTGTCGCGCCTAGTGCTGCCAGGCTGTCTGCCTTACCCGGCGTGCGGTTCCATACGCTGATGCTGTGCCCTGAGGCACACAGCCGCTGGCTCATGGGCAAACCCATGTTTCCTAAACCGAGTACGGTGATCTTCATGCGGCTTTCTGCAAGGGCGTTGCAAACATCCCCTCCATCTCGCGCCGGACTTGATAGGCATCGGTGGATGTGTCCATGGCGACATCGGCCCAGCTCAGGCTTTGGCCTTTTTTAACGGCACGAATCACCTTCACGTTGTGCGCCAGGCCCAAGGGCAACCCGCCCATGCGCATGGAAGTGTCAGCGGGCAGCAACTTGCCCCATACGGTGTAGCCACCTTCACCGTCCAGCATGTCACCCGGTTTCAGGTCGCGCTTGGCGGTGGCCACCACGTCCGCATTCCAGCAGGTGGCCACGCCAGTTGGCTCGCCGCGCAGTGCCACGCTGGCCACCGACACGCCAACTTCAAGCCCGATCAAATGCCAGCGTTTGTACAGTGTGAAGTACCTCCCGCTGGGATCGGTGTGGGCGTTGTACTCTTCAAAGCAGTTTTTGATGTAGTCGGTTTCAGCCTCGACCGTGACCCACACGCCCATGCGGATGTCATACGGAATTTTGCGACCATTGGCCTCTAGCGACGAGATCACCTCGACCATGCCCTTGCGCTCCAGCACGCCGCCCTCGCTTATTGGGCGCGTCACAAACGGAATGTCTTCCACGCTGGCCGGTGGGTACAGCAGGCCGTTGCTGGGCACTGTCAAACCGGTGGCGTTGGCCACCGCGGTTGATTCAATCGACGGTTTGGAGCCATCCAGAAAGCTGTTGAACATTTTGGGGTTCAGTCCGCCGCGCGCCGCTTGCTCTGGCGTCAAGCCGTAGTTGGCCCACACCGTGTCGGGTGTGCTCTCAGAAAAATGGGGCAACCATTTGTGGCCACGACCGGCCGCCACAACCGGGAAGCCGCAGGTACGGGCCCAGTCCACCAAATCGCAAATTAGCGCAGGCTGATCGCCAAACGCCAGTGAATAAACCACACCCGCGTCAGCCGCTTTTCGCGCCAGCAAGGGCCCGCAAAATGCATCAGCCTCTACCGTCACGTTCACCACATGCTTGCCATGCGCAAAAGCCGCCAGGCAATGCTCAACCGCCGCCACCGGGTTGCCGGTGCATTCCACGACGATGTCGATTTGCGGATGCGTGACCACAGCGCGCCAGTCATCGGTGATCCATGTTGTGCCTGCTTTGATCGCTGCTTGCGCCGATTCCGCCTGGGTCAAAAGGGGGTTCCACCCCACACGGGCAAGGTTGGTACGGGCTGCGTCGGGTGACAGGTCGGCAATCGCCACCAGATGCACGCCCGGCGTCTTAGGGATTTGCGCCAAGTACATGCTGCCGAATTTGCCTGCACCTATCAGGCCGATGCGGATGGGTTTTTGGTCGGCCGCGCGCTGCTGGAGTTTTGTGTAGAGATTCATAAAACAATTTTTCAGTCAAGCGGCGAGTTTGAGTTGATCTAGCGATGTTTGCAACGCACTTGCAGGCACGCCATCCTTCCAGGGCAGGTCAACCGGATAGTCTTTCACCAAGCAATCGTCGGGCAGGCAACTGATGGGCGTGAAATCGCGGTGCGCGATGTACTCGGGACGTTTGTGGCGGCGAATGTGGTTGCTCACCGCGCACAGGCTCAGGTACACACTGACCCGATCAAACGGCGACAGGTTGCTGCCTGACGCATGCACCAGGCAGGAATGAAACAGAATCATCGAACCCGCCGGGCCTTTGGGGCTGACGATGCCGCCTTCTTTCCCGCCAGCGCGCTGCACCAGTTGGCGAATCAGGTTGTTATCGACCGTCCATAGCGGGTAGCTGGTCGTCGTCAAGTCATGTTTGGCCTCGACCACCCCTTTTTTGTGGCTGCCAGGGATGAACATCAACGGGCCGTTGTGCTCGGTCACATCATCCAGAAAAATGGCCACATTCATCGCACGCTCGGTGGGCATGTGGTCGTCGTTCAGCCAGGTGCCGTAGTCCTGATGCCACTGCCACACATCGCCTTCAAAGGCCATCTTGCCGTTGATCTTGAACTGGTGCATGTAAAGCTGCTCGCCCAGCAGGCTTTCGACAGGCTCGATCATGCGTGGGTGCCTGGCCAGCTTGGCAAACGGCTCGCTGTACATGTGTGCCGCGAAGTTGGTGCGCACCGCGTCTTTGCCTTTTTCACGCACGTTGTAGTCCTCACGGCGTGAATAAAGTTCAGGCACAGCGTGATTCAGGTTTTGTGTTTCTTCTGGCGTGAACAGGCCTGGAAAAAACAGATAGCCGTCGCGATCAAATTGGGCCAGTTGGTCAGGGGTTAATTTCATGATGTGTGTCCTAGGTCGTTTTAAAAAGGGTTTGGTTGAGCAAATGTGCCAGTAAATGAGACAGGTTTTGGCCTGCGTCTTCACCGTGCTGGCGTATCAGGGTTTCGGCTTTGGCGGCATCGCCTCGTGCAATGGCTTTGGCAATCGCTTCATGCTCGTCCCAGATCGATTCACGCATGGTGGACAACTGCAGCACTGCCCCCATGGCGCGGCGAATATGGTGCCAGTGCGTTTTTGCGGTTTGTGCAATCAGCGGGTTGCCCGATGCAACATAAATGGCGTTATGAAAGGCCGCATCAGCCGTCATCATGGCCTTGATGTCTGTGCCGCGCGCTGCCATGCGGCCCTGCGTGATGAGCCGCGCATCCATCACGTAACGCGACTGGGCTGCCAGCCTAGCGGCCAGCGCGTCCAGCGTACTGCGCACCTGGTAAATCTGCACCAGTATTGTGACGTCCAAAGGCGCCACCAGCACACCACGGCCGGGCGCATCCAGCACAAAACCGTCTTTGCGTAACATGCGCAGTGCCTGCAAAACCGGCTGGCGCGACACCGCCAGTTGCTCGGCAATGTCTTCCTGCATGATGCGCGCACCCGGCTGCAGTGTGCCGTCGCTGATGGCGTCCAGCAGGCTTGCGTAGACTTGTTCAACCATGTCAGGCGTGGATTCGATTTTGATCAGCTTGGTGGCCATGTCTTTAACTCTGTATACAGAATACGTCAGTTAGATGGTTCTGCCTTGCGGGTTAACCCGCGGTCATCCTGCGCCTCCTCATCCTGCTCATTTTTCAGATGTGCAAAGATAGCGCTGCCTCAATCATTCTCAGGACAAAGACATGAACCTTAAAGACCCCGCATGGCTGGACAGCATGTACAACAACCGCAAGCTGGTGGCCGACTACGCCACCTACTTTGACAACTGGGTGCAAGCCTCAACCGCCGCCAGAAGCAGCCAGCCATGCACGCTGGATGTGGCTTATGGCCAGGCGCCGGGAGAAAAGCTGGATGTGTTCCACGGCGCAGCCAAAGACGCGCCTGTGATGGTGTTTATCCATGGCGGCTACTGGCGCTCGCTTGACAAAGCTGACCACTCCTTTGTCGCCCCCGCCTTCACAGCGCAAGGCGCATGCGTGGTGGTGGTGAATTACGACTTGTGCCCGGCGGTGACGATTCCCGAGATCACCATGCAAATGGTGCGATCGCTCGCCTGGGTGTACCGCAACATTGCCAAGCATGGTGGCAACCCCAAGCGCATCACTGTGGTGGGCCACTCGGCGGGCGGGCACCTGGCGGCCATGATGTTGGCGTGTGTGTGGAAGGCCTACGCCGCTGATTTGCCTGCTGACCTGGTAAAAAACGCACTCTCCATCTCAGGCTTGTACGACCTGGAGCCTTTGCGCCACGCACCGAATGTGAAAGACGCCCTCAAACTGACACCAGCGCAGGTGCGCAAAGCCAGCCCGGCCTTGTTACCCGCACCTCGCAAAGGTGTGCTTTACAGCGTCGCGGGTGGCAATGAAAGCACCGAGTTTTTGCGCCACAACCAGTTGATTCAAAAAGCCTGGGGCAAAAAAACCGTGCCTGTATGCGAAGCGTTGCCTGGGGTGCATCACTTCAGCGTGCTGGATGCATTGATTGACCCGGCGCATCGGCTGCATCGGTTGGCGCAGCAGCTTATTGCTTAAACCTAGCTACATCAGCAAATGCTCACCCGCATTGTCCCCGCCCAGCGTCACATAGTTCACCTTGCGGATGTCCATCAGCTTTTTGCCGCCCGCATAGCTGATGGCGCTTTGGATGTCTTCTTCCATCTCGCGTAGCGTGTCTGCCAGCGTGCCTTTGACGGGCTCCAGAATGCGCTTGCCTTCAACGTGCTTGTACTCGCCCTTGTTGAAGTCTGAGGCGCTGCCGTAATACTCTTTGAACAGCTTACCGTCGACTTCAACCGTTTTGCCTGGGCTTTCTTCCAAGCCCGCCAGCATCGAGCCAATCATCACCATCGACGCACCAAAGCGAATCGACTTGGCGATGTCGCCATGCTCACGTATGCCGCCGTCGGCAATGATCGGCTTGGTGGCCACGCGTGCGCACCACTTGAGCGCAGACAACTGCCAGCCGCCGGTGCCAAAACCGGTCTTCATTTTGGTAATGCACACCTTGCCGGGGCCAATGCCCACCTTGGTGGCGTCAGCGCCCCAGTTCTCCAGGTCAATCACCGCCTCGGGCGTGGCCACGTTACCTGCAATCACGAACGACGCAGGCAGCTTTTGCTTGATGTAGCCAATCATTTTTTGTACGCTGTCGGCATGGCCGTGGGCGATGTCGATGGTGATGTATTCAGGCACCAAAGCCTGGGCCACCATTTGGTCCACTGCATCGTAGTCAGGCTTTTTCACACCGAGTGAGATCGACGCATACACGCCTTGCGCCTTCATGACTTTGACAAACGCCAGGTTGTCCAGGTCAAACCGGTGCATCACATAAAAATAGCCGTTTTTCGCCATCCAAACGCAGATGTCCTGATTGATGACGGTCTTCATATTGGCCGGCACCACCGGGATGCGAAAGGTACGCCCACCGAGTTCTACCCCGGCATCGCATTCAGATCGGCTGTCGACGCGGCATTTGCGCGGCAGCAGCAGGATATTGTCGTAGTCAAAAATTTCCATAACTCGCAAGCCTTTAAAACTGTTACTTCAACGGTTAAAGAGAAGGCGCTTGGGAGATGCCCGGTGTTTTATGGAGGTCTGTCTCAGACAATAAAAAACCGGGCGCTTGTCACTTGGGCCCGGTGTCTGATTTTAGGCGTGTTTTCAATCCGTCAGGTTCGGCTTGTTGATTTGCCCTCCCTACAATGCCGTATGCTTTTTGATGCCACGCCCACTTCGCCCCTTCTCAATAACCTCAACCCCGAGCAACTGGCCGCCGTCACGCTGCCAGCCACCCATGCGCTGATTCTGGCCGGGGCGGGTTCTGGCAAGACCCGGGTGCTGACCACCCGCATCGCTTGGCTGCTGCAAACCGGGCAGGTATCCCCCGGCGGCATTTTGGCGGTCACGTTTACCAACAAGGCCGCCAAAGAAATGATGCTGCGCCTGACCAGCATGCTGCCCGTCAATGTGCGTGGCATGTGGATTGGTACTTTTCATGGTTTGTGCAACCGCTTTTTGCGGGCGCATTACAAGCTGGCCAATTTGCCGTCGACGTTTCAGATTTTGGATACGCAAGACCAGTTGTCCAGCATCAAGCGGCTGTGCAAGCAGTTCAACATTGACGACGAACGCTTTCCTCCCAAGCAACTGATGTACTTCATTGCCGGCTGCAAAGAAGACGGCCAGCGGCCCAAAGACGTTGCCGCACGCGACGAGGAGATGCGCAAGAAGATTGAGATTTATGCCTTGTACGAAGAGCAATGCCAGCGCGAAGGCGTGGTCGACTTTGGCGAGCTGATGCTGCGCAGCTATGAGCTGCTGCGAGACAACGCGCCCATACGCGAGCACTACCAGCGCCGCTTTCGGCACATCCTGATTGATGAGTTTCAGGACACCAACAAGCTGCAATACGCGTGGATCAAAATGCTGGCCGGGCAGGGCGCAGAGGCAGACGCCCCGGCGCTGGCCGGTGGTTCGGTGATCGCTGTGGGGGATGACGACCAAAGCATCTATGCCTTCAGGGGGGCACGGGTCGGCAACATGGCCGACTTTGTGCGTGAGTTTGCAGTCACGCATCAGATCAAGCTGGAGCGCAACTACCGCAGCTTTGGCAACATTCTGGATTCAGCCAACGAACTCATCAGCCACAACACCAAACGCCTGGGTAAAAACCTGCGCACCGAGGCCGGGCCGGGCGAGCCAGTGCGGGTGCATGAATCACCGAGCGACTTTGCCGAGGCGCAGTGGTTTGTCGATGAGGTCAAGCAGCTCGTGCGTGACGGCACCGAGCGCAAGGAAATCGCGCTGCTCTACCGCAGCAATGCCCAAAGCCGGGTGATGGAAACCGCACTGTTCAATGCCGGCTTGCCGTACCGGGTGTATGGCGGCCTGCGGTTTTTTGAACGCGCCGAGATCAAGCATGCGCTGGCCTATTTGCGCCTGCTGGAGAACCCTAATGACGACACCAGCTTCATGCGGGTTGTCAACTTTCCACCGCGCGGCATTGGCGCGCGCAGCATCGAGCAGTTGCAGGACATTGCCAAAACGTCGGGTTGTTCGCTGCATGATGCGGTGAGCGCGGTGGGTGGCAAGGCCGGGACCAACATTGGCGCGTTTGTCGCCAAGATTGACGTGATGCGCGAGCAGACCGTCGGCAGCACCCTGCGCGACATCATTGAACTGGTGCTGCAGCACAGCGGGCTGGAGGAGCATTACAAGCTTGACCGTGAAGGGCAGGACAGGCTGGAGAACTTGGCTGAACTGGTCAATGCGGCTGAATCATTTGTGGGGCAGGAGGGCTTTGGGCGTGATGCGGTGGCGCTGCCGGTGGACGAACTCGGCTCTTCAACCAATTTGGCGCTGACGCAAAGCCCAGCCAGCCAGGGCCTGACGGTTGACGCGCTTGACAATCCGTCGCCCGAGTTTTTGGCCCCAGACTTTGAAACCGGCGAAACCCTCAGCCCCCTGGTTGCGTTTTTGACCCACGCCGCGCTGGAGTCAGGCGACAACCAGGCCAAGGCCGGGCAAGACGCGGTGCAACTGATGACGGTGCATTCCTCCAAAGGCCTGGAGTTTGACTGTGTGTTCATCACCGGGCTGGAAGACGGCATCTTTCCGCATGAAAATTCTTTGACCGAGACGGGCGGCATTGAAGAAGAACGCCGCCTGATGTATGTGGCCATCACGCGTGCGCGCAAGCGCCTGTACCTGAGCCATTCGCAAACCCGCATGCTGCACGGCCAGACGCGCTACAACTTGAAGAGCCGGTTTTTTGACGAACTGCCAGAAGCCGCATTAAAGTGGATCACGCCCAAGAACCAGGGATTTTCATCGGGCCTGAGCAGTGGCCGAAACCCCTGGGCAGATGCTACGGATTCAGGAGCGGCTGGCGGACGTAAAGATTGGGCCAGCAGTGTTTTTTCTTCCCAAAAAGGGGGGGCTTACGGAAATCCAGAGCGCTTTGTCAATCCTGCGGTGCCGCCGCAGCGCGAGGCACCTGCTCACGGCATCAAGACCGGCATCAACGTGTTTCACCCCAAGTTTGGCGAAGGCAAGGTGTTGATGCTAGAGGGCAGTGGTAGTGATGCGCGTGCACAAATCAATTTCACCCGGCATGGGGTCAAGTGGCTGGCATTGTCTGTGGCCAAGCTCACCGTCGTTTAGCCTTTAGCAGCACAGCTCACTTTTGCTACCAGGTGAATTCTTTTCTACTGCAGCTCTGCAATGTGCACCGTGTCAGGGCGCGTCTGCTGGCGTGGCCTCAAAGCTGTCTCGAAAGGTGAAATAGACCGAGGTGAAAAACATCGCGAAAAAGATCAGAGCGATGGGAAACATGGCCAGCCCTGCAAAGCCAGGGTTGCCCAGCAGAACGCCCAGCACGCCCACCACCAACAGGGCAAGTATGAACGCGGCTGACCACACCAGTCCGTAAACAGTGAAGGCGGCAAAATTTTTGTAGCAGGCCATGAAGCTGAAAAACACACTCTTCACAGGCGTCAGACCGTGCCAGTGCACCAGCGCAGGCGCATGCCAGAACATCAGTGACAAAGGCAGGTACAGCGCCAGTGTGACCCACATGGCTGCCTGAAAACTGCTTTGCATCACCAGCTCTTCGGTGATCTTGCCGCCCACCAAGTAGAGTTTGGCGAACTGCCCGCCGTCTATCAGACTGGACACCACCATGATGGCCAGAAAACCGATGGCATACATGGCTCCCAGCGTCACCATGGCTTTCAGGCGCTGCTGTCCCGCACGAAAAGCACTGATCAGAATCGAGGGCATAGGAAATTTGCCTTTGGTCGCCTCCTGCGTGGCGGCCATCAGGCCCAGCGTGGCGGCGGGCAACAGCGCCAGCGCCAATGCCGAGCCAATAAACGGCAGTAAAGAGGCAACAGACAGCATCGCTATGAACATGAAAAACAGCCCCGACATGGCCAACGGTTGCTGCAAAAAGGTTTTAAAACCCAGTTTCACCCAGACCAGGCCAGTACGAGCGGGGACGATGTTGAGTTTCATGGTGATGGATGGGGTATGGGTCAGGACAAATGGGCTGGATGCACCAGTGGACACACGGTCCGCTGGCGCAAGACACGCTCGAAGTGGGTCGGGTCGTGGGCTTTGAGCAGCGAGGCCTCACGCGGCAAATAAAAGTCCCACAAGCGCGATATCCAAAAGCGGAGCGCGCCAGCGCGTGCCATGGCTGGCAACAGCCTGCGCTCTTGCGCCGTCAAAGGGCGTACCGCCTCGTAGGCTGATAAAAACTCTGCGGCGCGGGTTGCATCGTGCTGGCCTGTTGCCAGATCAATGCACCAGTCGTTCATGCAGACGCAGATGTCAAACAAGAATGTGTCACAGCCTGCAAAGTAAAAGTCGAAAAACCCGGTCAGCTCATCGCCTTCAAACATCACGTTGTCACGAAACAGGTCAGCATGAATGACGCCCACCGGCAAGGCGTTGAAGGCAGAACTGGCCTGGACATGGTTTTGATAAGCCAGCTCTCCCAGCAGCAGGCTGCGCTGTTCGACTGTGACATGCGGCAGCACAGCGCTCAGGGTATCGTTCCACCAGGGCAGGGCGCGCAGATTGGGTTGCTGCAGCTCAAAACTCTGGCTTGCCAGATGCATGCGTGCCAGCATGCCGCCAACTTGGGCGCAGTGGGCTTGCGCAGGCTGCAACTGGCTGCTGCCGCGCAGTCGGTTGACGACGGCGGCAGGCTTGCCTTTGACCTTGTGCAAAATCGCACCACTGGCGTCAAGCGCTGGGTCTGGTACCGGAATACCGCAACCAGCCAGATGCCTCATCAGGTGCAGATAAAACGGCAGTTGATCGAATGTCAGGCGCTCAAACAGCGTCAGAACATACCGACCACCCTCGGTGTCTGCAAAATAGTTGGTGTTTTCAATGCCGCCCTCGCAGGCCTTCAAAGACTGCAGGCGGCCCAGCTTGAGTTTGTCAAAGAGTTGCGCTGCCTCGTCAAACGAGACTTCGGTGTAAACGGCCATGCCTGAAAGCTCGCTTTGAAAAAATCAGAACTTCAGCACATTCCAGACGCGTGAACCCGTCGTCCCACCCGATGCAGAACCCGGCGCACCGCCTTGGGTGTTGTTTGAAGGCCTGACTTCGTAGGCGGGCATATCGGTGCCGGTTTTGGGTTGCACGTTGATGCTTTGCGTTTCACCACCCACCCGCACCTCGTCGATGCGCGAGCCGGCGTCTTCCGTGCGGATGCGCTCGGTGGCTTTTTGCGGTCGCTCGCTTGTGGCCGCCTTGGGCGCATCTGGTGCAGGTACAGCGGTTTGTGCGCTGGCGGCAGCGCAGATGGCAAGCAGCATGGCCGTGACAACGCGGTGCAAGTTGGAAGGAGCATGTCTCATCCGGCCATTGTAGGCTTGGGCAGGCTGTTTGCGGGCCAAACCTGCGCTGGATGGGCTTGCCAACAAGCCGCCTTTAATTTACCGGACAATTCCAGTCATGACACCTGAGAAAAAAACCCTGCTGCTGGTCGATGGCTCCAGCTACCTGTACCGTGCCTTTCATGCCATGCCCGACCTTCGCGCCAACCCGGCTGACCCCAGCAGCCCTGCCACCGGGGCGATTCGCGGCATGGTCAACATGCTGCAAAAGCTGCGCAAAGACCATCGCGCTGACTACGCCGCCTGCGTTTTTGATGCCAAAGGTCCGACTTTCAGGGATGACATGTACCCGGCCTACAAAGCCACCCGTTCGCCCATGCCGCCTGATTTACGCAGCCAGATCGAGCCGGTGCATGAGGTGGTGGCGCTGTTGGGCTGGCCGGTGTTGACGGTGCCGGGTGTCGAGGCTGATGACGTGATTGGCACGCTGGCCTGCATGGCATCAAGCCAAGGTATTGAGGTGATCATCTCCAGTGGCGACAAAGACCTGAGCCAACTCGTCGACCAGCACATCACCGTGATCGACACCATGAACGACAAGCGCCGCGACCTGGCCGGCGTGGAGGCTGAATTTGGCGTGCCGCCACGCTTGATGGTGGACTACCAGTCACTGGTGGGCGACACCGTTGACAACGTCCCCGGCGTGCCTAAATGCGGCCCCAAAACAGCCGTGAAATGGCTGCTCGAATACGGCTCACTCGACAACCTGGTGGCGCATGCCTCTGCTATCAAAGGCGTGGTCGGTGACAACCTGCGTGCCTCCCTGGACTGGCTGCCGCAGGCCAAAGCGCTCGTCACGATCAAGAAAGACTGTGATCTGGACGACCACGTGAAAGGTTTGCCTGCTCTTCATTCAATAGCGATTGGCTCACAGAAACAGGAGGCTCTGGCCGCTTTTTATGAGAAATATGGCTTCAAAGGGCTGGTCAGGTCGCTTGAAAATGCAGCGCCTGCGATTGTTTCTAAGGCCAAGACCGACAAGCCAAGCGATGCATCAGAGCCCGGTCTTTTCGATGAACCCGAAACTGCCATCGCGCCCCCCAAGACGCCCAGCACACTCGTGTTTGACACCGTTGTGACCTGGGATGCGTTTGACGCCTGGCTGGCCAAGTTGCAGGCGGCTGAACTGGTGGCAATCGACACCGAAACCACCTCACTCGACGAGATGCGCGCCGAGATTGTGGGCGTCAGCTTTTCTGTCAAGCCCGGTGAAGCAGCCTATGTGCCGCTGACCCACGACTACCCGGGTGCGCCTGCGCAATTGCCGCGTGACGAGGTGCTGACCAGGCTCAAGCCCTGGCTTGAAGACCCGGCCAAACTCAAGCTTGGCCAGCACATCAAATACGATCGCCATGTGTTTGCCAACCACGGCATTGAGGTGCAAGGCTACGCACACGACACCCTGCTGCAAAGCTATGTGCTGGAGGTCCACAAGCCGCATGGCCTGAGCAGTCTGGCCGACAGGCATCTGGGCCGGGGCGGCATCACCTTTGAAGAGCTGTGTGGCAAGGGCGTACACCAGATCACCTTCAACCAGGTTGAGATTGCCAAGGCAGCTGAATATTCATGCGAAGACGCCGACCAGACGCTGGCCGTTCATCACGTTTTGTGGCCGCAATTGCAAGCCGACGACAAGCTGCGTTTTATTTATGAGCTTGAGATCAAAAGCAGCGAAAGTCTTTACCGAATCGAACGCAATGGCGTGTTGATTGACGGCCCCATGCTGGCCAAACAAAGCGGCGAGCTGGGGCTTCGCCTGGTGCAATTGGAGACCGAGGCCTATGCGATCGCCGGCCAGCCCTTCAACCTGGGCAGCCCCAAACAGCTCGGCGAGATTTTCTTTGACAAACTGGGCATGCCGGTGGTCAAAAAAACGCCCAGTGGCGCCCGCAGCACTGATGAAGAAGTGCTTGAGAAGCTGGCTGAAGACTACCCCCTGCCGGCCAAGCTGCTGGAGCACCGCAGCTTGTCCAAACTCAAGGGCACCTACACCGACAAGCTGGCTCAATTGGCATTGCCCAGAACTGGCCGCGTGCACACCCACTATGCCCAGGCGGTGGCCGTCACAGGCCGACTAAGCAGCAACGACCCCAACCTGCAAAATATCCCGGTCAAAACCGCTGAAGGCCGCCGGGTTCGCGAAGCCTTTGTCGCACCTAGCGGCAGCGTGATTGCAAGTGCTGACTACTCACAAATCGAGCTGCGCATCATGGCGCACATCAGTCAAGACGCCGCGCTGCTCAAAGCCTTTACTGACGGCATAGACGTCCACCGCGCAACAGCTGCCGAGGTGTTTCGCGTGGCCGTGGATCAAGTCAGCAGCGAGCAGCGCCGCTACGCCAAGGTGATCAATTTTGGGCTGATTTACGGCATGAGCAGCTTTGGCCTGGCGCGCAATCTGGGCATCGAGACCAAAGTCGCAGCAGCCTACATCGACACTTATTTTCAGCGCTATCCCGGTGTTAAAAATTACATGGACGAAACGCGCCTGTCGGCCAAAAGCAAAGGCTATGTCGAAACTGTTTTTGGCCGCCGCCTGTACCTGCCAGAGATCAACTCCCCCAATGGCCCCCGCCAAAAAGGCGCAGAACGTGCCGCCATCAACGCCCCCATGCAAGGCACGGCAGCAGACCTGATCAAACTGAGCATGAACACCGTGCAAGAAGTGCTGGACAGCGAAAACCGCAAAACCAAAATGATCATGCAGGTGCACGACGAACTGGTGTTTGAAGTGCCCGAGGCAGAGGTGGCATGGCTGCGGGTGGAGATTCCGCGTTTGATGGCGGGCGTGGCGCAGCTCAAGGTGCCTTTGCTGGCCGAAATCGGTATCGGCGACAACTGGGAAAAAGCGCATTGAAAGCACGCTGATCTTGCATGTTACAAAAAGATGAGCGTACGGTGTCGCGACGCAGTCATCGATAGGGTTTGAAAACTGCCTCGCTTTTCTTGAGCTCTTGTCGAGCATGTCACGCATAGCCTGAGCCGCTAAGGGGGTTTGCAGGAGATTTGCTCATTTATCCGTAGTGCACGCAGTACGCTCCACATTGGTTTTTCTGGCTGGGCAAAGCCAGATTGAGCTGCGTTACCCGGGGAAATTTGACCCCGCTGCCCTTGAAAAAGCTTTGGCCAGTCTGCGCTGATGGGCCCGATTTACAAGGTGGCTGAGCAGATATCCAAGCTTTCAGATGCGTTTGAACTGTTCCCTGGTGACATCATTGGCTCGGGCATGCCTGAAAATGTCAGCCCGGTGGTCAAGGGCGACGTGATTTAATATTAAGTCGATGGCCTGTCCGAGTTCAGCATCAAGATCGTCTAAGTGCCGTGCGCCAAGACTTATTGGGCTCAATGGACTACATCGCCCAGTCCCACTTTTTTTGTAAGCTAACTTTTTAAACCAACCCTCAGGACATCTTCATGCTGAACCAAGACCAGAAAACTGAATTTGACGCACTGCTGCCCGGCCAAAGCACCGAGGCAGGCGCGACCCGACGCACCGCCTTAAAAGCCGCTTTAGGTGTGGGCTACGCCGCCACCGCTATGCCCATCATGGCCCAAACCTCGATCAAAACCTCGTCTGAAGGCCTCAAAACTGGCGAAACCACCTTTGAAGTCAATGGCTTCAAAGTACCCGCTTTTTACGCCGCACCTGCTGGCAAAACCAATTTGCCCGTGATTTTGGTGATTCAGGAAATTTTTGGTGTGCATGAATACATTGCCGACACGGCCCGCCGTTTTGCCAAGGCCGGCTACCTGGCCATTGCCCCCGAGCTGTTTGCCCGTCAGGGCGACCCGACCCAGTACGGCGAAATCGCCAAACTGATGGCTGAAGTGGTGTCCAAAGTGCCTGATGACCAGGTGATGGCTGACCTGGATGGTGCTGTCAAATGGGCCGGTGCCAACGGCGGTGACCTGAAAAAAGTTGGCATCACCGGCTTTTGCTGGGGTGGGCGCATCACCTGGCTGTACTCACAGCAAAGCAGCAACGTCAAGGCGGGCGTGGCCTGGTATGGCCGCTTGGTCGGCGCATCGTCTGCACTGCTGCCTAAACACCCGGTCGACCTGGCAGCTGGCATCAAAGCGCCCGTGCTTGGGCTTTATGGCGGCCAAGACAGCGGCATACCGGTCTCGACGGTGGACCAAATGAAAGCGGCGCTGGCAGACGCGGGCGGTAAAGGTAACGCCGCCGCCAAAGCGTCTGAATTTGTGATTTACCCCGATGCGCCGCACGCTTTTCACGCCGACTACCGCCCCAGCTACCGAAAGGAAGCAGCGGAAGATGGCTTCAAGCGGGCGCTGGCTTGGTTCAAGACGAATGGTGTCGCTTAAAATCTAGGCTCACAACAAAAAGCCGCCCACGGCAACGTGCGGCGGCTTTTTTAATGCCCTTCATGCCTTTGGGGCAAGTTTTAAACCCTACTTTAGGCCTCCAGCCCAATAAATACATGCGCGACGAGCTATGACTTTGATAGCGATTATTCTGGGTACGCTGACCGCTGGTATTGGCAGCGTGTGGCTGGCAGCGGCACTCAGCTTTGGTGCTCTGGCCAAATATACCCAACACATGCTGAGCTTGGCCGCGGGCGCGCTGCTGGCCACGGCCTTTATGCATCTGCTGCCTGAGGCGTTTGAGGGTCAGGCCGGCGCGCAAGAGCTGTTCGCCTTCTTGCTGGCCGGGCTGGTGTTTTTCTTTTTGCTCGATAAGGCTGAGCTGTGGCATCACGGGCATGAACACGGCGCTGGGCATGACCATCATCACGGGCATTCGCACGGTCATGAAAGCGAACGCAGCGCAGGGCCGCACGGTGCCTCTGGCGGTTGGACCGTGCTGGCTGGCGACAGCGTGCATTGCTTTGGCGACGGCATTTTGATTGCCTCGGCTTTCATGGCCGACATGCGGCTGGGCATCGTTGCTTCGCTGGCCGTGCTGGCCCACGAAGTGCCGCACCACATGGGCGATTTGGTGGTGCTGCGGCAGTCGACGGGCAACCAGCGCGCCGCCATCGTCAAAGTGTCTTTGGCTGGGGCCGTGACTGCGTTGGGCGGCGTGCTGGGCTATGTGCTGGTCGAGCAGCTGTTTGACTTTTTGCCGTTCTTTTTAACCCTGGCATCCAGCAGTTTTATTTACGTGGCGCTGGCGGACTTGATTCCGCAACTGCAAAAACGCGTCAGCCCTCGCGAAACGGCCGCTCAGATCGCCTGGTTGCTGTCCGGTATCGCACTGGTCATGCTGATCAGCGGGCTGGCGCATTCGCGCTGAGCCCCATCTGATGGGCTGCAGCCTGTAGGCGTTTGTCCAGCGTCCACAAACGGGCAGCCGGAGTCAAGCGGCTTGATGCCAGCAAGTGTGCATCAACATAGCCAATACCCATGCCGTGCAGGGTGTGTGTGCCGATAAAAGTCAACACTTCATCGCTGCTGGCGACGGCTGCCATGGGCAGGTTTTGCATCGCGTTCAACACCTTGGCGCGCTGCTGCAAGCTGCCCAATGCCAGTTCGCCCATTACAAATGGGTGTGCCAGGACCTGGCCCTTACCCAATTGTTCTGCCAACTGCGCATTGCCGCGTTGCAGGTGGTCTACCCACACCGAGGTGTCCACCAAAATCATGTGGGCCGGCGGCGGGGTGCGGCTTCAAGCTCAGGCTCGGTGCCGCCCAGCAGCGCCAGGCGGCGTGCGCTTTCGCGCTCAATCAATGCCTTGAGCGCTTCGCGTATGAGGGCTGATTTTTCTTTCAAACCCGTCATCAACTGGGCCTGCTCGAGTAAGTTGTCGTCAAGGGCGAGGGTGGTGCGCATGTTTTGGACCCTGGGTTCTGGTGTGTTTTGAGGCGGAATACAGGCTGATTGGGCACTGATATTAGCATCTAATGATGACTATATTCGTGCTTTTGTCTGCATGCGTCGCTACCGTTGGCTCGTGTGACGCTAACCCTGAGCCATTGGCCGGCTGGCATCACTGCACCAATCGCTCCAGCTGCCTGCATACAAGCCAGTAGAACCCAGCCCGGCGATCTGCATGGCCAGAATATTGGGCACAGCGCTGACGCCGCTGCCGCAGTGGTGCACCACCGTGGCCGGGTCGCGGCCAGCCAGCAAGGCTTCAAACTCAGCCTTCAGCAGCGCCGCTGGTTTGAACTTGCCTTCTGGCGTCATGTTGTGATTGAAAGGGCGGTTCAGGGCACCCGGGATGTGGCCTGCAATCGGGTCCAGCGGCTCCACTTCACCGCGAAAGCGCGGGGCGCCGCGGGCGTCGATCAGTGTTTGTTCCGGGCGGCCCAGGTTGTCGGCGACGGTTTGGGTCGCCACCAGCCTGGCCAGCTCGGGTGCCAGGGCAAAGCTTGACGGTGCGTGTACGGCTTCCTCGCCGCTGGCCACGCCGCCACCCGCACCCTGCCAGGCCTGCAGGCCACCGTCCAGTACCGCCACCTGAGCGTGACCGGCCCACTTCAGCATCCACCACAAACGGCCGCAGTAGTTGGCGCCATTGCGGTCGTACACCACCGCCTGCATGTTGTTGGCAAGGCCTACGCTGGACAACCACTCGGCGAATTTGTAGCGGCTAGGCAGCGGGTGGCGGCCACCGGATGCGGTCGTGTCTTTGCCGTGTTTGGCGCTCAAGTTGGTGTCCAGGTTGGCATAAACAGCGCCAGGAATGTGCGACTGCTGGTATTGCTGCTCCCCCGAAGACGGTTGCGCCAAATCAAATGTGCAGTCGAACACGCGCAGTGCCACTTTGCTGGCAACCAGGATTTGCAGTTCTTCAGC
>CAMARI010000011.1 GCA_945860515.1 Polaromonas sp. YR568
GGTTCGCTCACGCCGGCCAGGTGCCCCAAGAACTGCGCTTCGGCATCGACACGAATGACTTTGGCGTGCAGCTTGCCCACAAACATGTCCATCACCATGTCGCCTTCGTTCAGGCGCAGCAAGCCATGGTCCACAAACACGCAGGTCAGCTGGTCGCCAATGGCTCGGTGAATCAGCGCCGCCGCCACAGACGAATCCACCCCGCCAGACAGACCCAAAATGACTTCTTCGTCACCCACCTGCTGGCGGATTTTTGCCACCGCTTCTTCAATGTAGTCACCCATGATCCAGTCGGGCCGGGTGCCGCAAATGTCTAGAACAAAGCGGTTCAAGATGGCTTGGCCCTGGGTGGTGTGTGTGACTTCTGGGTGAAACTGCACCGCGTAAATTTTGCGTACCTCGTCAGCCATGCCGGCAATGGCGCAACTGCTGGTCGATGCCATCAGCTTGAAGCCGGGCGGCATGGCGGTCACGTTGTCGCCGTGGCTCATCCACACGTTCATCATGCCGTGACCTTCAGCGGTGGTGAAGTCGGCAATGCCATCCAGCAAACGGGTATGGCCATGGGCACGCAGCTCGGCGTGGCCAAATTCACGCTTGTGACCGCCCTCGACCGTGCCGCCCAGGGCCTCGGCTATCGCGTACATGCCAAAGCAGATGCCCAACACGGGAATGCCAAGTTCAAACACGGCCGCAGGTGCACGCAGGGTGTCGTCCTCCCACAGCGATGCGTGGCTGCCCGACAAAATCACACCCTTCAGGTTGCCGTCTTTGGCGTAGTCGCGCACCCAGTCGCTGGTCACGTCGCAAGGGTGGACTTCACAAAAAACACGGGCCTCGCGCACACGCCGAGCAATGAGCTGGGTGACCTGGGAGCCAAAGTCAAGGATGAGGATTTTTTGGTGTTGCATGAGGGGCATAAAGGCTCAGGTCAAAAGCTGTTGTTCGGTCAAAAACTCAATGGGTTTGAGAATACGAAACGGAAGGTTGGAGGTACTTGCCAGAATTAACAAGTCTTGGTCACCGGTCACCAAAAAATCGGCTTTGCTGGCAAGCGCGAGTTCAAGAAACATCTGATCGTGTGGGTCGCGGCAAATGGGCAGATTTGCATGATGCATTTTTGGGGATAGGTCTATGACCTGTACGAACGGCAGGTAGTCGGCAAGCAGACTTTCCTGGTCACTCCTGTCAAGTTTGAATTTTTTGTTTGCCAGCAAAAGAATCAGCTCTTCGGTCGTTTCTTTGGACGCACAAGGAACAACAGTGCCGCTGGTCCACAGTGATCGAAAACGACCCAGCGTTCCGCCCGCAAAAACCAGCGCTGAAAGTAACACATTGCTGTCCAACACAATACGTGGAGCCGGATCAGACGTGCGGATCATGCGCGAGTGCTGCGCGCCTGTTCGACAACATCTGCCACATCCTGCTCAGTGATTCCCAGCAGTTCAAGTTTTCTACGAACAGCATCACCGTTTTGCACACGAACGGGCGTCAGCATGATGCAGTCATTAACTGCCTCCACCTCGTAATATTCGCTGGGTGGCAATTTCGAGATCACCGCTTTGGGCAGCGTGATTTGATTTTTCGAGGTCATTTTGGCGAGCATGATGATTTCCTTAAAGTAAGAATTCCTTACTTTACTCTAAAAAAGTGACGAATTTTTCGGCAGGCAACCCCTGGAAAAATGAGCCCCTCAGGGGGCGGTGCAGTACACGCAGTGGCAAGCGTGGGAGTCACATCAATCTGCCCGGTAATTCGGCGCTTCCTTGGTGATCTGCACATCGTGCACATGGCTTTCGCGGATGCCCGCCGAGGTGATTTCAACAAACTCGGCCTTGTTTTGCATGTCTTCAATCGTGGCGCAACCGCAGTAGCCCATGCTGGCGCGCAGGCCGCCGGCCATTTGAAAGACGATGGACACCATCGACCCCTTGTACGGGACGCGGCCTTCAATGCCTTCGGGCACCAGCTTGTCTGCATTTGGGTTGCCGCTGCTTGATTCTTGAAAATAGCGGTCGGCGCTGCCCTGCTGCATCGCGCCGATGCTGCCCATGCCGCGGTAGCTTTTGTAGCTGCGGCCCTGAAACAGAATCACTTCGCCGGGGGCTTCTTCAGTGCCGGCAAACATGCCGCCCATCATCACGGTGCTGGCGCCTGCTGCGATGGCCTTGGCAATGTCACCTGAATAGCGGATGCCGCCGTCGCCAATCAAAGGCACGCCGGTGCCGCGCAGGGCGGTCGCCACGCTGTCAATCGCCATGATTTGCGGCACGCCCACACCCGCCACGATGCGGGTGGTGCAAATGCTGCCCGGGCCGATGCCGACTTTCACGCCGTCAGCGCCCGCCTCAACCAGCGTCAGCGCCGCTGCACCGGTGGCGATGTTGCCGCCAATCACGTCGATCTGCGGGTAGTTTTGCTTGACCCAGCGCACCCGGTCAATCACACCTTTGCTGTGGCCGTGGGCGGTGTCCACCACAATCGCGTCAACACCGGCCTTGACGAGCGCTTCAACCCGCTCTTCGGTACCCTCGCCCACACCCACAGCAGCGCCGACGCGCAAACGGCCGGACGTGTCGCGTGCCGCATTCGGGAAGTTGGTTTGTTTGGTGATGTCCTTGACGGTGATCAGGCCTTTGAGTTCAAAGTCGTCATTGACCACCAGCAGGCGCTCGAGTTTGTATTTATTCAGCAGCGCCTTGGCCTCCAGCGCCGACGTGCCTTCCTTGACGGTGATGAGCTTCTCGCGCGGCGTCATGATCTGGTGGGCCTTGACGTCGTAGCGCGTTTCAAAACGCAGGTCGCGGCTGGTGACAATGCCGACAACCTTACCGCCATCACACACCGGAAAGCCCGATATCCCCAGCTGCTCTGACAACTCGAGCACCTGCAAAACGGTGTGTTCGGGGGTGATCACCACCGGGTCGCGCACCACGCCCGACTCATAGCGTTTGACCTTGGCCACCTGCGCCGCCTGCTGCTGCGGCGTGAGGTTTTTGTGCACGATACCAATGCCGCCTTCCTGCGCGATGGCAATCGCCAGGCGGGACTCGGTCACGGTGTCCATCGCGGCGGACACAAGTGGCAAATTCAGGCGAATGTTGCGTGAAAAAAAGGTGGAAAGTAAGGCGTCCTTGGGAAGGACCTGGGAGTACGCTGGCACCAACAAGACGTCGTCGAAGGTGAGCGCTTTGCCGAGTAGGCGCATAGGTAAAGCTCCAAAACAAAGAGTGTACTCTTTGCATGACGAACCACCAGACGCAGTGGGGCGCGTTCATCACCTGCCAAACCACCTATGTGCCACCCATGTGCCACCCATGTGCCGCCCATGTGCCGCCCATGGTGAACCAATATGCCGCCTATCTGGGCCACAAAGCAGTCGGCTTTGCAATTGATCGGGTACGTGGCCGCTGCTGGCAGCGATACACTCCCGAAATGACCTCAAAAACTACTCGTTACATGTTGACTCTGGCGTTCGGCTTCAGCGTCTTGGCCTTGGCGACCACCACGGCCTTGGCGCAGTGGCAATGGGTAGAAAAAGACGGTCGCAAAATTTTCAGTGACCGTGCGCCGCCTGCCGAGATTCAGGACAAAGACATTTTGAAGCGACCCGCGGGCGCCATGCGCGGGGCCGCCGCACCTGCTTCGACGGCAGAGACGGCCGGCCAAGCCCGCCCCGTGACCGCCGCCTCAGCCCCTAGTCTGCGGGCAAGCGCACCCAAGCTGACGGGCAAAGACGCCGAACTGGAAGCCAAAAAGAAAAAAGCCGACGACGGCGAAGCCGCCAAGAAAAAGGCGGAAGAAGACAAAGTGGCCAAAAACAAGGCTGACAATTGCGAACGCGCCAAAACGGCTCTGGCCACGCTGCAATCTGGCGTGCGCATGGCATCTGTCAATGCCAAGGGCGAACGCGAGGTGTTTGACGATGCCAAGCGGGACGCCGAAACGAAGCGCACCCAGGAAGTGACTGACGCCAGCTGCAAATAAGCGGCGAGCGTGCGCTATCAGCCGCCGTAACCGGCTTTGGCACCGACTCTTTTGTTGGCAAACAAACCGGCTCGTTTGGCACCTTGCCGTTTGAAGCGCTCGCGGCGCGCCAGTTTTGGGTCAACCTGTAGCGGCCTGTAAATCTCAATCCTGTCTTGATCTTTGAGCTTGTGATTCAGGCTCAAGCGCTTGCCCCAGATGCCTGCGGTCAGCTCGTCCAGCGTCAAGTCAGCAAACTCTGCCAACATGCCGCTCTGCGCGATGGCCTGTCTGGCGCTGCAGCCAAGGGGCACATCGAGTGTCCATTCGCGTACCTGGCGCGGTGCTGGCGAATAGGCTAGCGTAACTTTCACGGTCAAGCTACGCCATAAATCTGTCCCGCCCGCTTGACGAATGCGTCAACCAAGCTGCCTGCAATCTTGTCAAAGACCGGACCCACCAGCGCGGCCAGGGCGACGTTGTCAAAATCGTAATGAAGTGAAAACTCCACCTTGCAGGCGCGGTCATCCGCCTTGCCAACGGGTGTGAAGTCCCACTGCCCGTCGAGCTTTGAAAACGGCCCGTCCACCAGCTTGAGACTGACCCTGCGGTCTTCAACATGGGTGTTGCGGGTGGTAAAACTTTGGCGCAAACCAGCCATGGACAGGCCGACCTGGGCCGTCATGCCATCCTTGTCCTGCGCCAGCACAGCGGACTGGTCACACCATGGTAAAAACTGCGGGTAACTGGCAATGTCAGTGACCAAGGCAAACATTTCAGCGGCGCTGTACCAGATTAAAACGGACTTGTGAACGGTTTTCATACAATCGAGAGTTGCGCACGATTGTATTGGTCGATGGCAACCCCAAATACAGCCATGGCAACCAAAGACCCCTCATCATCAAAAAAACCTGACGCCACATCGTCAGGCAAATCAAAGGACAACCGCCCGGTAAAAGTTTCCGCCAAAGCGGCTGCTGCAGTCACGCGCATTGCTGACAACAAAAAGGCGATGTTCAACTACCACATCGAAGAGCGCTTCGAAGCCGGCATGGTGCTGGAGGGCTGGGAAGTCAAATCTGTGCGGGAGGGCAAGGTACAGCTGACAGACGGCTACGTGGTGATTCGCAATGGCGAAGTCTTCATCATCGGGTGCCAGATCAACCCGCTCGGTACGGCATCTACCCACGTGACGCCCGACAAGGTGCGCACCAAAAAGCTGTTAATGCACAAGGCTGAGATCAAACGGCTGATGGGCAAGGTTGAGCAAAAAGGTTTTACCCTGGTGCCGCTGAACATGCACTGGAAAGCCGGCCGGGTCAAGTGCGAGATTGGCCTGGCCAAAGGCAAAGGTGAGCACGACAAGCGCGACACCATCAAGGACCGGGAAGGCAAGCGCGAAGTCGAACGCGCGATGAAATCCAGGAATCGTTAGCCCCCACGTTCGTTCGCTTCGCGTAACTCTCTGCCCCCCGAGGGGGCGCTGCGCCTACGGACTGGCAAAGCCAGATTCGTGGCCCCCGCTTGAAAAGAAACTCACAACGTCGAGTAAAGCTTCATAGATGTCGCAGCGGGTGCTCATCTGCCGCCCACGGACTGACAAAAAATGCGTCGGCCATTCCGGGTTTGACGTCTTCAATCCGAGCCGGGCTCCATTGGGGCGAGTAGTCTTTGTCAACCGCCAGGGCGCGTATGCCTTCCACCGTTTCACTGGCCGTACCTGGTCGCAGATAAAAACAGTGGTGCACCATGTCCCGCTCCATGCGCAGGTCATCGGCCAAACCCATACCGCGTGCCTTGCGGATCTGCTCCAGCGTCACGTGCAGCATCAACGGTGAGCGCTTGCGCAGCACCAGCGCCGTCTTTTTGGCCCAGATGTCATCTTTGGCTTTTTCCAGGCTGTCGATGATGTGTTTGACCCTTAAAAGTCCAAAATGCGCATCGATTTGGGCTTGCTTTTGGGCTTGTTTTTGGGCTTCAGACGCCTGTTCATCTATGCTAGAAGCTCCTAAATCAGTAGCAAGCCAAGCGTCAAAGCTGGTGTGACCCAACTTGTCCCACAGCGCTGGCAAACTGGCAGCATCCACTTTCACATCGGCCAGACCGTAGTCGATCGCTTCATCCGCACCAATCACCTCCCCCGTCAGCGCCAGGTACTCACCCACATGGCCGGGGCAGCGGCTTAAAAAGTAGCCGCCGCCGACGTCAGGGAACAAACCGATGTTCGTTTCAGGCATCGCCATTTTGGTGTGTTCAGTCACGATTCGGGTTTTGGCACCTTGGCTCAGTCCCATGCCGCCACCCATCACCACGCCATCCATGAAGGCAATGTAGGGCTTGGGGTAGTTGTGAATCAGATGGTTCAGCGCGTATTCTTCGGTAAAAAAATCATCCAATGCCGTGTCGCTAGCCAGGGCAGCCGTGTGAAAAAACCGGATGTCACCGCCCGCGCAAAATCCACCAAACAGCGCCTCGGGTGTGCCCGGTTTGCCTACCTTGTTGGTACCGCGAATCGCCACCAGCTCGATGGTCGGGTCGTCGCGCCAGGCGGTCAGGGCTTGGGCAATGTCGCGCACCATTTGCAAGCTCAGCGCGTTCAGCGCCTTGGGCCGGTTCAGTGTGATCAGACCTGCGTTGCCGCGCTGCTCAAGCAAAATATCGGTTGACGTGTGTGTTGTCATGGTTTGTTCTTCCAGCCCATCATTTCGTTCATTGCCAATGCACTGATGACTAGCGCACCGCCATACAAAACGCTGTTTCCAGGCGCTTCGCCCGCACCCACCCAGACCAGCAAAATACCGAAAATAATTTCCAGCAGCGCCAGCAGTGAAATTTCAGGCGCTTTCAAAACCGAAGCACACCAGACCGACAGCATGCAAGGAATGGCAAGTTGCGTCAAACCCAGCAAACCCAGCAGTGCGATGTCGTGCGGGGTTGCAGCCAGCGGCCAGGCCAGCGGCAGTGTGAGCAGCGACGACATCAATGCCCCCACCAGCACGGCCGGAATCAGATCAATTTTCTGCCCCTGTGCCTGACTGTGCTGCACCACCGTCCAGTTGCAGGCAGCCGCTATCGGGACCAGCAAGGCGACCAGGGTTCCTGTCAGCTGGGCAGACACATCGGTCTGTCCGCCGTACATCCACACAATGCCCACTCCCGCCAGCGCAATGGCCAGCCAGGTTCGCCCCGGTATGCGGTGGCTGGTGAAAATACGCGCGCTCAGGGCTGTCAGCAGTGGCCCCAGCGCCAGCGTGACCAGCACATTGGCAACGCTGGTCAGGGTCAAGGCCACCATGAAGGCGGTAAACATCACGCTCCAGCAAAGGCCTGACAACCAAAGTAAGGGGCCACCCTTGAGCATTTGGGTAAAAACCGCTCTGCCGCGCACCATCGGCAAGATCACCAGTAACGACAGCACCGTGAAAAAGCTGCGCCAAAAGGTGACTTCAAAGCTCCGGGCAGATTCAAGATGACGCGTCACCACACCGGCGGACGACCACAACAGGGCACACAGCACCATCAGCACCACAGCGCGGCTACGGGTTAGTTTCATCGCAAATTCCCAACGTTGCGCATTCTTCCACTTCAAACCTGGCGGTCACATGCAATTGGCAAGAGGAAGGTTTTCTTTCCAAGCAGGGGCCACGGATCTGGCTCCGCCAGTCCGTAGGCTGTTTGCCAGCGGCTCCAAGCCTGCTTGAGCAGGTTTGGACGGGCAAACAGAAGCGAAGCCTCTGGCGAGCGGCGGCCTGCAAGGCCAGCGGCCCTTTGGGGGAAATCCACTTACCTTCCAGCTCTTTTGCGCTCGCTCTCGCTCAGGTGCCGCTTGCGCAGGCGCACTGACTTGGGCGTGATTTCTACCAGCTCGTCTTCTTCAATAAACTCCACGCCGTATTCGAGCGTCAGCTCAATCGGTGGTGTGATTTTGATGGCGTCTTCCTTGCCGGACACGCGAAAGTTGGTGAGCTGCTTGGTACGGGTGGCGTTGACCACCAGATCGTTGTCACGGCTGTGAATACCCACAATCATGCCTTCGTACACCGGGTCATTCGCCTTGACGAACATGCGGCCACGGTCGTCGAGCTTTCCGAGGGCGTAGGTGAAAATCTCACCAGCGTCCATCGAAATCAACACGCCGTTTTTACGGCCACCAATGTCGCCTTTGTGAGCTTCGTAGCTGTCGAAAATATTGCTGATCAAGCCTGAGCCGCGGGTCAAGTTCAAAAACTCATTGGTAAAACCAATCAAGCCGCGGGCCGGGATGCGGTACTCCAGGCGCACACGGCCACGTCCGTCGGACTCCATGTTGACCAAGTCTCCCTTGCGCTCGCCCAAGGCTTGCATCACGCCGCCCTGGTGCTGCTCTTCGATGTCGGCGGTGACCAGCTCGATCGGCTCATGCTTTTCGCCATTGACTTCCTTCATCACCACGCGCGGCTTGGACACAGCCATTTCAAAGCCTTCGCGGCGCATGTTTTCCAGCAGGATGGTCAGGTGCAGCTCGCCCCGGCCCATGACTTCAAAAATGCCTTCTTCGCCGGTCTCGCTCACGCGCAGGGCGACGTTGTGTTGCAGCTCTTTTTGCAGGCGGTCCCAAATCTGGCGACTGGTCACATACTTGCCTTCGCGGCCAGCCAGTGGGCTGGTGTTGACACAAAAGTTCATGGTCAGGGTTGGCTCGTCGACTTTGAGCATGGGCAGCGGTGCGGGCGTGACCGGGTCGGTGATCGTCACGCCGATACCGATGTCGCCAATACCGTTGATCAGCACAATCTCGCCGGGGCCAGCCTCCGTGGCTTGCACGCGCTCCAGACCCTGAAATGTCAGCACCTGGTTGATACGGCCTTTGACAGGCTTGCCGTCCAGGCCTTCCATCACGACCACGTCCATCATGGGTTTGATGGTGCCTTGGCTGATGCGGCCAACGCCGATGCGGCCAACGAAGGTTGAAAAGTCGAGCGCCGAGATTTGCAATTGCAAGGGCGCATCAGGATCGCCCTTTTGCGCGGGCACATGTTTGAGCACGGTGTTAAACAGCGCCGACATATCGGGGCCCCACTGCTCGTTGGGTGGGCCTTCCACCAAAGAAGACCAGCCATTGATGCCGGAGGCATACACCACCGGAAAGTCAAGCTGCTCGTCGGTTGCACCGAGCTTGTCGAACAGATCAAAAGCGGCGTTGACGACGAAGTCAGGGCGCGCACCGGGCTTGTCAACTTTGTTGACGACCAGAATCGGCTTCAGGCCCAGGGCCAACGCCTTTTTGGTCACAAAACGGGTTTGCGGCATGGGGCCTTCTTGTGCGTCGATCAACAGCACCACGCCGTCCACCATGCTCAAGGCGCGTTCGACTTCGCCGCCAAAGTCGGCGTGGCCTGGGGTGTCAACGATGGTGATGTGCGTGCCTTCCCAGGTCACAGCGCAGTTTTTGGCCAAAATGGTAATACCGCGCTCTTTTTCAATCGCGTTGTTGTCCATCACGGTGTCAACCACTTTTTCGTGCTCGGCAAAGGTGCCGGACTGGCGCAGCAGCTGGTCAACCATGGTAGTTTTGCCGTGGTCAACGTGGGCGATGATGGCGATATTGCGGATTTGCTTGATGGTCATAGGGACTTTCTAAAAACTAAAACTCAAAAAATCAGTGCGAGGCTCTTTGCAGCATGTCTTGCACTTCAATCGGTGACAAAAGGCGCTGGGGAATCAATTCATCAGCGGTGATATGGGCAGAGCCCAAAAAAGCGATCGGGTCAGAGCCAAAAACCTGCACCAGCGCGGCGTCTTTACCCCACTGCCCAGGCGTGCCGCGGCGGCGCAAACCACTCAGAAAGCGCCCTGCATTGTCGGCATCCAATGTGACAGATGGATAGCTGGCCACCAGGCATTGCGGCGGTAGCAGGCGCGCATCGCGCCCGGCTTCGTCAAGCGCCTCCAGCTCAGACAAGCTGATGCACTGATCGCTGCTAAAACCACCGGTCTCAATGCGCCTGAGCAAGCCCAGATGCGCACCGCAACCGATGGCCTCGCCGATGTCTTCACCGAGCGTGCGGATGTAGGTGCCCTTGCTGCATTTCACTATTATTTTAATAGCTGCTGGTGCACGTAAATCTTGGGTTACAGCCATACTTAGCTGATAAATAATGATATTTCTGGCTTCGCGTTCGACTTCTTCGCCTTTGCGCGCGTATTCGTACAGCGCCTTGCCGTCTTTTTTGAGCGCGGAGTACATGGGCGGGATCTGGGCTATCGGGCCGGTAAATTGCGCGGTGAGTTTTTCAAGCAGCTCGGGGGTGATGTCAGGCACTGGCCGGGTTTCAATCACATCACCTTCAGCATCGCCAGTCGTGGTCTTCAGCCCCAGCAGCAGCACCGCTTCATAGGTTTTATCAGCATCGAGTTGAATTTGACTGAATTTGGTCGCCGCACCAAAGCACAGGGGCAACACGCCGGTGGCCAACGGGTCCAGCGTGCCGGTGTGACCTGCCTTGTCGGCACGCAACAGCCATTTGGCTTTCTGCAACGCCTGGTTGCTGGAAAGGCCTAATGGCTTGTCGAGTAAGAGCACCCCATGCACGGGGCGCCTCACGACCCTCGTGCGTGGCGCTTGCATGTCGTTAGTCCTCTTGGGCCCGTGAAGAAACAGCCTTGGCGATCAAGGCGTTCATGTCAGCGGCACGCTCTGTCGTGCGATCAAAGTGAAAGTGCAGCGTCGGCACGGTATGCGTCATCAGCCGCTTGAACAGGCCATTGCGCAGAAAGCCTGCGGCCTGGTTCAGGGCTTCTTCGCATTTTTCCGCGTCCCCCATCAGCACGCTGAAAAACACCTTGGCATGGGCGTAATCAGCCGTCACTTCAACCGCCTGAATTGTCACCATCCCGACCCGGGGGTCTTTCAGTTCGCGGGCGATCAGGTCCGTCAGATCACGCTGGATCTGATCGGCAACCCGAAAGCCGCGATTGGGCGTGTTTGACTTTTTACGCATCGCTCAGTTTGTCGTCAAGCTTCAAGCGTCCGGGCAACTTCACGGATTTCAAAGAACTCCAGCACGTCGCCGACTTCGATGTCGTTGTAGTTCTTGATGTTCAAACCGCACTCGAAGCTCTCTTTGACCTCTTTCGCATCGTCTTTGAAACGCTTGAGCGAGTCGAGCTCACCGGTGAAAATAACGACGTTCTGACGCAAAAGACGCAGCTTGGCTGTGCGGCGCACCACACCTGCGGTGACCATACAGCCCGCGATTGAGCCGATTTTGGACACCTTGAAGATGTTGCGAATCTCGGCCGTGCCGATGACTTCTTCTTTTTTGTCTGGCGTCAGCATGCCCGACATGGCGGCACGCAGTTCGTCCACAGCGTCATAAATGATGTTGTAGTAACGAATGTCGATGCCGTTGTTTTCTGCCTGCTTGCGTGCCTGCGCGTCAGCGCGGGTGTTAAAGCCGATCAGCACTGCCTTCGAAGCAATCGCCAGGTTGACGTCGGATTCTGAAATGCCGCCCACGCCGGAGTACACCAGTTGAACCTTGACCTCGTCGGTGGACAGTTTGAGCAGCGACTGGGCAAGCGCTTCTTGCGAGCCTTGCACGTCTGCCTTGATGATGATAGGCACCATCTTGACAGCACCGGCAGAGATGTCGGTGAACATGTTCTCCAGCTTGGAGGCTTGCTGTTTGGCCAGCTTGGTGTTGCGGAACTTGCCCGCCCGGTAGGTCGAAATCTCGCGCGCGCGGCGCTCGTCCAGCATGACGATGAAGTCGTCGCCCGCTTGCGGCACTTCGGTCAAACCCTGAATTTCAACCGGAATCGATGGGCCGGCGGTTTTGATGGTGTTACCGTTCTCGTCCAGCATGGCGCGAACGCGGCCATAGGTGGAACCTGCCAGCACCACATCGCCGGCCTTGAGCGTACCGGACTGCACCAGCACAGTTGCCACCGAACCCCGGCCTTTGTCAAGACGCGCTTCAATCACCAGACCTTTGGCCAGTGCGTCAACCGGTGCACGCAGTTCCAGAACCTCAGCCTGCAGCAAGACCTGCTCGAGCAGCGAATCAATGCCTTCACCAGTGTGGGCGGACACGCCCACGAAAGGCACATCGCCGCCAAACTCTTCGGGGATGACTTCTTCAGTCACCAGCTCACCCTTGACGCGCTCCAGATTGATACCGGATTTGTCGATCTTGTTGATGGCCACGACGATAGGTACGCCTGCAGCTTTTGCGTGTTTGATGGCTTCGCGGGTTTGCGGCATCACACCGTCGTCCGCCGCCACCACCAAAATGACGATGTCGGTTGCCTGCGCACCACGGGCACGCATGGCGGTAAACGCCTCGTGGCCCGGCGTATCGAGAAACGACACCATGCCGCGCGGCGTTTCAACGTGGTAAGCGCCGATGTGCTGGGTGATGCCACCCGCCTCGCCAGAGGCCACTTTGGCGCGACGAATGTAATCGAGCAGCGAGGTCTTGCCGTGGTCAACGTGGCCCATGACCGTGACTACCGGTGCGCGTGGCAGCGACTCGGCTGTCTGACCTTGCACATCATCGTCAGTGAAGGCTTCCGGATCGTCCAGCGCTGCCGTCACCGCCGTGTGGCCCATTTCTTCCACCACAATCATGGCGGTGTCCTGGTCCAGCGGCTGGTTGATGGTGACCATCTGGCCGAGTTTCATGAGGTGCTTGATGACCTCATTGGACTTGACGCTCATCTTGTGGGCAAGCTCGCCCACCGTGATGGTCTCTGGCACATGAACCTCCAGCACCTTGAACTCGGTAGGCGCCACAAAGCTGGATTCAGGACGCGCATCGCGGTCATGACCACGGCGGCTGCCGCCGCGAGCCCCTGGACGAGCATTGCTGCGTCCGGGTGCAGAAGGTGCCCCACGGGTCGGCAGCGCTTTCTTTTTGGCGACCTCGTCTTTCCAGGTTGACGACAGGTTTTCGGATTTGATTTCTTTTTTGCCAGCAGCGCCGGGCACTGTGGTACCGGTTTTGGCAACAACAGAACCGGCTGCCGGTTTGTGCAGCGTGCCTTTGATGGTGGCTTTCGGGTCCACATGCGGCACCAGAACACGCTTGGGCGCGCTCATCATGGCGCGAATGCTGGCCGCTTCTGCCTCTGCCTTTTTGCGGCGGTCTTGCAGTTCAATCGACTTGGCGGCATCAGCCTGGAACTCGGCCGTTGCTTTGGCCTTGGCGGCAGCGAGCGCAGCCGCGGCCTGGGCCTGGGCAGCAGTTTGTGCTTCAGAGGGCTGCGGCGCAGCAACTTCAGCTACAGGGGCTGCGTCTTTTTCTTTGGCTTTTTTGCTCGATGCGGGCTTGGCTTTTTCAAACACCAGCGCTGCACGCGCCACCGCTTCTGCAATTCTTTCTGCATCCAGGCGTTCCTGCTCGGCCTGTTTGGCATCCTGCTCTTCGCGCAGGCGACGCTTTTCAAGCAAATCAGCCTCCTGCCTGCGGAGCAGTTCGGCATGGCGGTTGGCTTCTTCTTCGCGCCGCGCCAGTTCGGCGTCAACCAGTGCAGAATTTTGCGCCTCGGTGGCTGCCGCAGGCATTTCTTCGGCGGGTGTGTCTGCGGCGTCTTCGCGTTTGATAAAAGTGCGTTTTTTTCGGACTTCAACCTGAATCGTGCGGGCTTTGCCGGTGGCATCGGCCTGCTTGATTTCGCTGGTTGATTTTTTCACCAGCGTGATTTTTTTGCGCTCGGTCGATACCGTGCCGTGGCTGGCCTGCAAAAATCCCAGTAGTTTTTGCTTGTCAGATTCAGACAAAGAATCACTGGCGCTGCTTTTGACCACGCCAGCGCTGGCCAGTTGCTCGATCAGCGTGGCAGTGGATTTATTGAGTTCAGCGGCGAATTGCGCAACGGTAGTGGTACTTGACATATGTGTTTTTCCTTGAGGCCTCCATGATCATTGCTCTTGCGCGACGGGTGGCTTGTCTGCCTCGGCCACTTCGGCATCGAGGAACCAGTGCGCACGCGCTGTCATGATCAATGCAGTCGCTTCCTCCGGCGACTGCCCAGTAATATCGGTCAATTCATCTGTGGCCAGATCGGCCAGGTCATCACGGGTGTGAACGCCTGCTGCGTTGAGCTTGCCGATCAGCTCAGCGGTGGTGCCTTGTACATCGCGCAGGTCCTGGGACACGCCATCGACGTTTTCTTCCTTGGCAATTTCCATCGTCAGCAAGGCGTCTTTGGCGCGGGTACGCAATTCATTGACGGTGTCTTCGTCGAACGATTCGATCTCCAGCATTTCTTGCAGCGGCACATAGGCCACCTCTTCCAGGCTGGTGAAGCCTTCGGCGATCAGGATGTCGGCAATTTCTTCGTCCACGTCCAGCTTGTCCATGAACAGCTTGCGGCTGGTGTCGGTCTCGGAGGCTTGTTTCACAGCCGATTCGTCGGCCGTCATGATGTTGATTTTCCAGCCGGTGAGTTCAGCTGCCAGACGCACGTTTTGACCACCACGGCCGATCGAAATCGCCAGGTTTTCTTCGTCAACGACCACATCCATGGCGTGACGCTCTTCGTCCACCACGATGGACGACACATTGGCCGGTGCCAGTGCGCCAATCACAAACTGGGCCGGGTCTTCGGACCACAGCACGATGTCAACACGCTCGCCGGCCAGTTCGTTGGTCACGCCATTGACGCGGGTACCGCGCACACCCACGCACGTGCCAATCGGGTCCACCCGTTTGTCGTGCGACAACACGGCGATCTTGGCGCGTGAGCCAGGGTCACGGGCGCAGGACTTGATCTCCAGCAGGCCTTGTTCGATTTCAGGCACTTCCGCGCGGAACAGCTCAATCATGTATTCAGGCGCCGAACGCGACAAAATGATAGGCGCACCACGCAGCGTGTTGTCCACCTCCATGATCATGGCGCGCACACGGTCACCCGAGCGCAGGTTTTCTTTTGGAATCATGTCGCTGCGGCGCAGGCGGCCTTCAACACGGCCAGACTCGACAATGATGTCGCCCTTGTCCATGCGCTTGACCGTGCCCACAAAAATCTTGTCGCCACGGCTCATGAAATCGTTCAGCAGCATTTCACGCTCCGCATCGCGGATTTTTTGCAAAATCACCTGCTTGGCAGCCATGGCGCCAATCCGGCCAATCGGCATGCTTTCAATCGGTTTTTCGATGAAATCGCCCTCTTCGATGTCGGCGATTTCATCACGCGCATCGGTCAACAACTCTTCGGCTTCCGGATTTTGCAGGCCCGCCTCGTCGGGCACAACCAGCCAGCGACGAAAGCTTTCGTAGTTACCGCTGTCGCGGTCAACCGCCACGCGAATATCGACTTCGCCTGGATAAATCTTTTTAGTCGCTTGCGCCAAGGCCAACTCAACAGCACCGAAAACAACGTCACGCTCGACATTTTTTTCGCGCGAGATGGCATCCACCAACATCAACATTTCGCGGTTCATTTCACAGGCCTTTCAATCTCAGGGTTAGACGTCATCATCGGTTTAATCGGTAGATCCGCGCCAGCTGGCTGCAGCGTTTTGGGTTTACGCCCCTTGAAGTCCACCAAAGGGGCAAGCCGCGCCGTGGCAATTTCATCGAGTGTGAAACCCAGCGCCTGCAAGGGTGCGGGAATTCTTTTTTTACTGACCTTTTGGCCTGGCTTGACCTCGGGCTCATCGCTCCAGACAACTTGCCAGCCAGCGGTCTCAGCTTTTTCAAGCGTGCCGCGAAATTTTTTCTGGTTGGCCGACACGCTTGACCCCGCCGCCGCCACACCCACAGGCGCTTTCAGGGTGAGATCAATCAATTCACCCAAAAAACGCTCGAAATCTTTTTCTGTTTTCAAGGGCCTGTCAATACCCGGCGAGCTGACCTCAAGCCGGGAATAGGCAGCACCCTCAACTTCCAGCACAAACACCAGCTGCCGGGTGACTTTTTCGCAGTCTTCGGCGTTGATGAACAGCTCAGTGCCAGCAACATACGGGAAATCAATCGTCACCCGCAGCAGACCACCTTTGGTGCGCTCCACGTCCACCAGGTCGTAGCCGAGCCCGGTGACGGTCTGCGCGATGGTGTCGGTGGTGCTGGCTGCCATTGAGTTGCTAAAAACCTGTCCAAATCATCTTGTGACGCAAAAACAAACGCCCAAAAAAAATGGGCGGTGTGAACCCGCCCATTTGGTCGTGAAAACAAGATTATAGCGTGTAAACCCCGATCAGAACAAGTCCTGCAAGCCTGTTAGGCCACAGTTTCCGGGAACGGCAAGCTGCGCAGGCGTTTGCCGGTCAGCTTGGCGATGGCATTGGCCACCGCTGGCGCCACTGGCGGCAAGCCGACTTCGCCAATCCCACCCGGTTCGTTGTCGGTTGGCATCACCTTGACAATGACCACAGGCGTGTTGGCGGAACGCAGCAAGGTGTAAGCACCGAGATTTTTTTGTTGCGCTTCGCCGCCTTTGTAGGTCAACTTTTCGCCCAGAGCGGCTGACAAGCCATAAATGGCGCTGCCCTCAATCTGCGTTTGAATGTTGCGCGGCGTGAGCGGGTGGCCGCAATCCACCGCAGCCCAAATGTTGTGCACCACCGGCTTGCCCTGGCTCATCGACACTTCGACGATCATGGCGATAAAACTGTTCCAGGTGTCAGAAAAAGCCAGGCCCAGCGCCCGTCCGCCGGTGCGTGCGCGGGTCCAGTCGGCCATTTGTGCGGCTTCACGCAAAACAGCCTGGGCACGCGGCGATTTTTGCGTCAAATCCATGCGCATTTTGAGCGGGTCTTGCTGGGTCGCCACAGCAATCTCGTCAATCATGGTCTCTATCGAGAACTTGAGGTAGCCGGGGCCGACACCGCGCCAGAAACTGCAGGCCACACCGCGCTCTTCCAGGCACTGCTGCACCAGATGGCCTGGAATGTCGTACACCCCTTCCGAGCCCTCCATCACCGGCGAGTCCTTGTTGCCGCTGGCCTTAAAGGGGCCAGGCAGAACTCGCGCGTAAATGCCTTCAGAGGTGACACGGTGCCGCAGACCCAACAGTTTGCCCTTGGCATCTACCGAAGCGATCAGGTGCTGTGCTGTCAGGGGCCGCGGTTTGGCACGCTGCATGTCGTCCTCGCGGGTCCAGATCAATTGCACCGGCACGCCCGGTACCGCCTTGGCAATCAGGGCCGCCTCGACCGCATATTCAGCCTCTACCCGGCGGCCATAGCCACCACCCAGCAAGGTGATGTTGACCTTGATGTTTTCGGGTTTGAAGCCGCCCGCGGCGGCAACGCCACCCACCACAAAGCCCACCGTTTGCGACGGCACCCAGAGCTCGATCTTGTCACCATCGACCTTGGCGGTGCAGTTCATGGGCTCCATGGTGAAGTGATAGGCGTGTTCGCTGGTGTAGGACGCCTTGAAGGTCCGCACGCCAGCGGCCAGCTCTTTGGCCGCATCGCCGTGGCTGTGGAAAGTCACGCCTGCATCGGCCAAGTTTTCGGCGCGTACCATGAACTCCTTGAGCGCGACATCGGAGTCGTAAGCCCGGGCTTTGGACGTTTTAGACCACTCCACCTTGAGCAGGTCACGCGCCTTTTTGGCGGTGAAAAACGAGTCGGCAACCACGGCCACGCCGCCCGCCAAAGGCACAATGGCCTTGACGCCGGGCACCGCTTTGGCCGCAGCATCGTCGATTTTTTCGGGCTTTTCGCCCTGTACCGGTGGGGCCAGCACGGCGGCGTAGTGCAGACCGGGCAGACGCGTGTCGATACCGTATTTGGCCGAACCATCGGTTTTGCTAGCCAACTCAACACGCGCAACATCTTGACCGATCAGCTTGAAGGCTGACATGGGTTTGAGCATCGACGCGTCAACTTTGGGCAGCTCGGCCGGGGCTTGGGCGACTTTTGCCACGTCGCCATAGCTCATGCGGCGGTTGCTGGCGCGGTGCATCAACATGCTTTTTTCAGCCGTGATCTGGTCTGCTGGCACGCCCCAGATTTTGGCAGCGCCGTCAATCATCACCAGCTTGGCCTGCAGGCCCGCCAGCCGCAGGGGCTGGTAGTAACCCTGCACGGTGCGTGATGCGCCGGTCAGCATGCCGCCGCCAAATTTGGGGTTGCCAAAACGTTTGGCATCTGACGGTGCCTGCACGACTTTGACGGTGGCCCAGTCAAGTTCCATGTTTTCGGCAATCACCACCGGTAGCGCTGTCATGGTGCCCTGACCCATTTCAGCGGCTGCCGAGTAGATGGTGGCCGTGTTGTCAGGGGCAATGCTGACCCACACCACAGGAGAAAAAGACGTGTTTTGGGCATGGGCCGTGAGCGGCGCCAGTGATGACACAGCACCAAAGCTGATGCCTAGAGCGCCGGCGCCGGAGCCTACAACGAAGCTGCGGCGGGAAATTGGAACGGAAGTGTTGTTGGTCGTCATGATGTGTATGCCTTTCATGCCAGGGTTTTTTGGGCGCGCACCACAGCGGCGGCAATCTGGTTGTAGGTGCCGCAGCGGCAGACATTACCGCTCATGCGCTCGAGCGCCTGCTCGCGGCTCAGGGGGGCTTTGGCCTGTTTTAAAACATCGGCGGCAGCCATGATCTGGCCTGACTGGCAATAACCGCATTGCGGCGCTTGCTCAACCACCCAGGCAGCTTGCAGCGCCTTGCCTTCCTTGGTGGCATTGATCGCTTCAATGGTGGTGACTTTCGCTCCGGCAGCAGCCGATATGGCCAGCACGCAAGAGCGTGCCGGCGCGCCGTTCAGGTGCACGGTGCAGGAACCGCACTGGGCAATGCCGCAACCAAATTTGGTACCGGTCAGGTTGAAGTCCTCACGCAACACCCAGAGCAGGGGTTTGTCGGCGGGCGCGTTGGTGGTCACGGCCTTGCCGTTGAGGGTGAAAGAAATCATGGTGGTCTCCAGAAGATTGACGAATATCGGCGATATCGGGCGCATGCTACGTGAAACTCGTCATCTCGAAAAGGTGACTTACCCATACACGACTGAAATACCGGGGGGTTATAACGACTAGCTGATATGACAGTTTTGGCATAACGCAGGGCAAGGCTGTGACAGCTGACGGCCAGGCTGGCTGGCCGCCGGCTGCGCTTGCAGACATCAAAAAATGTGAAATAAGCCTGCAGGCCAATAGGTAAAATGGCCAGACGCTCCTTCTTTTATAGCGCCTTCAAAACTGGGCGGAAACCAGCTTGCGCGTGTACGGGTGCTCGGGTGAATCGAGGATCTGCGCCAGTGGCCCGGCTTCAAGCACGACCCCGTCTTTGAGCACCATCACCTGATGCGCCATGGCGCGAATCACATCCACATCGTGGGTGATCAGCAAATAACTCAAACCGCGTTCACGTTGCAGTCGCTGCAGCAGCTGCAGAATCTGCTTTTGAATCGTCACATCAAGCGCGCTGGTCGGCTCGTCAAGGACCAGCAACTGGGGCTCGACCATCAGCGCCCGGGCAATTGCGATCCGCTGGCGCTGACCGCCCGAAAACTCGTGTGGGTAGCGCTGCAGCAGGCCGGGAAACTGCGCTTCGGTCATGCCGACCTCCAGCAGCGCCTGCAACACGCGCTGCTGCATTTCTGGGGCTTTGACGTCGGGCCGATGCACGGCCAGGCCCTCACCCACAATGCTTTCAAGGGTCATGCGCGGTGACAGCGACGAAAAAGGGTCCTGAAACACGACCTGGACCGCTTTACGAATCGCTTTGTTGTTGGCCGCATCGCGGCTCCAGGCCATGCCCGCCATGCTCAGATCGCCCTGGGACGGGTGCAGGCCCAGCGCGGCAAGAGCCAGGCTGGACTTGCCAGAGCCTGACTCGCCAATCACCCCCAGCGTTTGCCCCGCCGGAATGTCAAAACTCGCGCCCTGCACCGCCACAAATTCACCGGTTTTAAACCAGCCTTTGAAGCCCGGCACGCTGACCGGATAGCTGACGCGCAGGTTGTTAGCGCGCATCACGGCTAGCGGGGCGGGATCAAGACTGCCCTCTGTCGGCTTTTCCGGCAGCTTTTCCTGCACATCGCGCGTCGGCTTGCTGTCCAGCAGTTTGCGGGTGTAGGCGTGCTGCGGGTTGGCAAACACCGCACTGACCGCGCCCTGCTCGACCACAACACCGTTTTCCATCACGGCAATGCGGTCTGCAAAGCGGCGCACCAGGTTCAGGTCGTGCGTGATCATCAGCACCGCCATGCCGTTTTTGCGTTGCAGCTCGCCCAGCAAATCCAGAATTTGGGTTCGCACCGTCACATCCAGTGCGGTGGTTGGCTCGTCAGCCAGCAGCAACTTGGGGTGGCATGCCAGCGCCATCGCAATCATGGCGCGCTGGCGCTGCCCGCCTGAGAGCTGGTGCGGAAAGGATTGGGCCCGCCGCTGTGGCTCGGTGATGCCGGTATCTGCTAACAATTTGATAGCTGCCAGCCCACGTTCTGAGGGGGATAAACCCTGTTTTAACGCCAGAATCTCTTCAATCTGGTTGCCAATCGTGAACAGCGGGTTCAGCGCCGTCATCGGCTCCTGAAAAATCATGGCAATGTCTTGCCCGCGTATGCCGCGCAGCAGCCGCTCGGGCATGCCCAGAAGCTCAACCTCGCCTTTGGGGGACTGAAATACCGCTGTGCCGCTGACTTGGGCGTTTTGCACCAGGCGCAACAGGCTGAGCGCGGTGATGGTTTTGCCAGAGCCTGACTCGCCGACCAGTGCCAGCTTTTCGCTAGGCGCAATCGTCAAGTCGATGCCGTGGACCACCTCTTTGCCCGCGAAGGAAATACGCAGGTCTTTGACCTGCAGGAGCGGCTTGGTCACAGATCTGCTTTCCTGGGGTCCAGCGCATCGCGCAGCGCGTCACCCATAAACGTCAACAACAGCAGCGTGATGACCAGCACAGCAAAAGTAGACAGCGAAATCCACCATGCATCAATGTTTGCCTTGCCCTGGCTGAGCAACTCTCCCAGCGAGGGCGTTCCCGGCGGCACACCCAAGCCCAGAAAGTCGAGCGACGTTAACGCCAAAATCGCCGCACTCATCCGAAACGGCAAAAACGTGACCACTGGCGTCATGCTGTTGGGCAAAATGTGCCGCCACATGATCTGCAGGTTGCTCACGCCCAGTGCCCGCGCGGCGCGAACATAGTCGAGCTGGCGGTTGCGTAAAAACTCGGCACGCACATAGTCAGACAAACCCATCCAGCCAAACAAGCTGAGTAAAAACAGCAGCAAAGCGACGCTGGGCGCAAACACGGCGCTGAAGATGATCAGCAGGTACAGCTCGGGCATAGAGCCCCAAATCTCGATAAACCGCTGCGCGACCAGGTCGGTCTTGCCGCCCGCGTAGCCCTGAATCGCCCCGGTGACCACCCCCAGCACCACGCCGATGAAGGTGAGCGCCAGGCCAAACAGCACACTGAGCCTGAAGCCATAAATCAGCTGCGCCAGCAGGTCGCGCCCCCGGTCATCGGTGCCCAGCAGGTTGTCGCGTGATGGGGCCGACGGATTGGGCGACTTGGCAAAGTAATTGATGGTTTTGGGGCCGTAAGGGTTGGGCGGGTACACCGCCCAGTTGGGCGTAGTTGTCAGCTTGTCTTTGATGAAGGGGTCCAGATAATCGGCAGGCGTGGCAAAGTCACCGTCAAAGGTTTTTTCTGAATAGTCTTTGGCGATCGGAAAGTACAAATTGCCTTTGTAGCTCACCACCAGCGGCTTGTCGTTGGACAGCACATCAGCCAACAGGCTGAGCACCACCAGCGTTGAAAAAACCAGCAGGCTCCAAAAGCCGAGCTTGTTCTTTTTAAAGCGCAGCCAGGCGCGTTTGGACGGGGAAAGTGATGCTGTAGCCATTAATCGAACTTCACGCGTGGATCGACCAACACATAACAAAGGTCGCTGATCAACTTTGTCACCAGCCCAATCAGGGTGAACAGATACAGCGTGCCCAGCACCACCGGATAGTCGCGCCGAATCACGCTTTCGTAGCTCAGCAAGCCCAGCCCGTCGAGCGAAAACAGCGTTTCAATCAGCAGCGACCCGGTAAAAAACGCGCCCACAAACGCGGCTGGGAAACCCGTGATGATGGGGATCAGCGCATTGCGAAACACGTGTTTGTAAAGCACCTGCTTTTCGCTCAAGCCCTTGGCGCGTGCCGTCAGCACGTACTGCTTGCGTATCTCTTCGAGAAACGAGTTTTTCGTCAGCACCGCCGTTACTGCAAAACTGCCCAGCACCATGGCAATGATGGGCAGCGTGATGTGCCACAGGTAGTCGGTGATTTTTGCGCCCCAGCTCAGCGTTTCCCAGTTGGGCGATGTCAGCCCGCGCAGCGGAAACCATTGCAATTGCCCGCCAAATACCACCAGCAGCGCCACACCCAGCACAAAGCCTGGAATGGCATAACCGACCAGCACCAGCAAACTGGTGATGAAGTCAAAGCGCGAGCCGGCCCGTACCGCCTTGGCAACGCCTAGCGGCACGGCGATCAGATAGCTGATGAAAAACGTCCACAGGCCCAGGCTGATGGAGACCGGCAGCTTTTCCTTGACGAGTTGCCAGACATCCTTGTTTTGATAAAAGCTCTTGCCCAGGTCAAAGCGCGCAAACTGGCCCAGCATTTGCCAAAAGCGCTCATGCACCGGCTTGTCAAAGCCATACAGCACCTTGATTTCTTCAATGCGTTTGGCATCCACTCCCTGCCTGCCCCGGTAGCCCGCGCCTGTCGCGGCGGCGCTTTCACCCCCCGAGTCACGGCCCTGCAACTGCGCCACCATTTGCTCGACCGGCCCGCCGGGCACAAACTGCACCATCGCAAACGTCAGCAGCAAGACGCCGAACAGCGTCGGAATCATCAGCAGCAGGCGTTTGAGGATGTAGCTGGTCATTGCTTGGCCATCTTATTTGTTCTTCGCAGACGACCACCAGGTGCTCATCGCCCACATGCCGGCATCGTAGTAGGGCGGAATCACGGCGGGCAGCACAAATTGCCCCGGCCGGTAGCCAATCAAAAAAGCGTCGCCGTAATACTGCGGTACCGAGTAGTGGCCGTGCGTCAACACCCGGTCCAGCGCGCGCATGGCGGCCGACAGCTCGGGCCGGGTCGTGGCCGCCACGATTTTTTGCAGCAGCGCATCAACTGCCGGGTCTGCAATACCCCAGACATTCGACGAGCCGGGTGTTTTCGCCGCCTCTGAGCCAAAGCGCTCAATCAACTCGCCACCCGGGGATGTCGAGCCAGGCAAGCGGGTGGTGGTCACTTCAAAGTCAAACGCGTCCATTTTTTGCTTGGCCAGCGAAAAATCCACAATTCGGTAGGTCAGCGTGATGCCCAGCTTTTCTAGCGCCTTTTGAAACGGCCCGACGACCCGAATCAGTGAGGGCTGGTCGTTCAAGAACTCCATCGTGAAAGCCTCGCCTTTGGCGTTGCGCAAAGCACCGTCCTTGTATTCCCAGCCTGCGTCTTTGAGCAGCGCCTGGGCTTTGCGCAGGTTCTCCCGCAGACTGCCGGGCGGTGCGGTGCTGGCGCCCACGGGGACCAGGCCAAAAACTTCAGGCTTGAGCTTGTCCTTCAGCGGCTCCAGCAGCGCCAGCTCATCCGGCTTGGGCAGGCCTTCGGCATGAAACTCGCTGTTTGGAAAGTAACCGTTCACCCGCTTGTAAATGCCATAAAAAAGCTGGCGGTTCATCCATTCAAAATCCAGTGCCAGGCCAATCGCCTGCCTGACACGAACATCCTGAAACTTGAGCTTGCGCAGGTTGAACACATAGCCCTGAAAGTCGCCCGGGTTGCGGTTTTCAAACGCACGCTTGACCAGCTCGCCCGAGGTGAACTGCTTTCCGGTGTACTGCCGCGCCCAGTTGCGCGAGATGAATTCACGCATGAAGTCGTATTCACCGGCTTTGAGCCCTTCAAAGCGCGAGGTTTCGTCCAGGTAAATCTTGAAGGTGATGCGGTCAAAGTTGAACTGCCCCTTGCGTGTGGGCAAGTCCGCTGCCCAGTAATTGGCATCGCGCACATAAGTGATGTCGCGGCCCATTTTGTTAGTCGGCAGTTTGTACGGACCCGAGCCTATCGGGATGTCGGCCACGATTTTGTCGAACGGTTTTCCTGCCCCCCACTTGGCGCTGAACACCGGCATGCCGCCCACCACCAAGGGCAGTTCGGGGTTGGGCGTGGCAAAGTCAAAGCGCACCACCCGTTCGCTGACCACCACCACGTCTTTGACCTCCGCATAAATCGTGCGGAACTGCGGCGCGGCCAGCTTGCTGACCAGCTGGGTGAAGGAGTGCAAAACGTCAGCGGCCAGCACTGGCGAGCCGTCATGAAATTTAGCTTTGGGGTTGAGCCTGAAGGTGGCCGACAGCTTGTCGGGCGCGACGTCCACATCCTCAGCCAACAGGCCGTATGCTGTGGTGGGCTCTTCTGAATTGCCAACCAGCAGGCTTTCCACCATCAGCGCGCTGACGCCATAGGGCGCGGTACCGCGCAGGGTAAATGGATTGAACTTGTCAAAATTCGTCGGGCGTGTGGGCGGCACCATGCGGATCTCGCCGCCCTTGGGTGCGGCCGGGTTGACGTAGCTGAAATGGGTGAAGCCCGCAGCGTATTGGATGTCGCCAAACTGGCCATAGGCGTGCGCCGCCCAGGTGCTGACCGAACCCATCAAAGAAGCCATCGACATCAGGAAAACCAGTAGCAAGCGCATGTCACAATTCTGCAAGATTTTTCACAAGGAATACGTCATGGGTTTTTTAAATGGCAAAAAATTATTGATCACTGGCGTGCTGAGCAACCGCTCGATTGCCTACGGCATCGCCAAAGCCTGCAAAGCGCAGGGCGCCGAGCTGGCCTTTGCCTATGTGGGCGAGCGCTTCAAGGCGCGCATCACCGAGTTTGCTGCCGACTTTGACTCGACCCTGATTTTTGACTGCGACGTGGGCAGCGACGAGCAGATCACCCAACTGTTTACCGACCTGTCCAAAGTCTGGCCCACATTTGACGGCTTTGTGCACAGCATTGGCTTTGCGCCGAAAGAAGCGATCTCAGGCGACTTTCTGGAAGGCCTGTCACGCGAGGGTTTCAAAATCGCGCACGACATCAGCGCCTACAGTTTTCCGGCCATGGCCAAGGCAGCTCTGCCCTACCTGAATGACAAATCAGCCCTGCTGACACTGACTTATCTGGGCGCACTGCGCGTGCTGCCCAACTACAACACCATGGGCCTGGCCAAAGCCAGCCTGGAGGCATCGGTGCGCTACACGGCAGAATCACTCGGCCCCAAAGGCATACGCGCCAATGGCATCAGCGCCGGGCCGATCAAAACCCTGGCCGCCAGCGGCATTGCAGGTTTCAGCAAAATATTAGGCGCAGTGGCAGCCGCAGCGCCGATGCGCCGCAACGTGACGATTGAAGAAGTCGGCAACGTGGCAGCGTTTTTGATGAGCGACCTGGCCAGCGGCGTGACGGCTGAGATCACCTACGTGGACGGCGGCTTCAGCCAAGTGGTGGGCGGGATTGCAGACCCGCTGGCAGCCGCCTGAGGCTCTGACAATCGCTTAAAACTGGTTTTTACCCATGAAATCAGCCCCAAAGCCAACCAATACCTTGGCTAGCAGCTATGTAAAACATAGCATTTCGGCGCTTTTGATCGCCGTCTTTGGCAGCCTCAGCAGCCCCACAGCACTTGCCGCTGACGCTAAACCGCCGCTGATACTGGCCAATGTGTACCACCCCGGCGTGCCGCTGGCCGACTACTGGGTAAGTGAAAAATACGATGGCGTGCGCGGCTTTTGGGACGGGCAAAAGCTGCTCACCCGGGGCGGCCAGCTCATTAACGCGCCGGCCTGGTTTACCGCCAACTGGCCAGCCACGCCCATGGACGGCGAGTTGTGGGCCGGGCGTGGGCAGTTTCAAAAAGCCGCGTCCACCGTGCGTCAGCAAAGCCCTGACGATGCGGCCTGGCGCGGCATACGCTTCATGGTGTTTGACCTGCCGGCCGAGCCTGGCCCGTTTACGGATCGCCTGTCAGCGCTCAACAGCGTGGTCGGCAAACTGGCCGTGCCCTGGGTGCAAGCCGTGGCGCAAAGCAAGGTCGCCAGCCATGCGGCGCTGCAAAGCCAGCTCAAGCAAATCACCAAAGCTGGCGCTGAAGGCCTGATGCTGCACCGGGGCAGCGCCTTGTACAAAGGCGTGCGTAATGACGATTTGCTCAAAGTCAAAACCCATGACGATGCCGAGGCCAAAGTTGTCGGGCACATCCCCGGCAAAGGCAAATACGCAGACCAGCTCGGTGCGCTGCTGGTTGAAATACCTGGCGCGAACGGCCAGCCAGCCAAGCGGTTCAAACTGGGGACAGGCTTGACCGACGCGCAGCGGCAAAACCCGCCGGCCATTGGCAGCCAGGTCACTTACCGCTACCGGGGCCTGACGGACAGCGGCCTGCCCCGATTTGCGAGTTTCATGCGCTTGCGTGAAGACTGACGCGCAAGCTATTTGCAATGGATTAGAGAGCTTAAAGCCCTTATTTTTATTGGGCTAGAGCCCGTTTTTGAAGGTAAAACAGATGATGTCAGTTTCCAACGCTTTTTCCAGCAGTTACGCACAGGCGCGCGTCAAGTTTCTGGACGCTGCGGCCAAGGCAGGCTTGGCCGTTCAGTCGCACACACACCCCCTGAAGGGCCGTGATGGTGAAGATTTAGCGATGGACGTGGCGCGTGATGGCCCCACCGATGCGCAAAATCTGCTGATTGTCAGCAGCGCCTGCCATGGGGTGGAAGGCTATTGCGGCAGCGGTGTGCAGGTGCATGCGCTGCACGATGCCCAGTGGCTTGAAAAAGCACGCGCGTCAGGCACGGCGGTGCTGTACATCCACGCACTGAACCCCTACGGCTTTTCGCACATTCGCCGCACCACCCATGAAAACGTGGACCTGAACCGCAATTTTCAAGACTTTAGCCAGCCGCTGCCCGACAACGCCGCCTACCGTACGCTGCACGCGCTGGTCTTGCCTGAGCAATGGCCGCCTGACGCTGCCAACCAGGCGGCGATTGCAGATTTCATCGCCACCCAAGGCGCGGCGGCTTTCCAGTCAGCCATCACCCAAGGCCAACACGCGTTTGCCGATGGCCTGTTTTACGGCGGCAACAGCGCCACCTGGAGCAACCAGACCCTGCGCGGCGTGCTGCGCCAGCATGCTGGGGAGGCCAAACACGTCGCATGGATAGACCTGCACACAGGCCTGGGCGCCAGTGGCCATGGCGAGCGTATTTGGGCGGGCAAAGACGATGCGGTGGCAATTGCACGCGCACGCAACTGGTGGGGTGGTGGCGAAAACGGCAACCCGGCCACGCCCATCACCTCGATCTACGACGGCTCATCCACCTCCGCGTTTTTAACCGGCCTGATGTGGCACGCCATCAGCCAGGAAGCGCCCCAAGCCGACTACACCGGCATCGCCATGGAATACGGCACGGTGCCCGTGCTGGACGTGATCACAGCCCTGCGCGCCGAGCACTGGCTGAACAACCACCCCGAAGCGCCGCTAGAGCTGGCCCAGCAGATCAAGACACAAATGATGACCGCCTTTTATACAGACAAGGACCTGTGGCGCGGCCAGATCATCAGCCAGGCGCGGCAGGCGATGTTTCAGGCGGTGGATGGGCTGACGCACGCCGAAACGTCAAATTGATGCGTCGTCTGCCCAGCTGGGCATGTTCACCGTCTGCCAGCGGCAACACCCCATGAAAGGCCAGCCGCGCTGGCCCGCCCCACACCAGCACGTCGCCATGCGCCAGCCGCAGCCGCTACGGCTTGTCACTGCGCTTTGGCCCACCGAATAAAAACACGACGGGCAGACCCAGCGATACCGACACGATGGGCTGGGCAAAATCTTTTTCGTCCCGGTCTTGATGCAAGCTCATGTGGGCGCCGGGCAGGTACTGGTTGATCAGGCACGCATCTGGCTCAAAACTCGGGTAGCCTGCTGCCGCGGCGGCCTGCGCAGCCAGCTCAAGCCAGGCCGGGGGCATGGCAGGCCAGGCCTTGCCAGTCAGCGGGTCTTGCTGCACATAACGGTAGCCCCGGGCGTCAGACGTCCAGCCCCAAGAGCCGCAGTTGCTCATGGCCACAGACATGGCGCGTCCGCCGGGAGTCTGCAAGTGCCGCAGCGCTGCACAAGCCGTGATCTGGTCAACGCTGGCCATCAGCGCCTGTGCCTGCACGCTGGCAAAGCCGCGCAACAGCACAGCACCGGGCGCTATCGGTAAATGGCTTGTGTCAGCGTCGAGAAAGGTTTCAAACAGGTCGCGGGTCATAGGCGCGCCATGTTAGGGCCAGCCTAGTTATTGATCAGTTGGCAACATCATGGCCAACCGTTCACTCAGGCCATCAGCCCGTTCGGGTCCTGCGATTTCTTCGACCTTCAAAATGATCTCGCGGGCAACGATCATCATCGAAGTCCGGTCACGCGCCTCGCGCAGCTGGTCACGCAGGTGATTGGCCAGCTCGGGCATTTTGCGCACAAACATGCGCTCGACAATGTCAAACAAAAACATGCGGGCGGTCGCCAGCGAGCGCTTGCCTCCAAAGTCGTCAGCAGACTGTGTCGGAGCCGCATCGTTTCTTGTGATCGCGTTGGTGACCGCCAACTTGGGTTGCGCCAGGACCGCCGCGGTCGTTGGCGCAGGTTCGGACTGGCGCAAAAATGACTTCGCAGGCTTAACCTTCGACTTCGCAAAGTCAGTCATGTGCGCAGACTTGACGCCGAGAGTTTCAGACGCGACCAGATAGCCATTGGTCATCAGCTTTTGCAACAAGCCAATATCACCCCGCATGAGATGAATCAATTCGTCACGGCTACGAATACCGTCAGCCAGAAAAAGCGCAGAGCGCTCGCGCACACTCAGGACGCGTTGCCGCGAGGCAAGCTCTTCTCGTGCTTTGTCAGACTTCAATAGCAGCATGAGGTAAAAGTCGTTTCAATATGTTTCACATCTCTACGTTAAAGACGCAGTGTGAAATCCACGTGACATTTAGCGTCCACACCGAGGCGTCGCCGAATCGGCCGATTTTCAGCAAAAAAGCGAATGTTTTGATTTTTGTTTTGGGCCAAACGATAGAAAAGGTCATGTATGATCCACACAAACTCCTCCTTAACATAAACTGCCTGAAAAATACGACGCAAACAGTCGTAATCAGACGCCGAATATGGGGCGTCGAAATGAATGAACGCACTCATGAACGAAATCAAAAAAGCACGCAGACTGATCGAAACCAACCCAGATTCAGGTGCAGCGAAAACACTCGCTAACTTGGTCCGCGCTCTCGAATCTGACGAAAAGTTTGCCCTGGCTGATTTGTACAAATTGAGCTATGACGACTTTGAGATTGCCATCGGCATCCTCAAGGAATGGCGACTGGAACGCTACTACGCTGGCAAAGCCAAGCTGCATGACGTGTCTGTGCAGATGGCCAGCATGGTTCGCAACTGAGAGACGCTAAGCCCCTTTGGGGCAAGGACCGGCTTGGGACTGGCGCTTAAACTCATCGCATGCCATTTACCCCACTGGGCCTTGCGCCCGCGCTTTTGCCATTGCTGTTACGAGCCCTGCATGACAAGGGCTACACCGAGCCCACCCCCATCCAATCCATGGCTGTACCGGCCCTGCTGTCAGGGCGCGATGTGCTGGCGTCGGCACAAACCGGTTCCGGCAAAACTGCCGCCTTTGCCCTGCCGCTGCTGCAGCGAATCCACGATTTACCAAGCCGCGCTGACCGCACCACGTCCGCGCTGATTTTGGTGCCCACGCGGGAGCTGGCCGCGCA
>CAMARI010000012.1 GCA_945860515.1 Polaromonas sp. YR568
TGGTGACGACGGCTAATGCGCAAAATCGGTTTGTCAGTGCGCACATCAAACTCTCCCGCCACCTCGGCAGTCGGCAAGAATTTTTGCAACGCAGCAGCAGCCACTTCGGCATCAGCCACGGTGTCCAGGTTCAGGTGCACGCCATCGGCAATCGCCTTGAGCGCTTCGGCATCCATAAAGCCTCGCAGCCGCGCAATCACAGATTCGGCCAGCTGGTGTTTACGCGCCAACTCCCCCAACGTATCGCCAGTTAGTACCGCACTGCCCTCAGCTCCAGTTCGCACAGATGCATCTTTCAAAGCAATACGCAGCAGAAAAGTGTCGAGCGCGCCGGTATCCTTCAGATACTGTTCTTCCTTACCTGCTTTGACCTTGTAGAGCGGCGGCTGGGCAATGTAGATGTGACCACGCTCGACCAACTCAGGCATCTGGCGGTAAAAGAAGGTCAGCAGCAGCGTGCGGATATGCGCACCGTCAACGTCCGCATCCGTCATGATGATGATGCGGTGGTAACGCAGCTTGGCCACATTGAAGTCATCACTGCCCGTACTGCCGCCGGCCTTGCCAATACCAGTGCCAAGGGCAGTGATCAACGTCAAAATTTCATTACTTGTCAAAAGCTTTTCATAACGGGCTTTTTCAACGTTCAAAATCTTGCCACGAAGCGGCAGAATCGCCTGGAATTTACGGTCACGGCCCTGCTTGGCTGAGCCGCCAGCAGAATCTCCCTCGACCAGGTAAATCTCACACATGGCCGGGTCTTTTTCCTGGCAGTCTGCCAGTTTGCCGGGCAAGCCCATACCGTCAAGCACGCCTTTGCGGCGCGTCATGTCACGCGCCTTGCGGGCAGCTTCACGGGCGCGCGCTGCTTCAATGATCTTGCCGACAATGATCTTGGCGTCTGCTGGCCTTTCTTGCAGGTAGTCGTGCAGCAACTTGCTGACAATGTCTTCGACCGGGCCGCGCACTTCGCTGGACACCAGTTTGTCCTTGGTCTGACTGCTGAATTTGGGTTCAGGCACCTTCACGCTCAACACGCAGCACAGGCCTTCGCGCATGTCGTCCCCGGTGACTTCTACTTTGGCTTTTTTGGCGATCTCGCTGTCGTCAATGTATTTGTTGATCACCCGCGTCATGGCCGCACGCAAACCCGTCAGGTGCGTACCACCGTCACGCTGCGGAATATTGTTGGTAAAGCAAAGCACCTGCTCGCTGTAGCCGCTGTTCCACTGCATGGCCACTTCAACACCGATGTTGGTACCCTGATCACTCTGGCGGTCACCCATGGCAGCAAACACATTGGGGTTCAAAATGGTTTTGCCCTTGTTAATAAACTCTACAAAGCCTTTCACGCCACCGGCGCCTGCAAAGTCGTCCTCTTTACCGGTGCGCTCATCTTTCAGGCGAATCTTTACGCCGTTATTCAAGAAGCTCAACTCGCGCAGGCGTTTGCTCAAAATCTCGTAATGAAAATCTGAATTGGTTTGAAAAATATCCAAGTCAGGCAAAAAGTGCACTTCAGTGCCGCGCTTGTCGGTATCGCCCATCACCTTCATGGGAGACACTTCTATACCGTCTACTTTTTCAATGATGCGGTTTTGCACAAAGCCTTTTGAGAACTCCATGACGTGCACTTTGCCGTCGCGGCGAATTGTCAGGCGCAGCATTTTGCTCAGAGCGTTCACGCAACTAACGCCTACGCCGTGCAGGCCGCCAGACACCTTGTAACTGTTCTGGTTGAACTTGCCTCCAGCATGCAGCTCGGTCAGTGCAATCTCAGCCGCCGAGCGCTTGGGCTCGTGCTTGTCGTCCATTTTGATGCCGGTAGGGATACCGCGGCCATTGTCTGTGACGCTGATCGAGTTGTCAGTGTGAATGGTGACCACGATGTCGTCACAGTGCCCAGCAAGCGACTCGTCAATCGAATTGTCGACCACCTCAAACACCAGGTGGTGCAGACCGGTACCATCTGAAGTATCCCCAATGTACATGCCGGGACGTTTGCGCACGGCTTCCAGGCCTTCCAGTATCTGGATGGACCCTTCGCCATAAGCCTCAGAGGCACCGGCTTGGTTGGTGTCAATCTTGGGCTGGAAGTTGGAGCTTTCTTCACCCGCCGCACCATTGTTGACGTTAACGAGCGCATCATTGTTGATGGGCTCTGCAGACTCAGTGGACTTGCTTACTTCGGTCATGTCGATCTTATCTCGCAGTTTTTTCAATCTCTGGAATGACCAAACCCGCTGAGGGTTTGTGTTGACAGCGGGTTTGTTTCATTGGGGCGTCTTATGTGAAGACTTAAATTCGCATCGGCATCACAACGTATTTAAAGGTTGCGTTGTCGGGGATGGTCAGCAGGGCCGAACTGTTTGAATCGGCCAGTTCCATCTTCACCATGTCCTGGTCCATGTTCGCCAGTGCATCGATCAAGTAAGTCACATTAAAACCAATTTCGATGTCTTCGCCGGCATAGTCGATGTCAATCTCATCCACGGCCTCTTCCTGCTCGGCATTGTTGGAGGCCACACGCAAGGTACCGGACTCAATGTTAAGGCGCACACCCTTGAACTTTTCACTCGTCAAAATTGCCGTGCGCTGCAAGCTGGCCAGCAAGGACACGCGGCCCAGCGTGATGATATTTTTATGGTTCTTTGGAATCACGCGGTTGTAATCAGGAAACTTGCCCTCCACGAGTTTGGTGACAAATTCCATGCCGTCAAAACTGAACTTGGCCTGGTTACCGGCAAACTGCATTTCAATCGCACCTTCCTTGTCGCTCAGCAAGCGCTGCATCTCGAGTACCGTTTTCCGCGGCAAGATCACTTCCTGCTTGGGCACCTCCACGTCCAGTATGGCCGATGAAAAGGCCAGCCGGTGGCCGTCCGTTGCCACCAGGCTCAGCTGTTTTCCTTCAGCCACAAACAAAATACCGTTTAGGTAGTAGCGGATGTCATGCACCGCCATCGCAAACGACACCTGATTGAGCAGCTCTTTCAACACTTTTTGCGGCACCGAGAAAACCGGACCAAAGTTGACCGCCTCCTGCACCAGTGGAAAGTCTTCTGCCGGCATGGTTTGCAGCGTGAAGCGGCTCTTGCCACCTTTCATGATCATTTTGTTTTGCGCGGATTCGAGCGACACCGGCTGGTCACTCGGCATGGAACGCAAGATGTCTATCAACTTTCGTGCGCCGACGGTAGTGGTGAAGTTGCCACTATCACCATCCATCTCGGCGGTGGTCCTGATCTGGATTTCGAGGTCACTGGTGGTGAGCTGAAGCTGTGTGCCCGTTTTACGAATCAGCACATTGGCGAGGATAGGCAGTGTCTGCCTGCGTTCAACGATGCCAGCAACAGATTGCAAGACTGACAAAACTTTATCTTGGGTGGCTTTCAGGACGATCATGACTTCCTCTTTTGTTTCTGTTTAATTCTTTAATTCAAATTAGTAGTAGTAGTAAGGGGAGCGCTTTTTTGTTGATAAAGCTATTTTCCCCTTTTTAATCATGTACTTGGTGACTGTTTAACCCTGTGTTGCAAGTGTCTTCAGCCCGGTTGCCCAAAATGAATAACTTTGAAAAATAGGACCTGGCTGTGGATAACTAGGTAGTTGTTCAAAAGTTATACCCAAACTTGTGGGTCTTGAGCAAGAGGTCCCCATTTGCATTAGTCGTGTCCTTTAACCCTTCAGGGTTTGTTCAAGCACATGCAATTGCTGATTCAGCTCAGTCATTTGCTGGCGTTCGGCAGACATTTTGCGCACCGCATGCAACACGGTGGTGTGATCGCGACCACCAAACAACTCACCAATCTCAGGCAGGCTCTTTTGTGTGAGCTCTTTGGCAAGGTACATGGCAATTTGGCGCGGTCTGGCAATGCTGGCAGGCCGCTTCTTGGAATACATGTCAGCGACCTTGATTTTGTAATAGTCAGCCACTGTCTTTTGAATGTTTTCAACCGAAATTTGCCGGTTCTGTATGGATAGCAAGTCGCGCAGCGCCTCACGTGCCAGCTGAATCGAGATTTCTTTCTGGTTAAAACGCGAGTACGCCAGAATTTTGCGCAGCGCGCCTTCCAACTCACGCACGTTCGAACGTACATTCTTGGCCACGAAAAAAGCCACCTCTTCGGGCATGATTGTCAGTTCCGCTTCGGCCTTGCGGATCAAAATGGCGACTCTCATTTCGAGCTCGGGCGGCTCAATAGCAACTGTCAAGCCGGAATCAAACCGGGAAACAAGTCGCTCATGAATGTCCGTCAAGCCCTTCGGATACGTATCGCTGGTCATCACAATGTGCGACTTCTTGGTCAGCAAGGCTTCAAACGCATTGAAAAATTCTTCCTGCGTGCGGTCCTTGTTGGCGAAAAACTGCACATCGTCAATCAGCAGCAGATCCAGCGAATGGTAGCGCTCCTTGAACTCGTCAAATGTTTTGCGTTGGTATGCCTTAACAACGTCCGATACAAACTGTTCAGCATGGATGTAGAGAACTTTGGCTTGTGGGTTGTCCTCCAGCAGTTTGTTGCCAATCGCATGCATCAGGTGCGTTTTGCCCAGACCGACGCCGCCGTAGATAAACAGCGGGTTATAAAGTTGGCCCAAGCTGCTGGCCACATGCATGGCGGCGGCCCGGCCCATACGGTTAGCGGTGCCTTCAATCAGATTGTCAAACGTCAAGGCGCTATTGAGCCGATTCTTGAAAGATGTGCCGGAGATCTCGTCCGAAGCGACCATGTCAGTCGGCTCCATGACGGCCGAAGCCTCAAAGCCGCTTGCGACAATCATTGACCGGGAGGGAGTTTCTCGCGGAGCAAGCGCTAACTCAAGCGTTATTTGGTGGCCAGAAATCTTTTCCAGCAGGGCAGCGATGCGCGAACCGTACTGGGCCCTGACCCAGTCCAGCTTGAAGCGGTTGCCGACTTGAATGGTGATGCGAGACAGGTCATGAGCCACCACAGCAGCCAGCGGACGAATCCAGGTGTTGAATTGCTGCTCGGGCAGTTCCTGCGCAAGAAGATCAACACAAGCTTGCCACAAGTCTTGGCTGGGAGAGAGTGGCGTTGCGTCACTCATAACGGTTGTGGATAGCTGTCATTGGATAGAGCGGAATTGTAGCGTTAATATCGTAGTTATCCACAAATTTTGCAGCGTCGTTTCAAGCCGCGTAGGACCGCCTTTTTGAGCTTTATTGCTGTGGGTCATGAGCCTGGAAGACCTTGGCGGAAGTAGGAATGGACGAGCACACTTCATCTTTCACAGGCAATGGAGGACTTAGCTTGTTGCCATCATTGAAAAATCAGCGATAATCGTGGGTTTCCCTGATAGTCATCAGGCACAAATTTCAAGCAAGTAGTTGGACACATTATGAAACGCACCTATCAACCCTCCAAAGTCAAACGCGCCCGGACCCATGGTTTTCTGACGCGCATGAAAACACGCGGCGGCCGCGCCGTGATTGCTGCCCGTCGCGCCAAAGGCCGCAAGCGTCTGGCGGTCTAAGCTGGCATTGCCGCCCGAAGCGGCCAGCGTTGACACGATTCAAGTCTGGTTGCTGGACCGATGGCTGTGACCTGCAATGCAGCGCTTTAAGACCCGCCCTCAGTTTCAGGCGGCTCTGGCAGGCAGCCTGATTGCAAAGAGCACGCACTTTGCACTGCATCGGGTGGGGCTTGATCCAACGACCAGTAAAAGCGACCGGTCGTTGTTTTCCATCAATGACACCTGGATTGGCGCCATGGTCCCCAAGCGGTGGGCCAAACGCGCGGTCACCCGCAACGCCATCAAAAGGCAAATTTATACCGTGAGCACCCGTCTCCAAAATGCGTCGACACCCGCCGGTTTGCCAGCAGCATTTCTGGTCAGGCTGCGGCGTGAGATTTCGCGCCAGGTGTTTGCCAGTGCGTCGTCTTGCGCCCTGAAAGAGGTGGTTCGTGACGAACTGCTGGCCTTGATGCAAACGGCTTTGGACGCTAAGCACCTACAGGAACCCGCCGCATGAAAAACCTGTGTCTGATGCTTTTTCGTTTACCGCAACAGTTTTTAATGGGTCTGGTCAAGACTTACCGTTTATTGCTCAGCCCCTGGCTTGGCAGCGCCTGTCGGTTTGAACCCACTTGCTCGGCTTACAGCCTGCAAGCCCTCCAGCAGCATGGTGCAGTGACCGGCAGCACCCTGACGCTTTATAGGCTGGCACGTTGTCAGCCATGGTGCCAGGGCGGTCACGACCCGGTTCCTGCAAACGGTCTTTTTTCCCGTCTGGTCTCGCCTCTTGCGACATCAAGGACATCACCCCTTTCCTCTGAAAAGAAAACGTTATGAACGACATCCGCCGCACCATTTTGTGGGTGATATTTGGTTTTTCCATGGTTCTTCTTTGGGATCAGTGGCAAATTTTCAACGGCAAAAATGCGACCTTCTTTCCAAAACCCGTCACGACCCCTGCCGTCGTCGCAACACCTGCGGCTCCTGGCAGCAGCGCAGCGGCTGTGCCAACGACAAACACCACCGGCGTTCCGTCGCCTGCCAGTAGCCCGGCAGCTGTTCCGCTTGGCGCGCCTGCAACAGCAAAACGCGAAAAGCTGCTTGTCAGCACGGATGTCTTTTCACTGACTTTTGACACGGAAGGCGGCTCGCTGGTCAAATCGTCTTTTAACAAGTTCAAGGACATGGCCGACAAAAACGCCGGTTTTGTGCTGCTTGATGAAAGCGCCGGCCGTGTTTATGTTGCGCAAACGGGTTTGATTGCCGCCAGTGGCGGTGCGGCCTTGCCTACGCATAAAACACCGATGACGGCGGTACCCGGCGAGCGTACGCTGGCGACGGGCCAAAACGAACTGGTTGTTAAGTTTGAGTCGTCAGATCTTGGCGGCGTCAAGCTGGTCAAAACCTACACCCTCAAACGGGGGGCATACGACATCTCTGTGCGGCATGAAGTCATCAACACCGGCACCGCGACGGTGTCTCCGCAGCTGTACATGCAGCTGGTGCGGGACGGCAATCCCCCGGTCGGAGAGTCAGCGTTTTATTCGACCTTTACCGGCCCCGCGGTTTATACAGAGGCCAAAAAATACCAGAAGATCGAGTTCAAGGACATCGAGAAAGGCAAAGTTGAGGTTGAGAAGCAGGCGACCAATGGCTATGTGGCTATGGTGCAGCACTACTTTGCGGCAAGCTGGTTACTGGGAGACGGCATCAAACGCGATTTGTTTGAACGCAAGGTGGACAACAATTTATATGCGGTCGGCATGATCACCGCCATGGGCGACCTTGCACCGGGTGCCAGCAAAACCATTGAGTCCAAACTTTTTGTTGGCCCACAAGAAGAAAACACGCTGGAAAAGCTGTCGCCTGGCCTAGAGTTGGTCAAGGATTACGGTTGGCTGACGATTCTGGCCAAGCCCTTGTACTGGCTGCTCGACAAGCTGCACGGCTTTATTCAAAACTGGGGCTGGTCGATTGTGGCGCTGGTGTTGCTTTTGAAAATCGCGTTTTACTGGCTCAACGCCAAGGCGTATGCGAGCATGGCCAAGATGAAGGCCATCAATCCAAAAATCATGGAAATGCGCGAGCGGCTTAAAGACAAGCCGCAGGAAATGCAGCAGCAAATGATGAAGATTTACAAGGACGAAAAAGTCAATCCGATGGGTGGTTGCTTTCCCATCATGGTCCAGATACCGGTGTTTATTGCCCTGTACTGGGTGCTGTTGTCCAGTGTTGAAATGCGTGGCGCACCTTGGGTGTTGTGGATCAACGACCTGTCCGCGCCAGATCCGTACTTCATTTTGCCGGTGATCATGACCTTGACGACCATGCTGCAAACTGCGCTGAACCCGGCCCCGCCGGACCCGATGCAGGCCAAGCTGATGTGGTTCATGCCGCTGATTTTCAGCGTGATGTTCTTCTTCTTTCCGTCCGGCTTGGTGCTCTACTGGATCACCAATAACATCTTGTCGATCGCTCAGCAGTGGATGATCAACACCCGAATGGGTGTACCCCCCCAGTTCAACCTCCCCAGCTTCAAGTAAGCCCTAGAGGCGTCTTCGACGCCTCCCCCCAGGGCGACACCCGTGGTTCGCCAAAGCCAGGGCCGTGCTGCCACTTGTAAGATAAGAGCCGTCATGCTTGCGCGCCACCAAGACCCCATCGTTGCCATTGCCACTGCACCAGGTCGCGGGGCGGTGGGCATGGTTCGTGTGTCGGGAAAAGACATTGGCGCCATCATTCAGGCGGTCTGCAACAAGCCCTTGCAAGCCCGTCTGGCGACCTATTTGTCGTTTCTGGATGGGGCCGGCCAGGCCATCGACAAAGGGCTGGCGATTTATTTCCCGGCACCCCATTCGTATACGGGTGAAGACGTTCTCGAACTGCAAGCCCACGGCGGGCCCGTGGTGCTGCAATTGCTGCTGGCGCGCTGCCTGCAGGTGCTGCCTGCTTTGCGAGTCGCGCAGCCTGGCGAGTTTACCGAGCGGGCCTTTCTAAACGACAAGATCGACCTGGCCCAGGCCGAGGCGATTGCTGATTTGATTGACGCCAGCACCGAAACCGCTGCGCGCTCTGCAGCGCGCTCCATGTCGGGGGAGTTCTCAAAGGCGGTCAACGCACTTTTGGCGCAGCTGATTCATTTGCGGATGCTGGTCGAGGCAACGCTTGACTTTCCGGAAGAAGACATCGACTTTCTGAAAAAAGCCGACGCGCAAGGCCAACTGGAGCGCTTGCATGCCACGCTGGCCAGCGTCATGCACAAGGCGCAGCAGGGCAGTATTTTGCGCGAAGGCATCAAGGTTGTGATCGCCGGGCAGCCCAACGCAGGTAAAAGCTCGCTGCTCAACGCGCTGGCCGGGGCTGAACTGGCCATCGTTACGCCGGTGGCGGGCACCACGCGCGACAAGGTCTCGCAATTGATCCAGATCGACGGCGTGCCCTTGCATGTGGTGGATACCGCAGGTTTGCGCGAGGCGCTGGACGAGGTCGAAAAAATCGGTATCGAACGCGCTTGGGTTGAAATCCAAAGCGCAGACGCGGTGCTTTTCCTGCATGATTTAACGCAGCAAGGCGCTATAAATTACATCGCTGCTGATTCACGAATTCAGACGGCCCTGGCCCTGAAACTACCCCCAAAAACACCCATCATCGACGTTTGGAACAAATCTGACGCCGCGCCTCCTCCTGGCGGTGACGGTGTGGTGATTTCGACAAAGACGGGCCACGGCCTGCAGACCCTGCGTGATCAATTGTTGCGCACGGTGGGCTGGCAATCTGCCCCTGAGGGTGTCTTCATGGCACGGGAGCGGCATGTGCGTGCGTTGGCAAAAGTGGACGAACAATTGGGCCGGGCATCCAGCCAGCTTCAATTGCCAAGCCCGGCGCTTGACCTGCTGGCCGAAGATTTGCGCCAGGCGCAACTGCATTTGAGCGACATAACCGGGCAGTTCACCCCCGACGATTTATTGGGCGAAATTTTCTCGAAGTTTTGTATCGGAAAGTAGCGCGCCGCACGTGGTGCGACCGCGGTATGCAGCCGCGCTGCTAACCCGCCATTGCGCCAACAAACGCAGCAGTTGGCACCCGTCATCACCCAGTTCACCACCAATCTGGGTGAGGCAACGGCCAATGAAGTCTTGGCGCAGCTGGCCAAGGTGCGCAAGCAAACCAGCGTCGCCGGAAATGGTTAAATAAGCGCAACCCGCCCGGCTCCATTTTTTAAACGGTGACTTTTATGAATATTCTCGTCCTCCACGGCATCAACCTCAACATGTTCGGCAAGCGTGACCCGGCGCAGTACGGCACCACCACCCTCGCAGAAATCAACGCGAGCGTCTCCGCGCTCGGCAAAGAGCTGGGTGCGCATGTCGAAGCGTTTCAAACCAACTTTGAGGGTGCTATGGCCGAGCGCATTCATCAGGCGCATGCCGATGGCGTCCACGCCGTCATCATCAACGCCGGGGCCTGGACGCATTACAGCTACGGCATTCGTGATGCGCTGGCGATTTTGAAGTGCCCGATCATTGAAGTGCACATGTCTAACGTCCATGCGCGCGAAGCCTTCAGGCATGTGTCCGTATTTGCTGAAATTGTCAAAGGTCAGATCTGCGGCTTTGGCACCGACAGTTATTTAATGGGCTTGCGAGCCGCAGTCTCGGCCGTTCAGGCCGGCCAACCATGATCAACGGAAACACGCAGATCATTGCCCACATTGGATACCCTACTCACGCTTTCAAGTCGCCCATGATCTACAACCCCTGGTTTGAAAAAGCCGGGGTCAATGCGGTCGTGGTTCCCATGGCCTGCAAAAGCCCAGACTACGCAGCCTTTTTGCGGGCGGTGTTCAGCTTGAGCAACGTTAGCGGCGCACTCATCACCATGCCGCACAAGGTTGTGACGATGGGCCTCATAGATGTTGTATCGCCTACCGCATCGGTTGCGGGGGCCTGCAATGCTGTGCGCTTGAATGAGCGTGGCCAGTTACAGGGCGACATGTTTGATGGCGAAGGCTTTGTGCGCGGCTTGCTGCGCAAGGGGGTGACACTGAAGGGTGTCAAGGCCTTGGTGGTGGGCAGTGGTGGCGTGGGCTGCGCGATCGCCGCATCCTTGGCCGCCAATGGTGTGGCTGAACTGGGCTTATTTGATATCAACACGGCCTCCAGCCAGGGCCTGGCGGCAAGGCTGATATCGCATTACCCGACCTTGAAGCTTGGTACGGCCAGCAACGATCCAACCGGTTTTGATGTGGTGGTCAACGCCACGCCGATGGGCATGAATGAAGGCGACGCGATGCCGATGGACGCGTTGCGCATTGCCAGCAGCGCATTTGTCGGTGAAGTGGTCATGCAGCGCGACATGACAGCGTTTTTGCAGGCAGCCAAGGCGCGTGGCTGCGCGGTGCAGGTGGGGACCGACATGCTTTTTGAGCAAATTCCGGCCTACCTCGAGTTCTTTGGATTGCCCAGCACAACGCCCGAAGAGCTCAGGTTGCTGGCCAGCTTGTCGTAGGGCAACGTGACTTGTTTTCATTGTGTTTTGCTGGGCGCTTCTGGCATCGTCCTCAGCGCGGCAAATTAAATGATGCAACCAGAAAATAGGGTGAACGTAAAATCAATCCATGCTCTCGATTAAAAATAATTTGCTCGCCGACCTCCTCGCAGGACTTGAACAACTCTCCCCCGGTGCTGGCGACAAAGCCGCATTTGAATCCCCAAAAATGGCGGCGCATGGCGACTTTGCCTGTACCGCGGCCATGCAGCTTGCCAAAGGCCTCAAACAAAACCCGCGTCAGGTGGCCGAGGCCCTGCGCGCTCATTTGCTCACGCAGCCCGCTTTTGTGCGCTGGGTGCAAGACATTGAAATCGCAGGGCCGGGCTTTATCAACATCCGCCTCAAACCCGAGGCCAAGCAGGAGACGGTGCGTGAAGTGTTGCTTGCAGGCACCCAATACGGCGTTCAATCGCTCGTCGCTGGTCAGGCCACAGTGGTTGAGTTTGTCTCGGCCAACCCGACCGGGCCGCTGCATGTGGGCCATGGCCGGCAGGCAGCACTGGGCGACGCGATTTGCAATTTGTTTGTGACACAGGGCGTTCGGGTGCACCGCGAGTTTTATTACAACGATGCTGGCGTGCAAATCCATACCCTGGCCACCAGCACGCAGGCGCGCGCGAAAGGGATCAAGCCCGGTGATGCAGCGTGGCCCGAGCTGGCCTACAACGGCGACTACATTGCCGACATTGCGGCTGACTTCCTTGCCCGAAAAACAGTCAAGTCTGACGACCGCGAGTTCACGGCGTCGGGCAACATTGACGATCTTGACGCGATTCGCCAATTCGCTGTTGCCTATTTGCGCCGCGAGCAAGATTTGGATCTACAGGCATTTTCGGTGCGTTTTGACAACTACTACCTGGAGTCCAGCCTGTACAGCTCGGGCCGGGTTGACGCCGCCGTCGCGAAATTGACGAACGCTGGCAAAACCTTCGAAGCAGACGGCGCCTTGTGGCTCAAGTCGACCGACTACGGCGACGACAAAGACCGCGTGATGAAAAAGAGCGACGGCACCTACACCTACTTTGTACCGGACGTGGCTTACCACCTGGCCAAGTGGGAGCGCGGTTTTAGTCGAGCCATCAATATTCAGGGCATGGACCACCACGGCACCATTGCACGCGTTCGCGCAGGACTGCAAGCAGCCAACATGGGCGTGCCTCAAGGCTACCCTGACTATGTGCTCCACACCATGGTGCGGGTGATGCGTCATGGCGAAGAGGTCAAAATTTCAAAGCGTGCGGGCAGCTACGTGACGCTGCGCGACCTGATTGAATGGACAAGTGCCGATGCCGTCCGTTTCTTTTTGCTAAGCCGCAAGCCCGACACCGAATACATTTTTGACATTGACCTGGCCCTGGCCAAAAACAACGAAAACCCGGTTTACTACGTGCAGTATGCGCATGCGCGGATTTGCTCGGTGCTCTCAGCCTGGGGCGGTGACGCGGCCATGCTTGCCACCGTTGACCTGTCGCCTCTGACCAGCCCGCAGGCGCAGGCCCTGATGCTTCTGATAGCCAAATACCCAGCCATGCTGACCAACGCTGCCAGCGGATTTGCACCGCACGATGTGGCGTTTTACCTGCGCGAGCTGGCGGCCTGCTACCACAGCTATTACGATGCTGAGCGGATCTTGGTCGAAGACGAAGCGGTCAAAGGGGCGCGCTTGGGCCTGGTGGCTGCAACGGCGCAGGTGTTGCACAATGGTCTGGCAGTGCTGGGCGTCAGTGCTCCACGCAAGATGTGAACGGACGAGCGATGAAAACTTCTTTTAGCCAACAACAACTCGGCGGCACTTTGCTGGGTCTGATCATTGGCGCGCTGATCGGCCTTGGCGGTGCCCTGGCGGTGGTGGTGTATGTGACCAAGGTGCCAGTGCCTTTTCTAAACAAAATTCAGCCTCGCAACGCGGAAACCGATGCCGCTGAAGCCAAAAAAAACAAGGACTGGGATCCGAACATTTCGCTGGCGGGTAAAAACCCAGTCAAGCCTGCACCGGTAGCTTCTGACGTGGTCGGCACTGCGCCAACGCCGGCGGTCGACGCCTCAGGGGCAGCCAAACCCAACACGTCGAGCGACCCGCTCGGCGACCTGGCCAAAGCCAAATCCGAAGACAACACGCAAGCCAAGGCAGGCGTGAAGTCAGATGCCAAACCCGATCCCGTGTCATCCGCGCTTGGCCCCGACCCGTTTAATTACTTCATTCAGGCCGGCGCTTTCAGAACGCCAGAAGATGCCGAGCAGCAGCGTGCCAAGCTGTTGCTGATGGGTTTTCAAGCCAAAATCACTGAGCGCGAGCAGTCGGGTCGTACCGTGTACCGGGTACGACTGGGGCCTTTCGACAAAAAGGAAGATGCCGATAAAGCCAAGGAAAAGCTGGACGGGAATTCGGTTGAAACAGCGCTTGTGAGGGTGCAGCGCTAAACTTTCTGCAGCACAGCCCGCCTAAGGCAATAGACGAACAATTTTCTGGAGTTAAACGAATGCAACGACGCGAGTTTTCAATCACAGCAGCCGCTTTGGCCACCACCGCCACGTTAGTGACCCCTGTCGTGTTTGCCCAAGGTAAGCCACCGCAAGAAGGAGCCGACTTTCTGGTGCTGGACAAGCTCGCGCCCACCGAGGCTGGTGCCGGCAAGATTGAGGTGGTGGAGTTCTTCTGGTATAGCTGCCCACACTGCAACCGGTTTGAGCCGCAGCTTCAGGAGTGGGTTAAAAAAATGCCCAAAGACGTGGTGTTGCGCCGCGCGCCGGTGGCTTTTCGACCTGATTTTGAGCCGCAGCAGCGGCTGTACTTTGTGCTGGAGGCCCTCGGCAAGGTTGAAGAGTTGCACAGCAAGGTGTTCAATGCCATTCACGTTGAGCGCCAGCTCCTGAACACCGCCGAACTCGTGGCGGCCTGGGCCGAAAAGCAGGGCATCAACAAGGCCAAATTCACAGAGGCCTACAACTCCTTCCCAGTAGCCACCAAATCCCGCAAAACGACCTTGCTGCAGGACTCGTACAAAGTCGACGGCGTGCCTTCGCTGGGAGTGGCGGGCAAATACTACACGTCAGGCACTGTGGCACAAACCATGGAGCGCGCGCTGGTGGTGACAGACTATCTCATCGGCTTGGCGCGCAAAGGCAAATAAAGGCGCAGAACAAGCCGCATTTTGTTTGAGGAGTCCCCCCAAATAGTGAGGGGTAAGCTGAAACGCACGACTTGCATGGCTACAATGCGTCCAAACAAAGCAGCAAGATTCGTGCCTTTATGAAAACCCCTTTTCTTCTCATCGTTGTCCTGATGGCGCTCGCATCGGTTGGCCCAGGCCCAGTCCATGCGCAAAACGCTGACCGGAACAAGCCCATGAACGCGGAAGCAGACGCCCTGCGATACGACGACCTGAAGCAAACCAGCGTTTTTACAGGCAATGTCGTCATCACCAAGGGCAGCATCATCATCCGCGGCGAGCGGGTAGAAGTGAAGCAGGACCCGGAGGGCTACCAGCAAGCGGTGTCGATTGCCGCGCCGGGCAAGCTGGCTTATTACCGCAAAAAGCGCGATGGGTTGGACGAGTTCATTGAGGGCGAGGGCGAGCGGATTGAATACGACAGCAAGCAGGACGTGGTCAAGTTCACCCGCAACGCCGTCATGCGCCGCTACAAAGGTTCGGTACTGGCCGACGAAACCACCGGCTCCCAAATCAATTACGACAACAAGACCGATGTGTTTACCGTGGATGGCGGGCCGCAAAACCGCTCGGCAAGCAATCCGAGCGGACGCGTTCGCGCCTTGCTGTCTCCGCGTATTGCCGCCTCTGCCGCCGGCGGTCCTGTGCCTGCTCCTGCGGCGCCGCCTGTCGTTCTGCGCGCCAGTCCCGCCATTGATGTGGACAAAAAGTAAGCAGCCATGGACTTGGGCGATTTGAAAACCAGCACGCCGGTTGAGCCGTTCACGCTTGCGGCCAAAGCGCCGGCACCGGATTCGCCGGCCCGTCGTCTGGTGGCGACGGGCCTGCAAAAGTCGTATGGCAGCCGCAAGGTCGTGCGGGACGTCTCACTCAGCGTTGAAAGTGGCGAGGTTGTAGGTCTGCTGGGCCCTAACGGTGCAGGCAAGACCACCTCGTTTTACATGATTGTGGGGCTGGTGCGGGCCGATGCGGGCGAGATCACGATCGATGGCAATTCTGTGGAGCACATGCCGATCCATCGCCGCGCTCGCCTGGGCCTGAGCTATCTGCCGCAGGAGGCGTCGATATTTCGCAAGCTCAATGTTGAAGAAAATGTGCGCGCCGTGCTGGAGCTGCAGCTGGACGATGCGGGCAGGCCCTTGTCGAAAAGAGCTATCGATGAGCGCCTGGATGCCTTGCTCCGGGACCTGCGGGTGGACCACCTGCGCAACTCGCCGGCATTGGCCTTGTCTGGCGGAGAGCGCCGCCGCGTCGAAATTGCGCGGGCGCTGGCGACCCAGCCGCGTTTTATTTTGCTCGACGAACCGTTTGCCGGCATTGATCCCATTGCCGTGATTGAGATACAGCGCATCATCGAATTTTTAAAATCGCGCCGCATCGGCATCCTCATCACAGACCATAACGTTCGCGAAACGCTGGGTATTTGCGACCACGCTTACATCATCAGCGACGGCCATGTGCTGGCCGAAGGCACGCCGTCCGAGATTGTCAATAACGCCGATGTCAGACGTGTCTATCTCGGCGAAAACTTCAGGATGTGAGGATGTGTCCTCCCTACTTCACGTCGCCATCGCTTTTTAAGCAGACATCGAGATGGAGGCTTTGCCTGGCCGCATGTGTCGTCCCCTTTAGAGGGGATGGTGCGACACCCAGCGGGTATCCAACGGGAGGGTGCTTTCAGTTATGAAGCAAGGTCTCTCGTTACGCGTTTCGCAACACTTGGCGCTCACGCCGCAGCTGCAGCAGTCCATTCGCCTGCTGCAACTCTCCACGCTGGAGTTGAGCCAGGAAGTCGAGCAGATGCTCGACGAAAACCCGTTTCTGGAAATCACCGAAGAAGCCGCGCCGCGTGAAGAGTTTGGCTTGGAGCAACTTGATAAACCCGTCAGTCAGGAGGTGCAAGAATTTGAAGCCGCTCCTGATTTCATAGCTGCTAGCTCAATTGAAACAGCGACTACAGCATCAAATGACAGTCTCAATACACTTGAAAAAGCCTCCGACGAGTCGACCGAGCCCAAGCTTGAAGAAAGCTGGGAGGGCGACGGTACCGTCGAGTCTGCGCCCGATGACGGCGAGTGGGGCAACGATGCTGGCCCGCGCAAAAACAACCTTGACGACAGCGATGCCGATGCGTCCGACCTCACCGGTGAGCATGAGACCTTGCAGGCGCATCTGCACCGTCAGTCGCTCAGTTTACGGCTGTCGGACATTGACCGGGCAGCGCTGCATTTTTTGATTGAATCGCTCAACGACGACGGCTACCTGGATGACAGTCTGGCATCACTGGCCAGTGGTCTTGCTGGAGGTGACCTGGTGCAAACCGAAGAGCTCGAGCAGCATTTCGCGATGGCTTTGAGCTTGCTGCACCACATGGAGCCTGCTGGCGTGGGTGCCCGCAACCTGGCGGAATGTCTGAGCCTTCAACTGCTGGACTGCAAGGACTGCGAAGAGACGCGCGCAGCCATGGCCATCTGCAAACAGCCCATGGAGCTGCTGGCCAAACGTGACGTCAAGCGACTGTCCCAGCTCTGCGGTTTCACCGATGCGGTGATCAAAAGTGCCATTGGCGTGATTAGCCGACTGGACCCCAAACCGGGCCGTCGCTTTGCCAATGTTGAACGCAATGTGGTCGTGCCCGATGTCCTTGTCGTCAAGGTGGGTCGCGGCTTTAAGGTGACGCTGAACAGCGACGTGATGCCGCGCTTGAAGGTGCATGACATTTACGCCAATGCCATGAAGCAGCACAAAGGCAGCAACGCACAGGCCATGCAGCAGCGCCTGCAAGAGGCACGCTGGTTTATCAAAAATATCCAGCAGCGTTTTGACACTATCCTGCGCGTCAGCACGGCCATTGTTGAACGGCAAAAAAACTTTTTCAGCCACGGCGAACTCGCCATGCGGCCGCTGGTGCTGCGCGAGATTGCTGATGAGCTGGGCCTGCACGAGTCCACCATTTCACGAGTGACCACTGCCAAGTACATGAACACGCCTTTCGGCACCTTTGAGCTGAAATATTTTTTTGGCTCGGCACTCGGTACAGAAACCGGCGGCAACGCATCCAGCACGGCCGTGCGTGCTCTGATCAAACAGTTGGTCGCTGTCGAGAACCTTAAAAAGCCGCTCAGCGACAACCAGATTTCAGAAATGCTCAAAGAGCAAGGCATTGAATGCGCCCGCCGCACCGTGGCCAAGTACCGCGAGGCGCTGCGCATTGCACCGGCTAATTTGCGTAAATCGTTATGAATCAACTTCAACTGTTTTTACCCTGCGCCGCGGGAGTTGAGGCCTTGCTGGCTGCTGAAACCCTCCGCATCACAGGTACAGCCCCCAAGGCCTGGCGCGCGGGGGTGCAGTTGGCGGGTTCGTGGCGCGATGCCTTGCAGCTTAATTTGCACAGTCGCCTGGCTCAGCGCGTGCTGATTGAGCTGGCGCACAACCAGTACCGCACCGAGCAAGACCTGTACAACGCAGCAGCCAACGTGGCCTGGGAGATCTGGTTTACCCCCAAGCAAACCTTCAAGGTCGAAATCACCGCCCAGCACAGTCCGCTCACCAGCCTGAACTTTGCGGCACTCAAAATCAAAGACGCGATAGCCGACCGCTTCCGGCACAAATACGATGACGTGCGGCCGAGTGTCGATACCCGCTGGCCTGATGTACGGGTGTATGTTCACCTGACGGTAGACACGGTGACGGTGTACATCGACACATCAGGGGAGCCGCTTTTTAAGCGCGGCTGGCGCGAAGACGTGGGCGAGGCGCCGCTGAAGGAAACGCTGGCCGCCGCCATGATTGCAGCCAGTGGTTGGGACGAATTATGCAAACAGGGCGTGGCCCTGTATGACCCGTGCTGCGGTTCCGGCACGATTGCGATCGAAGCGGCGCAAATCGCCTGCAACATCGCACCGGGTATCCACCGCAAGTTTGCGTTTCAAAAGTATTTGCCGTTTCAGGCGCACGTGTGGGACGGTCTGCTTGACCAGGCAGAAGCGCTGATCACCGAGCCAACCGCCGAAGTGTTTGGCAGCGACGTGTCCTTCAGGATGGTGGATTTTGCCGAACGCAATGCCGAGCGTGCAGGCGTGGCGGGCGCGGTGCAGTTCAGGGGAGGCGATGCGCTTGAGCGGATGCCGCCTGTGGCGTCTGGCGTGATGCTGGTCAATCCGCCGTATGGCGAGCGCATCGAGGTGGCGGGCGCGGCAGGGGTGCAAAAGCGCACGCAGTTTCAGGGCCAGGCGATCGACGAGTTTGGCCAGCCGGTTCAGTCTGGCAACACGAGCGAACAACCCAAAGGCCGTGAACTTGCGCAAACCGGCGGCGGCGAAGAGGCGAGCGACTTCTTTCCCAAACTCGCCACCCACTGGAAGAAAAACTACGCCGGCTGGACCGCCCATGTGCTCACGCCAGACCTCAAGTTGCCCAACAAAATGCGCCTGAAAGAGTCACGCCGCGTGCCGATGTGGAACGGCCCCATCGAATGCCGCTTGTTCAGGTTTGACATGGTGGCTGGGTCAGCGCGCGCAAAGCCTGGACTCGGTAGCGCGTCAAATTGAACGCAGAAGCCACCGGCGCGCCCACGCCAGCAGGGGGAGCGTCAGTTATTCTGGACACCAACATCGTCCTGGATGTTTTCGTCTTCAATGACCCGGCAGCTGTTCCCGTGCGCCAGGCGCTGACAGACAAAACACATGATTGGCTGGCCACGCAACCCATGCGGGACGAGCTGGCCCGGGTATTGGCCTATCCCAAAATCGCCGTCCGACTGGTGTTTTACAAACTAAACGCCGATGATGTTATCGCCAAATTTGACCAGTACGCCCGACTGGTTGATGTGGCGCCCAAAGCCAGCGTGACATGCAGCGATGCAGACGATCAAAAGTTCATCGACCTGGCGGTGCAGCACCGCACGCTGCTTCTCAGCAAGGATGCCGACGTTCTGTCAATGCGCAAGAGGCTTCTGGCCCTTGGCGTCCATGCGCGGGCAGCGATGTGATGTGTGGTGAAAAAGCTTATTGATTTATGAAATTGGCGTTCAAGCCAATGAATATGTCGGGTAGGCGCTATAAACACAGCAGCACCGGATTACGGAACGCGCGCAGGTGCTGTACCGCCGCCTGCTGACCCAGCACGTTCACCCACGCGTTCGCTGATCCAGCGCAGCAAGTCCAGCCACATCTGGCGCATCTCAGCATCCAGCGGTGTTCGGGTTGAATTGGGCAATTCGACCGTCACCACTGGCACGCCTTTGTGTACGCCGCTGTAATTGCCCAGTGAGCCAGGGAAGATGCCAACCTGGTCCAGGTACAGGCGACCCAATCGTGAGGGCGGCATGAAGCCGCCATTTCTGGGGCCGTCAAAGTCCAGCACACCGTAGGGCGCGTGAATGCTGACGATGAGCTGCGGTTTGAAGCGCTGCATGTCCTCATGCAAAAACCGCGACTCGGGCTCTGACAGGGGTTTGACACCCGGGTAACGGCGCGGGTCCTTTCGGGTGCGGTTTTCCCAGTAGGTTTTGGCGTCGCGCTCCCAGTTGGGCGTGGGAAAGTTGCGGTTCAGGTCAACCCCGTTGGCATTGACGCGGCGCGGCGGCTGATGAAACAAGCCGTCCGGATTGAGCACCGGAATAAAGCGCCAATGCACGGCTTGCGGCAAGTCAAACAAGCCTTGTTCGGCAAACCGCAACCAGTGCAGCGCCACCGATGCGGATGACAGCTCGTCCCCATGAATGGCGCCGACGACCAGCACCCGAAGGCTTGCGTGACGCAGGTTGTCATCAGGCTTGATGTCACGCGTCCACAGTGGCCGGCCTGCCACGGATTTGGCCGTGCTGGGGTGCAAATCGGCGGCATCGCAAAGCGCACGCTTGACGTTGGGCAGCCGCGCTACAAACTCGTCGCACGGCGCAGCTGCGTGGGCCTGCTGCACACAGACTGAAAAAACAACGGCGATAGGGGCCACCAAGAAACTGAAACGCATGCTCCAGTTTAGGCCGGGCGTGAGCAACGCTGCACGCAGCGCTCAGGCAAAATGCGTGAAGTACTCAACATTTTTATGCCGAACGTCCTCATAACACCCCCCCAAACAACCCAAGCCCAAACCCCCGCGTTTTCAGGCGCTGAGTTTCGCGCGTCACTGGCCATGTTTGCCACAGGCGTGACGATCGTCACCGCACGCTCAGTCACCGGCGAGCTGGTGGGGCTGACCGCCAACTCCTTTAACTCCGTGTCACTCTCGCCGCCGCTGGTGCTGTGGAGCCTGTCGCAGGCTGCCAGCTCGATGGTCGCTTTTAGCACGGGTTCTCACTACGCCATCAATATTCTGGCGGCTGATCAAAAAGACCTGGCCGAACGTTTTGCCAGCAAGCGCGCCGACCGCTGGGATGGCGTGGCTTTTGCCGACGGTGTGGCGGGCGCACCCCTGCTGGCAGGCGCAGCCGCCAGCTTTGAATGCTTTAACCGCAGCCGTTACCAAGAAGGCGACCACGTGATCTTTGTCGGCGAAGTTGAGCGCTGCAGCCACCGTGAAGGCGCAGCACCACTGCTGTACCACGGCGGCAAGTTTTATACCGAACATCCGCTGTGACGATGCCTGGATGACGGCGCGCAAAACCCGTCTCGACGCCCTGGCTGTGTCCTTGCTGCTGGGTTGTTGCCTTTTTTGGGGCTTGCAGCAGGTGCTGATCAAGGCGACCATCGCCGAGCTGCCGCCGATGTTCCAGGCCTCGCTGCGCTTGTGGGGTGCTACCGCCTTGCTCTGGCTGTGGTGCCTTGCGCGTGGTGTGCCGCTCCTCACCAAAGACGGTTCGTTAAAAGCGGGCTTGCTGGCAGGCGCCCTGTTTGGCGCTGAATTTGCCTGCATCTATCTTGGTCTGCAAGCCACCACGGCGTCGCGCTTGACCGTCTTTTTGTACACCTCTCCTTTCTGGGTCGCGGTGCTGGTGCCCCTGTGGGTAAAAAGTGAAAAACTGCGCGGCCTGCAGTGGCTGGGGCTGCTGTGCGCCTTTGCCGGCGTGGCGTTTGCATTGCAAGACGGTTTTGTGGGCTCTGTGGGCAACGGCCTGACATCTGTCCGTGGCGACTTTCTGGCGCTGGCAGCGGGCATGTTCTGGGGATTGACGACGGTGGTGATCCGTGCATCCAGCCTCTCCAAAATATCAGCCGAGAAGCTGCTGTTTTACCAATTGGCTGTCAGTGCAGCAACCTTCCCGCTGCTGTCGCTGGCCCTTGGCGAAGCCTGGGTCTGGCGCTTTAGCCCGTTTGCCATCACGTCGCTGCTGGTGCAAACGGTGGTGGGCGCATTTGCCAGCTATCTGGCCTGGATGTGGCTGCTGGGCCGCTACCCGGCCACCAAGGTGTCGGTTTATGTGTTTTTAACGCCGCTGTTTGCACTGCTGTTTGGCGCGCTGTGGCTCAATGAAAGCGTGACCCCAGGCCTGATTGCCGCGCTGTGCGCTGTGGCGGTGGGCATTGTGCTGGTCAATCGACGGCACGCGACGTAGTTTGCGCTGCATAGGCGCTGGCAAATCGCACGTACCAGTCCAGGCACGCCGGGTTGGCCATGGCATCGCGGTTCACCACCTTGTCAATCGGTGCCCCAAGCAGCAGCTTTTTGATTGGTAACTCCTGCTTTTTGCCAGTCAGCGTGCGCGGAATCTCGGCCACTGAAAAAATTTCATTGGGCACAAAGCGCGGTGACAAGGCGGTTTTGATCGCGTTGTTCAGTTTTGACCGCACCCCATCGTCGAGCACCACGCCGGCGCGCAGCACCACAAACAGCGGCATGTAGCTGTCCTTGCCCAAATATTCCAGGTCAACGACCATCGAGTCCATCACCTCGGGCAGCGCCTCAATCGCGCTGTACAGCTCGCTGGTGCCCATGCGCAAGCCGTGCCGGTTGATGGTGGCGTCGCTGCGGCCATAAATGATGCAGCCACCGGCAGGCGTGATCTTCAGCCAGTCACCATGCCGCCAGACGCTCGGGTACATGTCAAAGTAGCTGGAAAGGTATCGCTGGTTGCCTTCGTCGCCCCAAAAGTACAGCGGCATCGACGGTATTGGCTGGGTGCAAACCAGTTCGCCCACCTCGTCAATGACAGGCTCGCCCGCCTCGTTCCAGCTTTCTACCGCGCAGCCCAGTAGGCGGCATTGCATCTGGCCGGGGATTTGCGGCAGTTCGCGGTTGCCGCCGATGAATGCGCCAGCAAAATCTGTTCCGCCAGAGATGTTGCAAAACCAGATGGCGTTGCCCCCACGCTCGCCCACGCCGTGTGGCTCGCTGCCCCCCGAGGGGGCTGAACTGGCTAGGGGCGGCCCGTCGCTGCGTTCGGGCGTGCCCATCGCAGCAAACTGGTCAGTGCCCCACTGCTGGGCTTCAATCGACAGCGGCGAGCCGGTCGAACCGAGCGCGCGGACATGAGACAAGTCACCGCAGTGGCTCAAGTCAACACCGGCCTTCATGCAATTGGCAAAAAACGCTGCGCCAGCACCGAAAAATGTCGCCCCCGTGTTGGCGGCAAAGCGCCACAGCGTTGTCCAGTCCGGCTTGTCTTTGGTGCCGCCGGGGTTGCCGTCAAAAATCGCGCAGGTGGTGCCGTTCAGCAGGCCGCTGGTCTGGGCGTTCCACATCACCCAGCCGGTGGAGCTGTACCAGTGGTATCGCTCGCCAAAGCTGTTGGGGTGGTAGCTGCAGCCCACATCGTTGTGCAGCACCTTGAGCGCCAGCGCCACGATCAGCGTGCCGCCGTGGCCATGCACGATGGGCTTGGGCAGGCCGGTGGTGCCGCTGGAATACACAATCCACAGCGGGTGGTCAAACGGCAGCCACAGGGGTTTAAAAAGAGCGATCTCTGCGTCTTTTTGGGCCTCGTTCAGGGCTTCATGCCAATGAATAGTGGGCCGATTCGCTCCTGAATTTATAGCGCCTGACTTGCTCAGCACAATCACATGTTCAAGCGTTGGCAGGCCGGCGCAGAGTTCTTCTACCACGGCGCTGCGGTCCATCTGCTTGCCGCCGTAGGTCACGCTGTCGGTGGCCATCAGCACCTTGGGCTCAATCTGCTTGAAGCGGTCCAGCACCGCAGCCGTGCCCATGTCGGGTGCGCAAACGCTCCACACGCCGCCAATACTGGCCGTGGCTAAAAAAGCCACCATGGCTTCGGGAATATTCGGCAGGTAAGCGGCCACGCGGTCGCCGGGCTGAACGCCCTGCGCCTTAAGGTGCAAGGCCAGCGTGGCGACCTGGCGCTTCAGCGCGGGCCAACTGATGTGCCGCGCTGAAGCGCCGCTGGCCAGGCTTTCTTCGCTGTGGCTGATGATGGCTGGCAAGTCGGCGGCATGGGCTGCCTCAACGTGGCGAAACACCTGGGCCACATAGTTGACCTGTGCGCCGGCAAACCAGCGTGCTTGGGGCATATCGCCTTGCACCACCGATGTATGCGGCGTGGGAGACTGCACATCAAAGTAGTCCCAGATGCTTTGCCAGAACGCGCTCAGGTCAGTGACTGACCAGTGGTGCATGGCGGCATAGCTGTCAAATGTCAGGCCGCGCTTGGCCGTCAGCCAGTCGCGGTAAAGGCGGATTTGAGGGGTGTGGGGCGGGCGCATTCCGTCAGCTTAGCCGCAAAAACACCGATTGGCGACCCCCTTAGGGCGCTGTTTTCGGCGTCACATCTTTCGACGGGCTCGTGTTGGCCTTGTGCAATCCATAAATGTGTCCAGATGGAGCCCCCGTTTGGCTTGTTGTGACGCTCATGAAGCTGTCTGAAACAAAGCAACAGGGCACTGAGTACCCGTTACCATTTGACGTTTGAGACAATAGACGCGTTGGCATAGCTATCCGCCGCACGACCTCAGAGATATTTTGACTTTGACCTCTTATTTTTTGGAGAAGCCTTTCATGACCGCCCATGCACCCACAGTCACTGGCATGACCTCGATTCACCGTTTGCAAGTCGCCAGCCAGCTGCACCAATTTATTGAAAGCAAGGTGTTGCCGGGCACCGGCGTCTCAAGCGTTGACTTCTGGAAGGGCTTTGACGCCATCGTGGCTGACCTGGCCCCCAAAAACATGGCCCTGCTGGCCGAGCGAGACCGCCTGCAAACCGAGATGGATGCCTGGCACAAAGCCAATCCTGGCCCCATCACCGCAGGTGATTCGTCAAGTCCAACGGACATGAAGGCCTACCAAACGTTTTTGACCAGCATCGGCTACCTGGTGCCCGCGCCCAAAAAAGTCAAAGCCACCACCGACAACGTCGATGCCGAGCTGGCCAAGCAGGCCGGCCCGCAATTGGTTGTGCCCATCTTGAACGCTCGCTATGCCCTAAACGCGGCCAACGCGCGCTGGGGCAGCCTGTATGACGCTCTGTACGGCACAGATGTGATCAGCGAAGATGATGGCTGTCAAAAAGCGGCACCTGACAAAGGGGGCTACAACCCCAAGCGCGGCGCCAAAGTGATTGAATACGCGCGCTACGTGCTGGACCGCACCGCACCGCTGGCCAGCGGCTCGCATGTTGATTCTGTAGGCTACAGCGTGCGGGCTGGCAAGCTGGCCGTCAAACTCAAAAACGGCAAGAGTGTCGGCTTGGCGGATGCCAGACAATTCATCGGCTACCAGGGCAACATGACCAAGCCAACATCGGTGCTGCTGCAGCACAACGGGCTGCACCTGGACATCCAAATCAACCCGGCCACACCGATTGGCAAAACCGACCCTGCAGGCGTGTGCGACCTGGTGCTGGAAGCCGCGCTGTCGACCATTCTGGACTTGGAAGATTCAGTCGCCGTCGTCGATGCAGACGACAAAGTGCTGGCCTACAGCAACTGGCTCGGCATTTTGCAGGGCACGCTGACAGAAAGCGTGACTAAAGACGGCAAAACTTTCACGCGCGGCTTGAATGCTGACCGCATTTACACATCCGCCACCAGCAAAAAGCCGGTGGTGCTGCATGGCCGCTCGCTGATGTTTTTGCGCAATGTCGGCCACTTGATGACCAACCCGGCCATCACCTACACGGCGGCTGATGGCTCGACGAAAGACATTCCCGAAGGCATTCTGGACGCAGTCGTCACCACCACCATCGCCATGCATGACCTGAAGCTCAAGGGCAAGCCCGGCATTAAAAACTCACGCAAGGGCAGCGTCTATATCGTCAAACCCAAAATGCACGGCCCGGCTGAAGTGGCTTTTGCTGCCGAGCTGTTTGGCCGGGTTGAAAAAATGCTGGGCTTGAAAGACGCCACCGTCAAGCTCGGCATCATGGACGAAGAGCGCCGCACCAGCGCCAACCTGATGGCCTGCATTGCCGCTGCCAGCTCGCGCGTGGCATTCATCAATACCGGCTTTCTGGACCGCACCGGCGACGAGATGCACACTGCCATGCAAGCCGGCCCGATGATCCGCAAGGGCGATATGAAAAGCAGCACCTGGATTGCAGCGTACGAGAAAAACAACGTTCAGGTCGGCCTGGCCTGCGGCCTGCGCGGCAAGGCGCAAATCGGCAAAGGTATGTGGGCCATGCCCGACCTGATGGCCGCCATGATGACGCAAAAAATCGGCCACCCATTGGCTGGCGCCAACACCGCCTGGGTACCCAGCCCCACGGGTGCCACGCTGCATGCCCTGCATTACCACCAGGTCAATGTGGCCAAGCTGCAAAAGGCGATGGAGAAAAAAGTCGAAAAAGCCGACGCCAAAAAGCTGCGGGCCGAGACCTTGAACGCCCTGCTGCAAATCCCGGTGACGACCACGCCCAACTGGTCCGCCGCAGAAAAAGCCCAAGAGCTCGACAACAACGCCCAAGGCATTCTGGGCTACGTGGTGCGATGGATCGACCAAGGCGTGGGTTGCAGCAAAGTGCCCGACATCCACAACGTCGGACTGATGGAAGACCGCGCCACCCTGCGCATCTCTAGTCAGCACATGGCCAACTGGCTGCTGCATGGCGTGGTGACCCACGCAGAAGTCAAAGAAACCTTCGAGCGCATGGCAGCCGTGGTGGACGGCCAAAACGCTGGCGACAAGTTGTACCAGCCAATGGCAGGCCACTTTGAGACATCGATGGCCTACAAAGCGGCGACTGACCTGGTTTTCAAAGGACTTGAGCAGCCGAGTGGTTATACCGAGCCCTTGCTGCATGCCTGGCGTTTGAATGTCAAGGCGGCCCAAGCCTGAGCTTGTAACGAAGGCGCTCGCAGGGCATGTCGGCTTTTAGGTCGCCCACTGTCCTGGCCCTGGCCGCCATCGCCCTGTGGTCATCACTGGCGTTGCTGGGCACACTGCTGTCGCATATTCCGCCTTTTTTATTGACCGGCATCACGCTGCTGGTGGGCAGTGTGCCGGCCTGGCCGTTTTTCAGGCAGTGGCGGGTGAGCTGGGCGGCGCTGGCGCTGGGTGTGTACGGCTTGTTTGGTTTTCACTTTTTTCTGTTTATGGCGCTGCGCCATGCACCTGCGGTGGAGGCAAATCTGGTCAATTACCTGTGGCCGCTGGGCATTGTGTTGATGGCGCCTGTTTTTTTGCCGGGTGTCCGCCTGTCGGCCGCGCACCTGCTGGCTGCCTTGACCGGATTTGTCGGCGCGGCAATTGCTATTCTGGGTGACACCTTATTGCATTCAGGCCTGAGCGGCCTGGCCAGCAAGGGCTTTGCCGGGGGCTACCTGGCGGCGGCGGTGTCGGCCTTCATCTGGGCCAGTTATTCACTGATGGGCAAGCGCATGAGCCTGACTGGCCGCGGCTTTCCGACTGTCGCCATCGGCCTGTTTGGGCTGGTGTCTGGCGTGCTGTCGCTGCTCTGCCACGCGCTGCTGGAGTCAGCTGTGACACTGAGCGCCCGAGACTGGCTCTTGACCGTTGTTATGGGCCTGGGACCGCTGGGCGCGGCATTCTTTTTGTGGGACGCTGCGCTTAAAAACGGCGACGCGCGCAAAATTGGCATTTTGAGTTACATCACGCCGCTGGCATCGACCGTGTTGCTGCTGCTCGCGACGGGGCGGATGCTCACTTGGGGCATCGGCCTGGCCACCGTGCTTATCCTGGGCGCGGCGGTGCTCGCAAGCCGTGCCAAATAGCGCGACTTGTCAATTTTGTTTTAACCACCAGCTACCCCCCATGACACCCAACCCCATCCTTGACTCCCAGCCCCTCGGCCCCCGTTGGCCCACGCTGGACCCGTTTTTATTCTGCGTCTATCACGACGACGCCTACCCCGCCGCCAATTCCGACATGAGCCCCCAGGCCTCCTTGGCCGGCCGCGATATGGGCCAGGACTTCAGCCGCAAAGACGGCTGGAGCATGTACCACGGCAGCAAGGTGCCGGGCTTTCCCGCGCACCCGCACCGCGGTTTTGAAACGGTGACGATTGTACGCAAGGGGCTGATTGACCATTCGGACTCACTCGGCGCCACCGCCCGCTTTGGGCGGGGCGATGTGCAGTGGCTCACGGCAGGCAAGGGCATCGTGCATTCAGAGATGTTTCCGCTGCTCAACACAAACGACGCCAACCCGCTGGAGCTGTTCCAGATCTGGCTTAATTTACCTGCCGCCAGCAAAATGGCCGACCCGCACTTCACCATGTTTTGGGCCAACGACATTCCCAACCGCTTGGTGAAAGATACCAACGGCTTGGAGACGTTCGTGTCCGTTATTGCCGGCCAGATGGCAGACGTTGACAAACCACTCAAACCACCACTCAATTCATGGGCCTCCCAAGCCCAGGCCGACGTCGCGATCTGGACGCTGCGCATGCAGCCCGGCGCACGCTTTACCCTGCCGGCGGCCAAGGCAGGGTCGCGGCGCAATCTGTATTTCTTCAAAGGTCAGTCGGTGACGGTTGGTGGGCACGGTATTGGCAGCCATAGCGCGATGGAGCTGCAAGCCGATGCCGCCATTGAACTTGTCAATGGCAGCGAAGAAGCCGAGTTTTTGCTGCTGCAAGGCAAGCCCATCGCCGAGCCAGTCGCCCAGTACGGCCCGTTTGTCATGAACACCCAGGTCGAGATCAGGCAAACCCTGCAGGACTACCAACGCACCCAGTTCGGCGGCTGGCCGTTTGCCAACCCCGCCCCAACGCATGGCCGCAACCCGGCCAGACTGGCGACGCATCCGGGTGGGCTGCTGGAGCAGCCTGACTAGCCTGTGTCTTTGAGCTTTTTGTAGGCACGGTCGAGCTCAGCCGCCTTGCTCGTGTCTTGCAAGCCACGCGCCACGTCCACAGCCGCCCGCTCCATCAACGGAAAGCGCTCCCAAGCCAATAGAGACAGCGGTGAGCAGCTTCTCAATGAATAGCGACTGGCGCTAACCGCTGTTACATGCCCGACCATCATCGGCTATTATTTACAGCTTATTTCCGGTCTTTAACCAAGGCGTCATCAGCACTTAATCGGTACTTAACCAGCCCGTCAGCGGGTCTTCATGGAGACAAAACATGTTCAGTCACATCACGGTCGGCGTCAATGACCTGGAGGCATCCAAGCGCTTTTACGACGCGATATTCGGCGTGATGGGTGTTGGCCCGGGGGTGGCTGGCAAGGCACGTTATTACTACCGAAGTGCTACCGGCTCGCTGGGCATCGTCACGCCGGTCAATGGGCAGCCGGCTACCCATGGCAATGGCGGCACGATTGGGTTGAATGCTCAGTCGCAGGCTGAGGTCGATGCGTTTCATGCAGCAGGTGTCGCCCATGGCGGCGTCACCTGTGAAGACCCACCCGGTCTGCGCGAAGGCGCGGCGGGCAAGATGTACCTGGC
>CAMARI010000013.1 GCA_945860515.1 Polaromonas sp. YR568
GTCATGCTGCGGCCACATGCCAAGATGCACAAAAGCGCCGAGTTGGCAAAGCTGCAAATCGCCGCTGGAGCAGTCGGTGTGTGCGTCCAAAAAACATCTGAGGCCGAAGCGCTGGTGGCGGGCGGCGTGCACAACATCTTCATCACCAATGAGGTGATCGCGCCCAGCAAACTGGCACGTGTTGCGGCCCTCACGCGCGCTTTGGTACCCGTGCGCGGCAAACTGGCCATCTGCGTTGACAGCATAGAAGGCATACGCCGCCTGGCGATCGGCATGAACGAGGGTCGTCTGTCATCAGGCGTGGCGTCGTCGATCGACGTGTTCATTGAAATCAACGTGGGGCAGAACCGCTGCGGGGTTGAGCCCGGCAACCCTGCCGTCGCGCTGGTCATCGAGATTCGCAAGCACCCGGCCTTGAACTTTGCTGGCCTGCAGGCCTACCACGGCAAAGCACAGCATTTGCGCAGCCCGGACGAAAGACGTGACGCCATGCTCAGCGCCATCATGGCGGTGCAGCAGACCCGGGCGCTGATCGAAGCTGAAGGCATCAAAGTGGCGCTGGTCACGGGTGCGGGTACCGGCACCGCACCGCTTGAAGCGGCCAGCAAGCTGTATGGCGAACTGCAGGCCGGCTCGTATCTTTTCATGGACGCGGACTACGCCGCCAACCTGCCTGCCATGGGTCAGCCACGGTTCCAGCACGCGCTGTTTGTCAAAACCCAGGTCATCAGCGTGCATGAGCATCATGTGGTGTGTGATGCAGGCCACAAAAGCCACGCGATTGATTCTGGCCTGCCCAAGGTGCATGCCTTCAGCAGCCGCAGCGACCTGGACTATTCAAACGGTGGCGACGAGCACGGGATCTTGACGCCCGCAGCAGGCAGCACCCGTCTGCCCAGCCTGGGCAGCATGCTGTGGCTGATACCCGGTCACTGCGACCCAACCGTGAACTTGCACCAGGTGATGATTGGCGTGCGTGGCGGGCTGCTCAAGGGTGTGGTGGAGCGCATCATCAAGGTTGATGCGCGCGGTGCGCTGACGTGACTTAGGTAAACAACTCATTTCCTGCCGCTGGGGGCGCCACCCCCAAATGCCGATACGCCGCCAGCGTGGCAATGCGCCCACGCGGGGTACGCTGCAAATAGCCCTGCTGAATCAAATACGGCTCAATCACGTCTTCAATCGTGTCGCGCTCCTCGCCAATGCTGGCGGCAATGTTATCCAGCCCCACGGGGCCGCCGTCAAAACGGTGAATCACGCATTCGAGCAGCTTGCGGTCCATCACATCAAAGCCTTGCGGGTCCACGTCGAGCATGGCGAGTGCTTTGTTGGCAATGTCGAGCGTGATCTCACCTTTGCCTTTGACGTCTGCAAAATCGCGCACCCGGCGCAGCAGCCGGTTGGCAATGCGCGGTGTGCCGCGTGAGCGGCGGGCGATTTCAAAACCACCCTCTTCGTCTGTTGGCACATTCAGCAGCCCGGCGCTGCGTTTAACAATGCGGGCGAGTTCTTCAGCGGTGTAAAACTCCAGCCGCGCCACAATGCCAAAGCGATCACGCAATGGGTTGGTCAGCATGCCAGCGCGGGTGGTGGCACCGACCAGCGTGAAGGGCTGCAAATCCAGCTTGATGCTGCGCGCTGCCGGGCCTTCACCAATCATGATGTCGATCTGGTAGTCCTCCAGAGCGGGGTACAAAATCTCTTCGACCACTGGGCTGAGGCGATGAATCTCATCAATGAAGAGCACGTCGTTTTTCTCGAGGTTCGTCAGCAGCGCCGCCAGGTCTTTCGGTTTTTCGAGCACCGGGCCGCTGGTTTGCCGCATGTTCACGCCCAGCTCATGCGCAATGATGTGGCTCAGTGTGGTTTTACCCAAACCCGGCGGGCCAAACAGCAGCACATGGTCCAGCGCCTCGCTGCGTTTTTTGGCCGCGCCAATAAAAATCTCAAGCTGCTCCCGCACCTTGGTCTGACCCACATACTCGTCAAACAGCTTGGGCCGAAGGGCGCGCTCAATCGCCTCTTCTTTAGGAGAATCAGGCGCGGCTGACATGACTCGCCGGGCGGGCGGCAAGTCAGCCAGGTTGAAATCGTCGGTTTGAATAGTCATCAGCTATCGGCCCCCACGCTTGTCACTGTGTGTACGACGCTGCCCCCCAAGGGGGTGCGAGCTTGCTTGGGGCGGCCCGGCGCGGCGCTCATTTGGCCAGCGCCTTCAACGCCAACTTGATGCCATCAGACACCCCAATATCTTTAGGCAAAGCTTTGAGCGCCAGCGCTGCATCCCGGTCGCTGTAGCCCAGAGCCACCAGCGCCTGCAAGATATCTGACTGGCTGTCATTGCTGATGCTGACGTTCACGCCGATGTCTGCACCGAGCTTGCCTTTGAGCTCGAGCAGCAAACGTTCGGCGGTTTTTTTGCCGATACCGGGCACCTTGATGATGCGGCCAGGCTCTTGCAGGGTGACGGCCTGGGCGAGTTCTTCAACGCTCATGCCGCTGAGCACGCTCAGGGCGGTGCGCGGGCCGACGCCGGATATTTTGACCAGTTGCCTGAAAGCTGCGCGCTCTGTCGGTGTGGCAAAGCCGTAGAGGATTTGCGCGTCTTCACGCACCACAAAGTGGGTCAGCAGACTGACTTTTTCTCCCAGCACGGGCAGGTTGTAAAAGGTGCTCATGGGCACCAACAGCTCGTAGCCCACGCCGTTGCAGTCCACCAGAATTTCGGGGGGGTTCTTTTCGGCTAAAAAGCCTTGAATTCGTCCAATCATGGCTTGATGTTATCAGTCACCCCCTGATGGGAATATCAGCGGACAATCAACACTCCATCTTCTTCAGGACGCCCTGCCTTGATCCTCCGCCACACCTTCACGCCGCCAAACAACACCCGCATGGGCCACCTGTGCGGGCCGATGGATGCACACATTCGCACCATTGAAGTGGGCCTGGACGTGAAAATTGCGCACCGATTTGAGCAGTTCAAGATTGACGGCACCAAGGCGCGCGCGACCCAGGCGCTGGAGGTGCTGCAGGCGCTGTATGAAATGGCGCAGCGGCCCATCGCTGAGGAAACCGTGCAGCTGATGATGTCGGGCGACACCTCCTTAAAGCATGCGCCCGACGGCAGCACCACGCTGACCACCCGGCGCGCCGACCTGCGTGCGCGCACCGTCAACCAGGGCACTTATCTTGAAAACATTGCCACCCATGACATCACCTTTGGCATTGGCCCTGCCGGCACGGGCAAAACCTATTTGGCCGTGGCCTGCGCTGTTGATGCGCTGGAGCGCAGTGCCGTGCAGCGCATTGTGCTGACCCGCCCTGCGGTAGAAGCTGGCGAGCGACTGGGCTTTTTACCCGGTGATTTAAGCCAGAAAGTCGACCCGTACCTGCGCCCGCTGTGGGACGCGCTGCATGAGCTGATGGGGTTTGAACGGGTGCAAAAAGCCTTTGAGCGCCAGCAAATTGAAATTGCGCCGCTGGCCTTCATGCGGGGCCGCACCTTGAACCACGCGTTCGTGATTTTGGACGAAGCGCAAAACACCACGCCCGAGCAGATGAAGATGTTTTTGACCCGCATTGGCTTTGGCAGCAAGGCGGTGGTCACAGGTGATGTGAGCCAGGTTGATTTGCCGCGCACGCAGCTCAGTGGGCTGGTCGATGCCGAGCGGGTTTTAAAGCGTGTCAACGGTATTGCCATTACCCGGCTGACCAGCGCGGACGTGGTGCGGCACCCACTGGTGGCGCGGATTGTGGATGCGTATGATCGTACGCCTAGCGACGTGAACAAGACACCCGCTGATGTTGATGAATTAACAGATGCTACTGATAAAGCAGCTGCTCGCCCACGTAAAACAAGTGCGAGGAGCCGAAATGGCTCTTAAAAACCTGCAGCTGTCGCTGCAATTTGGCGACATTCAAAATGTCGCCCGCCACCGCACCGCCTTGCCGCGCCACAGCGTGGCCCGCTGGATTCGCCATGCGCTTGAAAGCGATGCCGAGATCACGGTGCGGATTGTTGGCAGCGATGAGGCCCAGGCACTGAACCGCGACTACCGCAAAAGTGACTACACGACCAATGTGCTGACCTTTGACTACACGCGGGCGCCGTTGGTTACCGCTGACCTGGTGCTGTGCGCGCCCGTGATTGCCAAAGAGGCCAAAGACCAAAAAAAAACGCTGCGCGACCATTACGCGCACCTGCTGGTGCACGGCACGCTGCATGCGCAGGGCTATGACCATGAAACCTCAGTTGCCGATGCGGACGCGATGGAAGCGCGTGAAATCGACATTCTGGCGGGTTTGGGCGTCAAAAACCCTTATTTGTGAGTTTGCGGCTGGTGTTTGGCCCCGGTGTTTGGCCTTTTGGGTGTTTTTAGGCCATGTCAGGCATCAAATTAGCGTCCAAGCCAATAAATACCTAGCCTGGTAGCTCCTGAACTCATAGCATTCAGTTTGCACTACCAATCAGTGATGCCGGCGGCGACAAACAGCGGCCTGCCGACCGGCCCGGCCACAAAAGCAACAAACTGCTGCGCAAGCGCTTGCTGCTGGCTTGATACCAGAGGTGCCGCTTTGTAAGCCGTGCAGTTTTGGATGTCGGCAGGCCATGGCAGCAAAAGTCAATGCAGGGTCAGTGCAAAGTCAGCCGTACAAACTTGCGCTTACCGACCTGCACCACGTAGGTACCGGCATCGAGCTTCAAGGCCTTGTCACTGACCACGCTCGAATCAACCCGCACGCCGCCGCCGTCGATCAGCCGCGTGGCGTCACCGCCTGATGATGCCAGGCCAACCGCCTTGAGCACAGCGCCTATCCCTATCGGCGCGCCAGTCAGCGTGCGCTCCTCAATCTCGTCCGGCACGCCGCCTTTGCTGCGGTTGATGAAATCCTGCTCAGCAACATCAGCCAAAGCGGCCGAATGAAAGCGTGCGGTGATTTCTTTGGCCAGCGCAACCTTGGCATCTTTTGGGTTACGCCCAGCGGACACTTCGGCTTTGAGCGCCGCAATATCGGCCTCGCTCCTGAAGGACAGCAGGGTGTACCACTTCCACATCAGCACGTCAGAAATGCTCAGCACCTTGGCATACATGGTGTTGGCGTCTTCAGAGATGCCGATGTAGTTGTTTTTGCTTTTCGACATTTTCTCGACGCCGTCGATGCCTTCAAGCAGCGGCATGGTCAAAATGCATTGCGGCTCCTGGCCGTACTCGGTTTGCAGGTGCCGGCCGACCAGCAGGTTGAACTTCTGGTCGGTACCACCCAGTTCCAGATCGCTTTTGAGCGCTACCGAGTCGTAACCCTGCATCAGCGGGTACAAAAACTCATGCACGCTGATGGGCGTGCCAGCCTTGAAGCGGTCATGAAAATCATTGCGCTCCATCATCCGGGCCACGTTGTATTTGGCCGCCAGCTGAATCATGCCGCGCGCACCCAACGGGTCTGACCATTCGCTGTTGTAGCGGATCTCGGTTTTGGCGGGGTCCAGCACCAGGCTGGCCTGTTTGTAATAGGTGTCGGCATTCGCCTTGATCTGTTCAGGCGTGAGCGGCGGTCGGGTGGTGTTGCGGCCAGACGGATCGCCAATCAGGGTGGTGAAGTCGCCAATCAAAAAGATGACCGTATGACCCAGGTCCTGCAACTGGCGCATTTTGTTCAGCACGACGGTGTGGCCAATGTGAATGTCAGGCGCCGTCGGGTCCAGCCCCAACTTGATGCGCAGCGACACGCCCGTGGCCTCTGACCTGGCGAGCTTTTTGACCCACTCGTCTTGCGGGATCAGCTCTTCGCAGCCCCGAAGAGAGACAGCCAGGGCGTTCTTGACGCTATCGGTAACCGGGTAATTTGTAACAGGAGCTTGATTCATAAGGGTTTTTAGCAAGTCGCGGGGTCGTCCGACAGATATACTGCACTTTCTTGCGAGGTGCTTATTTTAGATGCGCAGCTCAAGGACGCTTTAGCGCCCTAGCAAGAACCTCATTTTTGGCATCAAGCACTTCGTTAGGACTCAAAGTTTTGCAATTTTCAGATTCGGTACGGGTTTTAAACGCCATCGCCGCCAGCCTGCAGCGCCACCCAAAACGGGTCGCTGGCAGCTTGGCGGCCTTGTTGCTGGGAACCGGTGTGACGGCTTTTGGCGTTGTGCCGCTGGCACCTGACGCAGCCGATCTGCCTGTGCGCCAGGTGCTCGAATCGGTGCAGACGCTGCCGCTGCAAGTGCAGCTGGATGCGCTGGCTGACCACCGTTTTAAACTGTTTCGCACCGACATCACCCGCGGTAACGACACCGCGGACACGTTGCTCAAACGCCTCAACATCACTGACCCCGCGGCAGCGGCCTTTTTGCGCAAAGACGCCAATGCCCGGCTGGCACTGGCGGGCCGCCCCGGCAAGACCATCACGGCCGAAGCCAGCGACAAGCAGGAATTGACCAAGCTCAGCACACGCTGGCCGAGCGACGATGAAAGCCTGTTCAAGCGACTGGTCATTGAGCGCACAGGGCAGTCGTTTGTCTCCCGGGTAGAAATCGCCCCCTATGTGGCCAACGCCCGGCTGGCCAGCGGCAGCATTCAAACCTCTCTTTTTGCCGCCACCGACGAGGCGCGCATACCGGATGCGGTCGCCGTTCAAATGGCTGAGATGTTCTCCAGTGACATTGACTTTCGCCGGGCGTTGCGCAAAGGCGACCGCTTTAACGTGGTCTACGAGGCCCTCGAGGCCGATGGCGAACCGCTGCGCACTGGCCGGGTGCTGTCAGCTGAGTTTGTCAACGCCGGCAAGACCCATCAGGCAATGTGGTTTCAGCCCCCTGGTCAGGACGCAAACGGCGCGGCCTACAAAGGCGGCTATTACTCACTGGACGGCAAAAGCTTGCGCCGCGCCTACTTGGGCTCGCCACTGGCGTTCACGCGTATCAGCAGCGGCTTTTCCATGCGCTTTCACCCGATTTTGCAAAAATGGCGTGCGCATTTGGGTACAGACTTCGCAGCCCCAACCGGTACACCGGCGCGCACAGTGGGCGACGGTGTGGTGTCGTTTGCAGGCAGTCAAACCGGTTATGGCAATGTTGTGTTTTTAAAGCACCGCAATGGCCATGAAACGGTGTACGCTCACCTGAGCAAAATCAATGTGCGGGTCGGTCAAAGTGTGGCGCAAGGCGACACCATTGGTCTGGTAGGCGCCACGGGCTGGGCCACAGGACCCCATTTGCATTTTGAGTTCCGTGTCAACGGCGTTCACCAGGACCCCATGATCATTGCCCGCCAGAGCGAGACCGTTCCTGTGCCGATGGCCGCATTGCCCACGTTCAAACGCTTGGCCGCAGTCGTCAGCACACAATTGCAAGCTGCTGCCACGATAGTTCAAACCCGAGCTGAGTAAACAAGCCCCTGCGTTCGCTCGTTTCACGCAGGACTCCGCCCCGACGAGTGGGCGCATTTTTACTTGGTAGCGGCCCGTCTAAAAATCCTTATCATGCCCTTCAGGAATATTGAGTCATGAACGATTTGTACATCGGTCTGATGTCGGGTACATCGCTCGATGGCGCAGACGGCGTGCTGGTTGATTTTTCTGGACCCAAACTCCGGGTGTTGGCAAATGGTACGCAAGCGTTTTCAAACGAATTCCGCACGGAACTGCTGGCACTCAATACCCCCTCACATCATGAGCTACATCGCGCCGCGCTGGCTGCCAACCAGCTCGCTGAGGTGTATGCATCCGTTGTCAAGTCGCTGCTTGAAAAGACTGGGCTCACCGCCCAAGACGTTCAAGCCATAGGCGCACACGGCCAGACTGTGCGGCATCAACCCACATCAGGCTACACCACACAACTGAACAACCCAGCCCTGCTGGCCGAGCGCACCAGCATTGACGTGGTGGCGGACTTTCGCAGCCGCGACGTGGCGGCGGGTGGCCAGGGCGCACCGCTCGTACCGGCCTTCCACCAAAGTGTTTTCGGTCAGGGCAGCCAAACCAACCTGGTGCTGAACATTGGCGGCATTTCCAATCTCAGCGTTCTGCCGGCAACCGGTCAGGTGCTGGGCTTTGACTGCGGCCCTGGCAACGCCCTGATGGATGCCTGGTGTTTTCAGCACACCGGCCAGCACTTCGACCAGGACGGCCAGTGGGCCGCCAGCGGTCAAGGGATTCCCGCATTGCTGGCCAGTCTGCTGGACGAGCCCTATTTCTCAATGCCGCCCCCAAAGAGCACGGGGCGAGATTTGTTCAGCATGGGCTGGCTGGCGCAAAAACTGCAAGCCTTTACCAACGCCCCACCCGAAGACGTGCAAAATACATTGACAGAATTCACCGCAAGAGCATGTATTACAGGTACAAGCAGCTATTTAAAATATAGCAAAGAACTGATTGTTTGCGGTGGCGGCGCTTTTAACGGCTACCTGATGCAGCGGCTGCAAGCCGGTTTGCCGTTTTTGAAGGTTGTCTCGTCCGAAACGCACGGATTGCCGCCTTTACAGGTCGAAGCTGCGGCTTTTGCTTGGCTGGCCCGACAAACCACCTTGCGCATGCCCGGCAACCTGCCCAGCGTGACAGGGGCTGCTGGGCTTCGAGTGCTGGGCGCAACCTATCCGGCTTGACGAACAACGGGCAATAAAAAACCGCCTCAGGGGCGGTTTTTTGTGAGGTGCGAGACCGTTAAGCAGAAAAGCTGGAACCACACCCGCAGGTGCTGGTCGCGTTCGGGTTTTTGATCACAAACTGCGCACCTTCCAGGTCGTCTTTGTAGTCAATCTCGGCGCCTACCAGGTACTGGTAACTCATCGCGTCAATCAGCAGCGACACGCCGTTTTTGGTCATGGTGGTGTCATCGTCATTGGTAACTTCATCAAACGTGAAACCGTAGGAAAAACCTGAGCATCCGCCGCCCTGGACAAACACGCGCAGTTTGAGGTCCGGGTTGCCTTCTTCGGCAATCAACTCGGCGACCTTGCCGGCCGCGCTGTCGGTAAAGACAAACGGGTCGGGCATTTGGGTAGGGATAGTTTCAGCAACTGCGCTCATAAGGGGCTCCTGACTTCAAAAACAATCTGATATGGTAACGCAACAAGCCTGACCACAATGCTGATAGGTACTCTGCCGCCTCAGCATGCTAGCCATTGTTGGCGGCCAGCTTCAGGGCCGGTTTTTCACCAGTCGGTTGGCTGGTAGGCCTCAACTGCCCAAAGATGACTGCCCCCTGATGCATTTCAAGCGCCTTGTAGGACACATCTCCCTCGATATTGGCTTTTGGCTGTAATTCCAGCAGTTCCGACGCGTGCACCGGTCCCATGACACGGCCATTGATGATCACGTGGTCCGCATAAATCTGCCCGATCACAGTAGCTGATTCACTGATGACCAGAATACTGGCACCGCCTTCGGCAGCCCGAATGTCACCCGTCACCTCACCGTCAATGCGCAAACCATCGGTGAATTTGAGATTGCCTTCAATGCAACTGCCTTGGGCAATCAGGCTTTTGATGGAGGGCTGCTTTTTTTTGCCAAACATGAGAATCCTAACGACGGTTTTATAGCTTGAAGGTCTGAACGGAGCGGGTAGCAACGCCTTCCACAACTTTCGCGGTGACTGTTTTTACCACGGCTTGGGGGGGCAAATCCAGTACCCCCTCAATCCGCCGGTATTGCTTGAATTGCAAGTTCTGTGCCCCGCCAGGCAGGGTGGCGGTCCATGGCTTGCCCGCCAGCATGCCGTTGAAGGTGATTTCCATCTTGCCATTGAAGTCCAACGCGCTTTTAACCGGCTGAATCACCAAAACCTGCCATTTCAGCTGCGACGCCGACAGCAATTCGGCCTGCAGGCCACGAATAGCCACGCCATCTGAGCCGCCCGCGGGCAGCAGTTTTTCAAAAAATCCCAGGTCGTCACGCAACAGGCGGTTGTCAGACTCCAACTGCTTGAGCTGCACCGCCATTTTTTCCTGGGCGGCTTTTTCAGCCGTCAGCAGGCTACCCGACGTGTTGGCGACGGTTTGTGCTTTGTCACGGTCTTGTCTGAGTTGCACCACTTCTTGGCGCAGCAGCCTCAATTCGTCTTTGGCGTTGGTGTCCAAACCGGCAATGCCTTTGCCGAATTCGAACGCCCATAAGCCAATCGCTGCTGAAAACCCCAGCATAGCAGCGCCCACCATCCACCGAACTGGCCAAGGCAGCGCGCTACGCACCGACATGCGGGGCGAACTAATGGTCAAGCGACGACGAAACAGGCGAAATTTCAAAACAAATGGCTGAGTTGTGATCGAATCTGCATTGTGCACCGTTTGCGTGCAACAAAAATGGAAAAGCCGCCAGGCGCAAACCAGGCGGCTCTATGGAAGAGCGACAAACATGCCGCTCGCGCAATTAGCGCTTGCTGAACTGCTTGCGACGGCGTGCTGAACGGAAACCGACCTTTTTACGTTCGACTTCACGTGCGTCACGGGTTACAAAGCCTGCCTGGCTCAACGCTGGCTTCAAGGCTGCGTCATAGTCAATCAGCGCACGGGTGATGCCGTGGCGCACAGCGCCTGCCTGGCCAGACTCGCCGCCGCCGTGCACGTTGACCATGATGTCAAAGGTTTCGACGTGGTTGGTCAAAAACAGGGGCTGGCGGCAGATCATGATGGACGTCTCGCGGCCAAAGAACACCTGGATGTCTTTGTCGTTGACAGTGATCTTGCCGGTGCCTTTTTTCAGAAACACGCGAGCGACGCTGGATTTGCGACGGCCGGTGCCATTGTTCCATTCACCGATCATTTGGCGGCCCCTTCGTTGATGCGCTGAGCATTGGTAGAGATGCCTGGAATGTCCAGAACCTTTGGCTGCTGGGCCGTATGTGGGTGCTCTGCACCGCCATAGACCTTCAGCTTTTTGATCATGGCGTAGCCCAGGGGTCCTTTTGGCAACATGCCCTTGACGGCTTTTTCAAGCGCGCGGCCAGGATGTTTGGCCTGCATGTCACGGAAGTTGGTCGCCGTGATGCCGCCCGGGTAGCCCGAATGGCGGTAGTAAATTTTGTCAAGCGGCTTGGCGCCGGTGACGCGCAGCTGGGCTGCATTGATGATGACAATGAAGTCACCGGTGTCGACGTGAGGCGTATAAATGGCCTTGTGTTTGCCGCGTAAACGGAGAGCAACTTCGCTGGCTACTCGTCCGAGGACCTTGTCGGTCGCGTCAATCACAAACCACTCGTGCACCACGTCAGCGGGTTTTGCGCTGAAGGTTTTCATGAGTTTTCTCTTTAAAAGAAGGGTTTGGCGGGCTCTTTTCTGCGGTCGGCGTTCCTCTGGTGGGAACCTCTTAGGCAGGATTCGCTCGGCTTACGGTCAGAAGACGATACCGAGACTCAGCTTCGACGCGGAGCCACAAATGCGCTGCGAAGCCCGCGATTATATGAAATATCAAGGGCTCGCGTCAAGACAGGATGCCCGTACAAGCGGTTTAGAGGCGAAAATAGCACGATGTTCTCTTACCGCCACGCCTTTCACGCCGGCAACCATGCCGACGTCCTCAAACACACCATTCTGATTGCGCTTTGCAAATACCTGTGCGGCAAGGACACCGCCCTGAGCGTCATCGACACCCATGCCGGTGCCGGGCTGTACCGGCTCGATGGCGACTACACCGAGACCAGCGGCGAGGCCAAAGAGGGTGTTTTCAAGCTTTTTCAGGCATCCCATGAGACGGCAGTCCAGCAAATCCAAACGCCAGCAAGACCTAAAAAGGAAGCGCCAAAAGCCATCACGCCAGATGACTTCTGCCCTGCCCTGCAAGATTACGCCCTTGTTTTGCGCGGCCTGAACCCGAAGTTTGCTGAGACCGGCGATGCCAGCCAGCTCAAAATCTATCCCGGCTCCCCCTTTATTACCCAGCAGTTCTTGGAAGGCCGCGACAAGCTCAAGCTGTTTGAATTGCACCCGACTGACTTCAAGTCGCTGTCAGGCAACATTGCGCAACTCGGTGCAGGCAGGCAAGTCAGCGTAGCCCGTGAAGACGGTTTTGAGTCCCTGAAAACCTTTTTACCGCCGCCATCACGCCGCGCCATGGTTTTTTGTGACCCGAGTTACGAAATGAAGAGCGACTACGCCCGCGTCAGCGCCTGCATGGCAGATGCCGTCAAACGCTTTGCAACGGGGACCTACGTCGTCTGGTACCCCGTGATTCCCCGGCCAGAAGCACATGATCTGCCGCGCAAGCTGAAAACGCTGGCGGTGAAAGCATCGAGACCCTGGTTGAATGCTGTGTTGACTGTCAAGTCGAGCAAGTTGACCACCGATGATGAAGGCGATGTGGTCCGGCCCGGCTTGCCCGCTAGCGGCATGTTTGTCATCAACCCGCCGCACACGCTCAAAGCGCAGTTGCAGCTGGCGTTGCCGCAGATGGTCACGTTGCTGGGGCAAGACCGCAATGCCGGATTTACGCTGGACAGCGGCGGCTAGGCAGCGCTAGCACCTCAACGCCCCATTGAATATCGAATATCCGCTTAAAACAGCGGGGGTTCAAGCGGGCAGTGATGGCAGGTTTAAACCAGCCGGAGCCGCTCGCAAATCTCAACCGTGGGTCCAGCCTGATTCATCGAATAAAAATGAATTCCGGGGACACCGCCATTGCGCAACTGGTCGCACAGGTCAGTTGTCACGTCCAGACCAAAACTCTTGATGGACGCGGTGTCGTCACCAAAGCCCTGCAGACGCAGGCGTATCCAGCGTGGAATTTCTGCACCGCAGGCATCTGAAAAGCGCATCAATTGGGTGGAACTGGTGATCGGCATGATGCCGGGCACGACAGGTACATCAATGCCGAGCTTATAAGCATCGTCAACAAATCGAAAGTAGGCGTCGCTGTTGAAAAAATACTGGGTAATGGCTGAATTGGCACCGGCTTTGATCTTGGTGACGTAAGCCTTCAGGTCGTCATCGGCCGACTTGGCCTGTGGATGCACTTCGGGGTAAGCGGCCACTTCGATATGAAAGGCATCCCCCGTCTCGGCGCGGATAAAGGCCACCAGGTCACTCGCGTAATGAAACTCACCGCCGGCACCATAGCCGCTGGGCAAGTCTCCACGCAGCGCCACCAGGCGCTTGACGCCCATGGCTTGCAGCGTTTCAAGTTGCGTGCGTGCCGCGGCTTTGGTGGCACCAACACATGAAAAGTGGCTGGCAGCAGTGAAGCCTTCGGCCAAAATTTCACTGACGGCGGCAAAGGTGCCCTGTTGCGTCGAACCACCTGCGCCGAAGGTCACGGAACAAAACTCGGGCTTCAAGGCGTAAAGCACCTGCCGCGTCGCGCGCAGCTTTTGCGCGCCTTCAGGCGTTTTTGGCGGGAAAAATTCAATGCTGATGGGAAGCTTGGTGTGGGTCATAAAAAGCTCTTTTAATCACGCGTGGCGGCATTCAGTCACGCTATTTAGTCACGCTGTTTGCGCCGCGCCGGACCGTGCTGGCCAGCATGGGCTTCTTCAGAGTCTTCATGCGCAGCATGCAGGGCACGCGTTTCGGCACGCGGTGTGCGTTTCACGGCTTTGCGCGGCGGCGCAGCGGGGAGTGGTTTGTCGTCCAGACCCACATCACTGCCTTTTTTGCCGTGAATGAAAAACTCGCGGTTGCCGTCGCCGCCTTCGATGCTGGACGCCATCCAGCCGAGCACGTCAACACCGAGTTCAGCACAACAGTCGCGCAAGCGTTTTTCAACAAACTCAAAATGCACAGCATCACGAACAATGCCGCCCTTGCCAATCTGGCCGGGCTGCAGTTCAAATTGCGGCTTGACCAGCATCAACAGATGACCGTTGGCCTTCAGCAAGCGCACCACGGCGGGCAGCACCAGCGTGAGGGAAATAAAGGACAGGTCACCTGTCAGAAAATCGAAAACGGGATCCATGTCCGATTCATTTTCTGCATCACGATCCGCATCTCTGCCGTCATCAGACGAATAGGACTGGGCGTAAGCAGACACCAGATCAGCGGCCGTCAATGAGCGTGCATTGATGCCTTCCAGGCACACCACGCGGTCGTCGTCACGCATCGTGACATGCAACTGGCCGTGGCCAACGTCCACACCCACCACCTGCACAGCACCATGCTGGAGCAGGCAATCCGTGAAGCCGCCAGTCGACTGACCCACATCGAGGCAGCGCAAACCGGTCACGTCAAGCCCGGTGGCTTTCAATGCACCTTCGAGCTTCAAGCCACCACGCGAGATGTACTTGGCCTCGGTGTTGTCGAGGACTTCAACTTCTGCCGCATCAGGAATCTCGTCACCGTTTTTGGCCACCCGTTTCCATGGCGCAGCGACCTCTGCCTCGTCAACCACGACGCGCCACTGCACGCCCGAGCCAATCAGGCGCTGGGCCTGGGAGCGGGTGGTGGCAAAGCCGTGTTCTACGAGGAATAAGTCAGCGCGCATGAATTTCTTAGGTGAAGCAGGCAAAAAGCGCAGCCAGCGCCCGTCAGACAGAGCGCGGGTGGCTGCGAACCGGAGCGTACTGAAAGTACGTGAGGATTCGCAGATGGGACCCGCAACGCAACATCACGGGCGCGCAGTAGCTTTCAATAGCGGTAAGCGTTGGCTTTGTAAGGACCGGTCTTCGACACACCAATGTAGGCGGCCTGATCATCACTCAGTTCGGTCAGCATCGCGCCGACTTTCTTAAGGTGCAAACGGGCAACTTTTTCATCCAGGTGCTTAGGCAACACATAGACCTCGCCAACCTTGTAATCGTCTTGTTTTGTGAACAGTTCGATCTGCGCGATGACTTGGTTGGCAAAGCTGGTGGACATCACAAAACTTGGGTGGCCCGTGCCGCAGCCCAGGTTGACCAAGCGGCCTTTGGCCAGCAGGATGATGCGTTTTCCGTCCGGGAAAATCACGTGGTCGACTTGCGGCTTGATTTCTTCCCAGGTGCATTTTTCGAGCGATACCACATCGATTTCGTTGTCAAAGTGGCCGATATTGCAAACGATGGCCTGGTCCTTCATGGCGGCCATGTGCTCATAGGTGATGACGTTTTTGTTGCCGGTGGCGGACACAAAAATGTCGCACTTGTCAGCAGCGTATTCCATCGTCACGATTTTGTAGCCTTCCATCGCGGCTTGCAGCGCGTTGATCGGGTCAATCTCGGTTACCCACACCTGGGCGCTCAAGGCGCGCAGGGCTTGTGCAGAGCCTTTGCCCACGTCGCCGTAACCGGCAACCACAGCCACTTTGCCGGCAATCATCACATCGGTAGCGCGCTTGACAGCGTCCACCAGTGATTCGCGGCAGCCGTAGAGGTTGTCAAACTTGGACTTGGTGACAGAGTCGTTCACGTTGATGGCGCGCAGGGCCAGCGTGCCCTTGGCGGACATTTCGTTCAAACGCAACACGCCCGTGGTGGTTTCTTCGGTCACGCCGATGATGTTTTTCAGGCGGCGGCTGTAGAAGGTGGGGTCCACCGCCAGCTTGGCTTTGATGGAATTGAACAGGCAGATTTCTTCTTCGCTGCTGGGGTTGGCCAGCAAGGAGATGTCAGTTTCAGCTTTGGTACCCAGGTGCATCAGCAAGGTGGCATCGCCGCCGTCGTCCAGAATCATGTTCGGACCTTCTTCAGGGCTGCCTTTGGCTCCGCCGAATTCAAAGATACGATGGGTGTAGTCCCAGTAATCTGCCAGCGACTCGCCTTTGACGGCAAACACGGGCGTACCCACAGCCGCCAGTGCAGCAGCGGCATGGTCTTGCGTCGAGAAGATATTGCACGATGCCCAGCGGACCTCGGCACCCAAAGCTTGCAGGGTTTCAACCAGCACGCCGGTTTGAATCGTCATGTGGATAGACCCGGTGATACGCGCGCCTTTGAGCGGCTGCGCGGCCGCGAATTCGTGACGCATGGCCATCAGGCCCGGCATTTCGGTTTCAGCCACTTTAAATTCTTTGCGGCCCCAGGCAGCTAAAGAAAGATCAGCAATCACGTAATCAGTGAAAGCAGCAACAGGTTTAAGGACAGCGTTCATACGGTTCTCCAACATCAAAAAATGAGATCAAACATCAATTGGGCAAAATGGCCACGTGCACAAGGCTGAAAAGTCTGGAGAGTTTGGAAACTCACCCGGCGAAAAAGCATTGCGGGTGAGCGTGGTTGCAAGTTAAATCTTGAGCCTAATCCACATGCCGTGGGTTGCAACGCTCCTCAAGAACCCTTCATTGTACAGACATGCGACACTTTTGCCATGCAGCCCTTAAATACGTGGTCTTGGCAGGCTAGAAGCCGCATCAAAGGCGTCTTCACAGACATTGACGATACGCTGACCACTGACGGCGCGATCACGCCAGATGCACTGGCCGCCTTGGGTGACTTGAAGGCACGGGGCTTGACTGTCATTGCCATCACCGGCCGTCCGGTCGGCTGGAGCGAGCCTTTTGCCCTGCACTGGCCGGTCGACGCAATTGTTGCTGAGAACGGCGCTGTTTTGCTTCAGAATTCTCATCAAAAAGTTCTGCGAGCAAATGGAGATAATGGCGATCTGCTATTGAAATCATATCAACAGAGCGATGCCATCAGGGTCACCAACTTCGCCCGCATGCAGCAAATGGGTCAGCGCATTCTGCAAGAGGTGCCGGGCACGCTGCTGGCCCGCGACAGCGCCGGACGTGAAACCGACATGGCGATTGACCATAGCGAGTTCACGCATTTGCCGCCCGAAAAAATAGCGCGAGTCGTCGCCATCATGCAGGCCGAAGGCATGACGGCCACCGTCAGTTCCATCCACATCAATGGCTGGTTTGGCGAGCACAACAAGCCGGTGGGCGCGCGCTGGGCCGTACGCCAGTTGTTTGAGCGAGACCTGGATGCAGAAATGGACAGATGGGTGTTCGTGGGCGATTCGACCAACGACCAGTTGATGTTTGAAGCGTTCCCGAACTCGGTTGGCGTGGCCAATGTGCGGCGCTTTGAGGCGCAGCTGGTGCATTTGCCGCGTTACATCACCGAGGGCGCACGCGGCGCGGGGTTTGCTGAGTTGGCAAGAGCGGTTTTATCGGCACAGCCGGCCTAAGACGCTTGACCACGTCCGGCGGGGTGTCGCGCGGGGCGGCAATGCCGAAGGGCGAGTTTTGCACCATGTCCAGGCCCAGCTCTTTGAGGGTGGGCGCATCCGGAAACCTGGCCAGCCGCTCGGCCCCCCAGATGTTCAGCACCCGCAGCTTGCCCGCTTCAACCTGCGGCGCAAAGCCGGTGGAATCGGCCGCGGCCATGATGTTGCCGCCGAAGATGGACTGCATCAGGTCAGCACTGCCTTTGTACGGCACATGCAGCAGCTCAATGCCAAGCTTTTGCGCGATCAGCGCCATCTTTTGGTGGTGTACGGCAGGCGAAACACGCCCAACGAAATTTGCGCCACCGTGTAGCCGTCAGCCGCCGTGATTTGCAATTGCTGGGCCGGCAGCGTGCCGCCCGCGCCGGGTTTGTTTTCAACAACCACCGGCTGGCCCTGGATATCTAACTCAAACTCGTTCCAGAACGCCGCGCAGGGCGTTTCCGGTGTGGGTGCCCAGCTTGACGACGGTTTCAGGCGGTGCTGCAGCAACCACGCTACCGCCTGCGTTGCCGCCGTCTGGCCCGAGGTCAATCACCCAGTCGGCCTCGGCAATCACATCCAGATCGTGCTCAATCACCACCACGCTGTGACCGCCATTGACCAGGCGGTGCAGCACATGGATGAGCTTTTCAACGTCCGCCATGTGCAGGCCGACGGTGGGCTCGTCCAGCACGTACAGGGTATGCGGCGCTTTTTGGCCGCGCCGGGTGATGTCGTCACGCACTTTGCTGAGTTCAGTCACCAGCTTGATGCGCTGCGCCTCGCCGCCTGACAGCGTGGGCGACGGCTGGCCGAGCGTGAGGTAACCCAGCCCGACGTCTTTGAGCAATTGCAGCGGGTGGCCGATGCTGGGCATGGATTTGAAAAACGCCACCGCTTCGTCGACTTCCATCTTCAGCACATCGCCAATGCTTTTGCCGCGCCAGGTCACCGCCAGCGTCTCGGGATTAAAGCGGGCGCCGTGGCAGGTTTCGCACAGCACTTTCACGTCAGGTAAAAAGCTCATGCCAATCGTCCGCACGCCCGCGCCTTCGCAGGTCGGGCAGCGACCTTCGCCAGTGTTAAAGCTAAAGCGCCCGGCCTGATAACCGCGAGCCCGCGCTTCGAGGGTGTCGGCAAACAGTTTGCGAATCGTGTCCCAAAAACCGATGTAGGTGGCCGGGCAGGAGCGCGGCGTCTTGCCAATAGGGGTTTGGTCCACTTCAAGCACGCGGTCGACCACGCGGTAGCCTGCGATGCTTTCACAACCGGCCCACGTCGGCTGCTGGCCTGCGTCGTCTGAATCACGGCCTGCCTTGGTGCTGCGCTGCATGACAGCGGCGTGCACGTTGGTGAGCAGCACATCGCGGGCCAATGTCGATTTGCCTGAACCTGAGACGCCTGTGACGGCGACCAGCCTGAACAGCGGCACGTCAATCGTCACGTCTTTGAGGTTGTGCAAATCGGCTTTGGTCACCGTCAGCCACGAAGTGTGTTTGCTGGCAGCGGCCGGGGCGGCGTTGTGCAGCGTGCTGGCCGATGCAGCGTTGGCGATCAGTGCGGCTGCTTTGAGCTTGGCGGCTTTTTGTTTGCTGACGGGTTTGAGCGGTTCCGCAGAGCTGGCGTTCGCCGGATGGACGTCAGCTAATTCAGTCACAGTTTCGCGCCGCGCATGCAGGGGGTGAATCAGCGGGTTCGCCAGATAACGGCCCGTCAGTGAGTCTGGCACCGCAGACAGTTGTGCCGCACTGCCCTGCGCCACCAAACGCCCGCCGCGCTTGCCAGCACCGGGCCCAATGTCGATGATGTTGTCGGCGCGGCGAATGGTGTCTTCGTCATGCTCGACCACCACCAGCGTGTTGCCGCGTTCGCTCAATTTGCTCAGCGCGCTGAGCAAGATGGCGTTGTCACGCGGGTGCAGGCCAATCGTCGGCTCATCGAGCACATAGCAAACACCTTGCAGGTTGCTGCCCAGTTGCGCCGCCAGCCGAATGCGCTGTGCCTCGCCGCCTGACAGTGTGGGCGCGCCACGGTCCAGCGTCAGGTAGCCCAAACCCACATCTTCCAGGAATTCAAGGCGTGATTTGATCTCGGGAATCAGGTCGCGCGCAATGCCGCTTTCACGGCCAACCAGGGCAAGTTTTTCAACCCAGGCGCGCACGTCGGTGACGGACAAGCATGCGATGTCGGCAATGCCCACACCCGCAAATTTGACAGCCCGAGCTTGCCGGTTCAGGCGCGTCCCTGCGCAACCAGGGCAAACCGTGTTGGCCACATCTTCAACTTCAGGCTCGGCAAAGCTTTGCTCGCGGCCCTTGTTGTCGGCATCTTGCACCGAGTCGTCAAACACTTTTCGCTGTTCTTTGGTCAGCTTGACGCCTGTGCCCACGCAATCAGGGCACCAGCCGTGCTTGCTGTTGTAGCTGAACAGGCGCGGGTCCAGCTCGGGATACGAGGTGCTGCACACCGGACAGGCGCGCTTGGTCGAGAACGCTTCGAGCTTGCCAATCGCCTGGGTTGAGGTGCCCGCCAGCATCGCACCCTGCAAACCGTCCAGCGGGGCCAGCACATGCACCTGGCCTTTGCCGTGTTGCAGCGCCACTGTCAGCGCCAGGCGCAAGGCTGCTTCGTTCTTCGGGTCGATGTGCAGGCTGGCAATCGGCAGCTCCACGGTGTGCTCTTTGAAGCGGTCAATGCGCGGAAAACCTGCGGTCGGCAAAAACTCGCCATCGACCCGCAAATGGGTGTAACCACGTGGCCGCGCCCAGTCGGCCAGCTCGGTGTACACACCTTTGCGTGCTATCACCAGCGGCGCGAGCAAGCCGATATGTTTGCCGCGATAGTTTTTCATCAGTTGTGCGGCAATGCTCTCGGGGCTTTGCGGCATCACGGCGGCATCGTCTTTGGTGCAATGCTGAATCCCCAGCTTGACGTACAGCAGGCGCAAAAAGTGCCACACCTCGGTGGTGGTACCCACCGTGGACTTGCGCCCGCCGCGCGACAGGCGCTGCTCAATCGCCACCGTGGGCGGTATGCCGTACACCGCATCCACCTCGGGCCGGCCAGCCGGCTGCACAATGCTGCGCGCATAGGCGTTGAGCGATTCAAGATAGCGGCGCTGGCCTTCATTGAACAAGATATCAAACGCCAGCGTTGACTTGCCCGAACCGGACACACCCGTGACCACATTGAACTTGCCACGCGGAATGTTGACCGACAGGCTTTTCAAGTTGTTTTCTTTGGCGTTGACGATTTGAATGTCGTTTGAAAACGTCGGCCGCGTCTTCCACGCCTTGGCGCGCGGCTCTTCAATAGCGTGCACTTTGTTCATCACCGCTGCATACTCGCGCAGCGCCAATGCGGTGTGTGATGTGCGGTGCCCCATCACCTGCTCGGGCGTACCTTCTGCCACCAGCAGGCCGCCTGCTTCGCCGCCCTCGGGGCCCAGGTCAATGATCCAGTCGGCAGAACGAATCACGTCCAGGTTGTGCTCAATGATGATGAGCGAATGGCCCGCTTCAAGCAGCTTGCGCAGCGCACGCATCAGCTTGGCGATGTCGTCAAAGTGCAGGCCGGTGGTAGGCTCGTCGAATAAAAACAGCGTGCCCTTGCTCGGATGGCGCAGGGCCAGTGCCTGCTTGCTGGCGCTGCGGGTTTTGCTCGCATCGGCTAAAAAACCTGCCAGCTTCAGGCGCTGGGCTTCACCGCCGGACAGCGTGGGCACAGGCTGGCCGAGCTTGACGTATTCCAGCCCCACATCCACGATGGGTTGCAGGGCGCGCACCACGTCGCGGTCTTGGGCAAACAGTTGCACGGCTTCGCTGACCGTCAGGTCGAGCACATCAGCCACGTTCAGAATTTTTGAAATAGTTTGACCGATGGCTTTGCGCTCGATGGTGACTTCGAGAATCTCGGGGCGGTAGCGCTTGCCATCGCAGTCCGGGCAGCGCAAATAAACATCGCTCAAGAACTGCATTTCGACATGCTCAAAGCCCGAACCGCCACAGGTCGGGCAACGTCCATCGCCGTTGTTGAAGCTGAACTTGGACGAGGTGTAGCTGCGCTGCCGCGCCAACGGTGCCTGGGCAAACAGCTCGCGCACCGCGTCCCATGCGCCTACATAGCTGGCGGGGTTGGAGCGGGCGGTTTTACCGATGGGCGACTGGTCAACAAACACCACATCCGTCAAATGGTCAGCCCCCATCAGGCGGTCATGCAGGCCGGGCGTTTCGGTGGCCTTGCCAAACTGGCGCAGCAGCGCAGGTGCCAGAATGTCCTGCATCAGCGTGGACTTGCCCGAGCCACTGACACCCGTCACGCACACCAGGCGCTGCAAAGGAAAATCGACCGTCAGGTTTTTCAGGTTGTGGTCACGTGCGCCTTCCAGAATCAAACGCGGCGTGCTGTCGGTCACCGGGCGCTTGAAGCCCATGCCGACCTGCTTGCGCGCACCCAGGTAAGCACCCGTTAGCGTGTCTGCATGCTTTAAGTCTTCCGGCGTGCCGTCAAACACAATTTGTCCACCCTTCTCACCCGGGCCGGGGCCCATGTCGATCATTCGGTCGGCGGCTAGCATCACCGCCGGGTCATGCTCGACCACCACCAGCGTGTTGCCCGCGTCGCGCAAGCGGTGCATGGCCTGGGTGATGCGGTTCATGTCGCGCGGGTGCAGGCCAATCGAAGGCTCGTCCAATACAAACAGGGTGTTGACCAATGAGGTGCCAAGCGCCGTCGTCAGGTTGATACGCTGCACCTCACCGCCCGAGAGGGTGCGGCTTTGCCGGTCCAGTGTGAGGTAGCCAATGCCAACATCGCACAGGTATTTCAGCCGGGTCTGGATTTCTTCAAACAGAGACTTGAGGGCTTTTTTCTCTGCGTCATCACCCAGGGCAGCGAGCGACAAACTGGCCGAGAACTTTTGTAATTTATCAATCGGCAAGCGCATCAGGTCGTGCAGACACAAGCCCGGCATCGCCTCCAGTTGCGCGCGTGTCCACGTCACGCCAACCGGCATGAAACGCTCCGCCGGTGGCAGCACGGCATCGGCTGCTTCCTGGGTGCCCAGCCGCCACAACAGCGATTCGAGCTTTAAGCGCGCGCTGCCGCAAGTCTCACAGGGCGTGTAGCTGCGGTACTTGGACAGCAAGACGCGGATATGCATCTTGTACGACTTGGACTCCAGGTATTCAAAAAAGCGTTTGATGCCAAACCAGTGCTGGCTCCATTTGCCGTTCCAGTTGGGCGAGCCGTTGATCACCCAGGCCTGATGCTCAGGCGTGAGCTTGTACCAGGGCGTGTCACGCGGAATGCCTGCGGTTTCAGCGTGGCGCATCAAATCGTCCTGTGCCTCTTGCCAGGCCGGGGTTTGCATGACCTTGACCGCACCCGCGCGCAGCGTCAGCTTGTCGTTAGGGATCACCAGGCCGTAGTCCACACCAATCACGCGGCCAAAGCCCTTGCACTTGTCGCACGCGCCCATCGCGGAGTTGAACGAGAACAATGAGGGTGTCGGGTCGGTGTAACGCGTGTCGCTGTCGGGGCAATGCAAGCCAGTAGAAAAGCGCCACATCTTCTCGTCTACTACGTACGCCCCCACGCTTTTCACTTCGTGTAATGCGCTGCCCCCCGCGGGGGCTGGCTCGGCTTGGGGCGGCCCTGCGCTGTCGCCGCTGGCCAGGGACTGAACATACACATTCAGCCGACCGCCACCCCGCTTGATGGCCACTTCAATCGCCTCAACCGCACGCGCTTTTTCAATCGTCTGAACACGAAACCTATCGGCCACCACATCCAGCAGCTTGTGTGGCCCAGCAGGTGTGGCCACTTCACGTTCGGCATGCACGCGGGTAAAACCACTGGCTGATAACCATTGCTCCAGTTGCTCTGCGCTGGTGTTGCCGGGCAGCTCTACTGGAAAAGTCATCACCACCCTTGCGTCCGAGTCCGCCGTGCGCGCCATCAACTCCGCATAGATCGATTCAGGCGTGTCATGCCGCACGGCCTGCGCGGTTTGCCTGTCAAACAACTGCGCCGACCTTGCATAAAGCAGCTTCAGGTGGTCATTCAGCTCTGTCATGGTGCCGACCGTCGAGCGCGAGCTTCGCACCGGATTGGTCTGGTCAATCGCAATCGCCGGCGGCACGCCTTCGACCTTGTCAACGGCGGGTTTGTCCATCCGGTCCAAAAACTGCCGGGCATAGGCCGAAAAGGTTTCGACGTAGCGGCGCTGGCCTTCGGCAAAAAGCGTGTCAAACACCAGCGACGACTTGCCCGAGCCACTTGGCCCGGTGACGACCGTCATTTCATTGGTACGGATGTCCAGGTCAATATTTTTGAGGTTGTGCTGGCGCGCGCCGCGAATGCGGATGGTTCCCTGGGGCATGTCGTGAGTGCTTTCCTGAAGAGGTCGGACATTTTAGGCAGGCATGGCGGCCAAGCTGTCCATGTGGTTATCAGGCTGGCGACGACCAAGCCAAGGCACAGGCACAGGCACCTAACGGTAAAGGGCGTCCTCAAGTTCCCTGAACTTGGCCACCCCCACAGCTTCCTTGATTTTGGGAGCCAGGTCTTTGAGCGCTTCCAGAGCAGCGGCTGATTCAACCGCGAGCTTGAGCCTGAAACCGCGCAAACCCAGCGATCTGTCCTGTAGCACCGTTCTACCCAGCTCGGTTTTGGTCTAAATCATCTGCGCCTCCAGTAAGTCAGTTGCGCTGCAGCCAGATGAAGACGAGGTTCGAGGAGCCGGTTGCGAGCTCAAGTGATGAAACATCGCCTTCGCATCAAACCGTCACAACAACATGGGCATTCAATAAGCCGTGCTTTTCTCCGCTCATGTCGATGTCTCCGCCCGTCATCAGCAGATACAAAGCCAGGCCGGCAAAAACGATGAATCCAACAACCAATTTCCACATGATGATCTCTTTCCAAAAAAAAGGCCCTCGACAAGCGGCGAGGGCCTTGGGTGACAAAAACTAAACCTTAGTCGTTGGCAAAAATATCAACGTCTTTGGTCTCTTTGATCAGCAGCATGCCAATGACGAAGGTGGCAGACGCCACGATCACCGGATACCACAGGCCGTAGAAAATATCGCCCGTCGCAGCCACCATGGCAAATGCCGTGGTGGGCAGCAAACCGCCAAACCAGCCGTTACCAATGTGATAAGGCAAGCTCATCGAGGTGTAGCGAATACGGGTTGGGAACATCTCAACCAGCATGGCAGCAATCGGGCCGTACACCATGGTGACCAGAATCACCAGGAACACCAGCACCGCCAACACCATGCCTTTGTTCATGGTCTTGTCGTCGGCTTTGGCGGTCAGGCCTGCCGTTTTCGCGGCTTCAACCACGGCTTTTTTGAAGTCTGCAATCGCTTTGGCGCTTTCAGGTGAGAACGCATCGCGCTTGTCATTCAGGGTGGCATTCAGGGACGGGATCTCTTTGTCACCCAGCTTGATCACAGCGATAGAACCGGCAGCAGCTGCCACGTTTTTGTAGGGAACATAGTTCTCTGTCAACGTACGCTTGGCAATGTCGCAGGAGCTGGTGAAGTCAATCGGACGCGCAATCGGGCTGCCCTGGAAGGAGCAGGTGGCCGGGTCAGCCGTGATGGTGACAGGTACGGCCTTTTGCGCGGCAACCAAACCAGGGTTGGCGTAATTCAGCAGCATCGGGAAGACGCTGAAGTAGGTCAACGCAGCAATCAAGCAGCCACCCAGGATGATGGGCTTGCGGCCAATTTTGTCTGACAGCGAGCCGAAGAAGAGGAAAAACGGCGTACCAATCACCAGCGACGCGGCAATCAGCAAGTTAGCGGTTTTAGCGTCCACTTTGGCGATCGACTGCAAGAAGAACAGCGCATAAAACTGACCGGTGTACCAGACCACAGCCTGACCTGCGGTCAAACCAATCAGCGCCAGAATCACGATTTTCAGGTTCTTCCACTGGCCGAAGGACTCGGACAGCGGTGCTTTGGAGGTCTTGCCTTCCGCTTTCATCTTGGCGAAGGCGGGTGATTCATTCATGCTCAAACGAATGTAAACCGACACGGCCAGCAGCAAGATGGACAGCAGGAAGGGAACGCGCCAGCCCCAGACTTCAAAAGCCGGGCCGGTCAATTCGCGGGTGACCAAAATCACGATCAGCGACAGGAACAAGCCCAGGGTTGCTGTGGTTTGAATCCAGGCGGTGTACGCGCCACGCTTGCCCATCGGGGCGTGCTCGGCAACATAAGTGGCAGCGCCGCCATATTCACCACCCAACGCCAGGCCTTGCAGCATGCGCAGTGCGACCAGAATGATCGGGGCAGCAATACCGATGGTGGCGTAGTTGGGCAGCAGGCCGACGATAAAGGTGGCCGTGCCCATGATCACAATCGTGACCAGAAAGGTGTACTTGCGGCCAATCATGTCGCCCAGGCGGCCGAAAACCAGCGCACCGAACGGACGAACAATAAAGCCTGCGGCAAAAGCCAACAACGCGAAAATGTAAGCTGATGTGGGGTCCAGTCCGCCAAAGAACTGTTTGGCGATCACAGCGGCAAGTGAACCGTACAGATAAAAGTCGTACCACTCAAACACGGTACCCAGCGAGGAAGCGAAGATCACTTTCTTCTCTTCAGCGCTCATGGGACGTGGAGCGGCGGTTGATGTTGCCATAGCTGTCTCCAAAAAATAATAAGACTTCCAAAATGGAAGCCTCGTGTATTGTTTTGGTTGCGACTGACCGCGCTCTGACGCGAAACTAACAAGACCTGACAACTCAAGGGAAAACCCGCGAGAAATTTTTCGAGATGCGGATTTTGAAGAAAAACGCTAGATTAATTTTTTGATCACTGTCGAATTACCCCGGCTGCGACCTGACGCGAGCGCTCCCAGCCGCCGGCTTCAAACCAGGGCGCATCGAGCAAATAGTCACGCAGCATGGGCAGCGCATCCAGGCCCCAAAAGACCTGGCCATCGACTTCAAAAGCGGGCACCCCAAAAACACCCTTGCTGATGGCGGCGTCGGTGTTGGCCTTCAAACCGTTTTTAACGTCGCTGCCTTGCAGGTCATGGCGGGGCTTGAGCTGGGCCAGCAGTGCTTCAAAAAACGCAGCGTCGTTCATGTCTGCGCCACTGGTCCACACGTGTTTGAAAATCTGCTCACACACATAGCGGTTGCTGTCGCCCGCCCGCTGGCCACAGGCCAGGGCCAAGCGAAGCAGCGGCAGTGGATTGAACGGGTGGCTTGCAGGCATGCGCATCTCCAGCCCCAGCTTGTCTGCCAGCCACAGGACTTGCCGATAGGTCCAGTCGCGCTTGGGAGCGATCTCGGCCGGCCCCAGCTGACCGTGGTGTTTGAGCATGCCGGCAAACAACACCGGCCGGTAATCAACGCCGTAGCTGATGCCCTTTAAGGCCTCGGGCAACTGCGCAAACGCCAGATAGGCGTAGGGCGAAATAAAGTCGAGGTGAAAGGTGATGTGCTTCATGCGTCAAGCCTGCAGGTCAGTCATGCGCTCTTCAATGCGCGTCCAGGTGGCTCTTTTGGCATCGTCATCCGCATTGCCCCAGGCGGCAATTTCATCGCGGGTTCTGAAGCAGCCTTCACACAAACCGGTCACGGCATGCATGCGGCACACCGAGATACAGGGCGACAGCATCTCGGCTGTAGCCTTTATTTCTCGGGCGCGAGCAGATACTAAATGAATAGCGCCTGACTGTGCTGATGGTTCCTCAACCGGGCTGACAGCGACGTCCACCACAGGCGCGCCCGTCAGCCACTCCAAGTCTGCCGGTGCCAACTGAAACACCGCATTCGGGTGACCGGCAGCGGCCCAGATCTGATCGAACCGAAACAAAGACGCATCGATCAGCAAAACACAAGGCGTGGCATGCGCCAGGGGCGACACACCACCGATCGAAAACCCGGTTTTGCTTTTGACAAACGCTGCATCGGCCCGTCCCAGGCGCTTGCCATCAGGGCACACCAGCGCCTCGAGTTTTTTCTCATCGACGCGTTGGTCGCCCGATGTGACCACCAGCACGGCGGCATCGTCTGACCGGCGGCGAAACACAATGCTCTTGGCAATCTGACCCACAGCGACGCCCAGCGCATCAGCCGCCTGCTGTGCGGTGCGTGCCGCATCGTCAAGCATGACGGGCAAATGAGGGTGAGCTTTGGCTTGCAGCAAAGCGGCCACTTTTTGAACGCCTTCGGGCAGCGCCATCAATTCCGAACCACACAAAGTAAGACCCCCACGTTCATTCATTTCATGTAACTCTCTGCCCCCCGAGGGGGCTGAGCTTGCTAGGGGCGGCCCGTCGCTGCGCACCTAGCCAACCCTATTGTTCAGCAGGGCAGTGGCCGCACGCGAGCTGGGCTTGCGGCCCAAAAAGTCGCTAATGTACTGACCCGCATCAACCAGTTTGTCCAAGTCAATGCCGGTTTCAATGCCCATGCCGTGCAGCATGTAGACCACGTCTTCGGTGGCGACATTGCCGGTAGCGCCTTTGGCATAAGGGCAACCGCCCAGGCCGGCCACAGACGTATCGAAGTGCCACACGCCCACTTGCAGGCTGGCCAGTGTGTTGCCCAGTGCTTGACCATAGGTGTCGTGAAAGTGGCCGGATATGTCGTTGATGGGGTAGTGCTTGAGCGCCGCCTCCATGGCGCGCTGCACCTTCAGCGGCGTGCCCACCCCAATCGTGTCGGCCACACCAATGTGCTCGACACCAATGCCCGCCATCAGCCCGGCCACCATCCCGACCCGATCAGGCGAAATATCGCCTTCATACGGGCAACCCACAGCGCAGGAAACAGCGGCGCGTACCCGAATGCCAGCCGCTTTGGCCGCTGCTACCACCAGCGCAAAGCGTTCAATACTCTCGGCAATCGAGCAATTGATATTGCGCTGGCTAAAGGCTTCACTGGCTGAGGCAAACACCACGATCTCATCGGGCTTGGCCGTGACCGCTGCTTCAAAGCCCTTCATGTTGGGGGTGAGCACCGAATACCGAACATCTGCCCGTCGCTCAAT
>CAMARI010000014.1 GCA_945860515.1 Polaromonas sp. YR568
ACCGCATGTACGACATGATGGTGCGGGTGGTTGAAAAGCCGCTGCTCGAAGTGGTGATGCAGCAAGCCGCGCAAAACCAGTCGCGCGCAGCCGAGTGGCTGGGCCTGAACCGCAACACGTTGCGCAAAAAACTGGTTGAGCACAAACTCATCAAATAAATCTAAAAAGACATGCAATGAACGTACTGATTTCCGTCTCCGACAAAACCGGCATCCTCGAATTCGCACAAGCGCTGCATGCGCTTGGCATCAAACTGCTGTCTACTGGCGGCACTGCCAAGTTGCTGGCAGATGCTGGCTTGCCCGTGACGGAAGTGGCAGACCACACCGGCTTTCCGGAAATGCTCGACGGACGCGTCAAAACCCTGCACCCCAAAGTGCATGGCGGACTGCTGGCGCGGCGCGATCTGCCCGAGCACATGGCGGCTCTGAAAGCGCACGATATCGCCACCATTGATCTGCTGGTCGTCAACCTGTACCCGTTTGAAGCCACCGTGGCCAAGCCTGGTTGCAGCCTGGAAGACGCGATTGAAAATATCGACATCGGCGGCCCGGCGATGGTGCGCAGCGCAGCCAAAAACTGGAAAGACGTGGGCGTGTTGACCGATGCGTCGCAGTACCCTGGTGTGCTTGCTGAATTGAAGGCCGATGGCAAGCTGACCGACACCACCAAGTTTGCGCTGTCTGTCGCTGCGTTCAACCGCATCAGCCAGTACGACGGGGCGATCAGCGACTATCTGTCAAGCATCCAGCCTGATGGCAGCCACTCGCAGTTTCCGGCGCAAACCAATGGGCGATTCATCAAGCTGCAAGACCTGCGTTATGGTGAAAATTCGCACCAAGGCGCTGCGCTCTACCGCGACCTGTACCCCGCGCCCGGCTCGCTCGTCATGTCCAGGCAGTTACAAGGCAAAGAGCTGAGCTACAACAACATCGCTGATGCCGATGCGGCTTGGGAATGCGTCAAGAGCTTTAACGAGCCGGCCTGCGTGATCGTCAAGCATGCCAACCCCTGCGGCGTAGCGGTCGCAAGCGATGCGCTTGAAGCGTACAGCAAGGCTTTCAAAACTGACCCCACCTCAGCCTTTGGCGGCATCATTGCCCTGAACTGCCCGCTGGACGAGCGGGCGGCGCGGGAAATCTCCAAACAGTTTGTGGAGGTGCTGATGGCGCCCAGCTTCACGCCTGAGGCGCTGGAGGTGTTCAAGACCAAAGTCAACCTGCGGATTTTGCAGATTGATTTGCCCCCTGGCGGCGACACCCCCTGGAAACAGGGGCGAAACGCCATCGACATCAAGCGCGTCGGCTCTGGCCTTTTGATGCAAACGGCTGACAACCACGAACTGGCGCCAGCCGACCTGAAAGTCGTCAGCAAACTGCACCCCACCCCGGCCCAGTTGCAAGACCTGCTGTTTGCCTGGAAAGTTGCCAAATATGTCAAGTCCAACGCGATCGTGTTCTGCAAGGACGGCATGACGATGGGCGTCGGTGCCGGTCAGATGAGCCGCCTCGATTCCGCCCGCATTGCCAGCATCAAGGCGGGGCACGCCCATCTTTCACTGACAGGCACGGCAGTGGCCAGTGATGCTTTCTTTCCTTTCCGCGACGGCCTGGACGTGGTGGTGGACGCAGGCGCCAGCAGCGTGATTCAGCCCGGTGGCTCGATGCGCGACCAAGAGGTGATTGACGCGGCTGATGAGCGCGGTGTGGTCATGGTGCTGTCAGGGGTGCGGCATTTCAGGCATTGAGTGAAGTCATGACTTTTACTCAGAGGCCGGCGAAAAACTGCGTTGCGGCATCCACGGTTGCCTCAATATCTGCCGCTGTGTGCGCGGCACTGACAAACCCGGCTTCGTAAAGGGCTGGCGCGTAGTACACGCCTTTGTCCAGCATCGCGTGGAAAAAGCGGTTGAACGCCGGGCTGTCGGTGGTCATGACCGTGGCGTAGTTTTGTGGCAACTGCCCCAGCAAGAAAAAGCCGAACATGCCGCCTTGGCTGTCGCCACAAAAGGGGACGCCTGCTTTGTTGGCGGCTTCCGTCAAACCTGTCACCAGGCTACTGGTGCGCTCTGCCAGAGCCTCGTAAAAGCCTGGTTTTTGTACCTCCCGCAAGGTAGCCAAGCCGCAGGCGGTGGCCACCGGGTTGCCGGACAGTGTGCCGGCCTGGTACACCGCGCCCAAAGGTGCCAGCATTTCCATCACGGCCTTGCTGCCGCCAAAGGCCGCTAGCGGCATGCCGCCACCAATGACTTTGCCCAAGGCCGTCATGTCGGGTTTGAAGCCGGGAATCAGCTCGGCATACAGGCTTTGCGCGCCACCCAGGGCGACCCTGAAACCGGTCATGACCTCATCAAAAATCAGCAGCGCGCCGTACTCGGTACACAGCTCGCGGCAGCGCTTCATAAAGGGCAGGGTGGCGCGCACAAAGTTCATGTTGCCGCAAATCGGCTCCATCATCAGACAGGCCAGTTGTTTGCCGTGCAGGGCAAAACATTCTTCCAGTTGGGCTATGTTGTTGTACTCCAGCACCAGCGTGTGCTGCACCGCCTCGGGCGGAACGCCGGCACTGGTGGGATTGCCAAAGGTGGCCAGACCCGAGCCGGCTTTGACCAGCAGCGCATCGGTATGGCCGTGGTAGCAACCTTCAAACTTGATGATTTTGCTGCGGCCCGTGGCGCCGCGCGCTAGCCGCAGGGCGCTCATGGCGGCTTCGGTTCCAGAGCTCACCAGTCGTACCATTTCAATGGACGGGACGAGCTTGACGATTTCTTCTGCCAGCTCGACCTCGCGCTCGGTCGGTGCCCCGTACGAAAAACCGTCCATCATGGCTTTTTGGACGGCTTCGATCACGCCGGAATGGCCGTGACCCAGAATCATCGGCCCCCAGGAGCCGATGTAGTCAATGTAGCGCTTGCCATCGGCGTCCCAAAAATAGGCACCTTGCGCACGCTGCACAAAGCGTGGCGTACCGCCCACCGCCTTGAAAGCACGAACAGGAGAGTTGACGCCGCCGGGAATCAGTTTTTTGGCGCGTTCAAACAGGACATCATTGCGGGAGGTGGTCATAGTCGGCTGATAGGGGGTTAGGGTGTGGTTAATGTTTGGTGGTGCCGTGCGGGGGCACCTCAAAAAAAGGTTTAGGCAGTGTCAGAGCAAGTTCGGTGTCGTCGGATGTTGCGATGCCTTCGATGTCGAGCTCGTCTTCAAGCTCATCGGCTTGCGCCCAGAACATGCGGTCTGGCACAGTCTGGCCCATGCCGGGGTGAAAGCCTGCACTCAAGGACTGGTCCAGATAAGTCAGTGCTTCTGCGGTAGCGGCTTGCAAATCGTGACCGTTGGCCAGCAACGCCGTCAGGGCGGCAGACAGGGTGTCCCCTGCGCCTGTGAAAACCGCCTCGAAACGTTCAAACTTTTCGCTGTACAGCACGGCCTGCGGCGTGGCCAGGGCGTTGTCAATGAATTGCTCGGGCAGTGGTATGCCGGTCACCAGTGTGTAAGGCACGCCCATTTGCGCGGCAGCTTTGGCAATGTCTTTGGCCGACGGGTTGCGATCGCCCGGCCAATCTGGCAACAACCAGCGCCACAACGTGCTGTGATTACCAACCAAAATGGTGGTTTGCGGCAACAGAAGTTCCCGAAACGCATCCAGATAGTTGTCAATTTTGTCTTCGTCCCACCAGGCCAGGCTGGGCATATAGGCAATCAGGGGCACGTCGGCATAGTCTGCGGCAAGCTCGGCCACCGCGCTGATGTTTTCAGGGCTGCCAACAAAACCGACCTTGATGGCACTGACGGTCATGTCCTCCAGTGCGGTGCGTGCCTGCTCGCTCACGGCTTCCTCGTCAAAGCTGACATGGTCAAAAATGTCGGCTGTGTCACGCACATAAGCGCCTGTCACAACTGCCAACGCGTGGCATCCGGCCGAGGCAACGGCCAAGATGTCTGCCGTCAGGCCGCCAGCCCCACTGGGGTCGCTTGCATTGAAGGTCATCACGCAAGTGGGGGCTTCTTCAGCTTCAACGGACAACATGTCAGTCGCGTCCGCGTGGGTTTGGTTGTTATTGCCGGTCTTGCTTGAAGGCGTTGAAGAGAGGTTTGCCATAGGCGGTAATTTTGCTGCGGTCGCGGATGTGCAATGTGCCTAGTAGAATTCTTGCATTCTATGTGAAGGCAATTTATGCTGGGGTGCTATCAATGACTTGGATGTGTTTAATTTGCGGCTGGATTTACGACGAGGCGTTGGGCGCCCCCGATGACGGTATTGCCGCAGGTACGCCGTGGGAACAAGTGCCGATGAACTGGACGTGTCCAGAGTGCGGTGCGCGTAAAGAAGACTTCGAAATGGTGGAAATTTAAATCACCGGACACGAGGTTTGTTTCGCGGTCTGGCATCACACTTGCATGACTCTGATTTATCCAACGATACATATCAATGATTAACAGGAGCTATCGCAGTGAGCACCAACAGTTCCGGACTCAAAGTCTTGGTCATTGATGACAGCAACACCATTCGGCGCAGTGCTGAAATTTTTCTCAAGCAGGGCGGCCATGAGGTGCTGCTCGCCGAAGATGGTTTTGATGCGCTTGCCAAAGTCAATGACTACCAGCCCGACCTGATTTTTTGCGACATTCTGATGCCGCGCTTGGACGGCTACCAGACCTGCGCCATCATCAAGCGCAATGCCAGGTTTTCGAATGTCCCTATCGTCATGCTGTCCTCCAAAGACGGGGTGTTTGACAAAGCCAGGGGCCGTATGGTGGGGTCGCAGGATCACCTGACCAAACCATTTACCAAGGACCAGCTGCTGCAAACTGTGACGCAGTTTGGCAGCACCAAACAAGGAGTTGTGCAATGACAATCAAAAACATTCTGGTGGTGGACGATTCAAAGACTGAATTGATGCACCTGACCGACGTGCTGGGCAAAAACGGGTTTTCGGTGAAGACCGCTGAGAACGCGGAAGATGCCTTTCGTCGTTTGGCTGAAGAAAAGCCCGACCTGATCTTGATGGACGTGGTGATGCCCGGTCAAAATGGTTTTCAGTTGACCCGATCCATCACACGCGACCCGCTTTATTCGGATATTCCCGTCATCATGTGCACCAGCAAAAATCAAGAGACTGACCGCGTCTGGGGCTTGCGTCAGGGCGCGCGAGATTACATCACCAAGCCGGTCAATGCTGAAGAGCTGATGAGCAAAATCAACGCGCTGAGCTAACGGCCACTCCACACGCAGTGTTTTCGTTGAACCCCCACCCATGGCAAACAGACAAGCGATTCGAGACCTGCAAACCCGGTTGGCGGACAGGCTGCAAATCGCGCGAACTCAAGGTGTAGCGCCCTCCTGGCTGGCATTAGAAGCCGGCGGTCAAAAATACCTGTTTCCCATGAGCCAGGCTGGCGAGATTTTCCCATGGGTGGCAACTCACTCCGTCCCCTACACCCAAGGCTGGTTTTTGGGTGTGGCCAATCTGCGGGGTGGCCTGTTTGGTGTAGTTGACCTTGCCGGTTTTGTTACCGGACAAACGACTATGCCCAAGTCAGAATTGGCGCGTAAGGAGTCGCGGCTGATCGCCCTGAACAGTGCGCTGGACATTAATTGCGCTTTGCTGATTGACCGCTTGTCCGGCCTGCGTAACCAGGACGCCTTTAGCGATTTTGCAGAAAAATCAATCGACGCGCCGTCCTTTTTTGGCAACCAGTATATTGATTTGACCGGCCAGAGCTGGCAGGAAATCAACCTGCAGTTGCTGGCGCACCAAGCCCATTTTTTGACGATAGGTGCTTAGGGCCAGCCATAGCGGCGCATTCAAGTTTCCAGAAAAGGCTCATCATGTCTGTTATTGAAAAAATCCAAACTCTGTTCAAACGCAAAAACAAGCCATTTGAAGACAGCATGGTCATGAGCTCCTTGGGCATGCCGGTCAACCCGCTTGCAACCGGCACTATGCAGGCCAACGCCGCCAACGTGCCTTTGGCAGAGGCCGACGAAAAAAATCCCGATTTTGCCGGCAGTCGTATAGCCAATGCGCAAACGAACGTACCGTCAGAGCAAGCTGAAAACCTGGATCTGCTCAAGCTGCCGGTGCTGGGCAATAGAACCGTTGCCCAGCACCAGCGCACATTGCTGATGCTTCTGGTTTTGTCGGTGCTGGCGCTGGCCCTGGTGGCTTACCGTGCCTTGAGCCAGTCTGATGCGGTGGCGCAGGAAATCACTGCAACCGGTCAATCGCTCATGCAGTCTCAACGTTTGGCGAAATCAGTGTCACAGGCGCTGGTCGGTAGCGCTCAGGCCTTTCCAGACGTGAAAGAAAGCGCCGGCGTGTTGGCTAAAACCGTGCGAGGCTTGAGATCGGGCGACGATAGTTTGCGTTTGAGCCCAGTCGCGGATGAATTACAGCCAGACGTGACCAAAATCATGCCGCTGATGGAGAAGGCTGAAAAAAATGCTGCGGCTGTGATGAGCCAGCAGGCTATTTTGACGCAGGTCGGTGCTGCTTTGCGCACCATCAATCGACAGTCTTCTGACCTTCTGGAAATTGCCGAAACGATCTCGTCGCTTAAGCTGCAGCAAAATGCCGCGCCCGCCGAGATTTCAGCATCCGGCCAGTTGGTGATGTTGACGCAGCGGATTGGTAAGTCAGCCAACGAGTTCCTGACGCTGGAGGGTGTGAGCCCGGAGGCTGTATTTTTGCTGGGCAAGGACTTGAACTCCTTCAAGGAAATCGCACGGGGTTTGCTAGAAGGCAGCCCAGAGCTGCGTCTGGCGGGCTCGAGAGACCCACAGACGCGTGAGCGTTTAGAGGCGCTGATGGCTTTGTATGAGCAGACACGTGTTCAGGCGGGCGCCATTTTGGGTAACTTACAGGGTCTGGTGTCTGCGCGTGAAGCGCAAGCCTCCATCATTGCGGACAGTGAGCCATTGCGTAGGGGTCTGGAGGATTTGCAGGGCAAGTTGTCAAATCAGTCGGGTTTGAGTTTGCTGTCCATTGTGTTGCTGTCAGTCGCTAGTTCGTTCGGTTTGTTATCTGCTGTGGGTATTGCACGGGTGCAGCTGCTGGACAGCCGCCAGCGGCAGGACGTGGCTGAAAAGGAGCAGCTCGAAGCGCGCGGTCAGGAGCAGGACGCCAAGCGGGTCAACGATGCCAACCAGGCCGCCATTTTGCGATTGATGAACGAATTGCAGACAGTGGCCGAGGGTGATTTGACGCAAGAAGCAACGGTGACCGAAGACATCACCGGCGCTATTGCTGACTCGGTGAACTACACGGTCGAAGAGTTGCGTCTACTGGTCGGTAACGTCCAAAACACGGCCACGCGAGTTTCCCAAACAACTGCTCAGGTGGAAAGCACGTCAACAGAGTTGCTGGCGGCATCCATCGAGCAGCTGCGCGAGATTCGTGAGACGGGTCAGTCTGTGCTGGACATGGCGTCCCGAATCAACGACGTGTCAACACAGGCGCAAGAATCTTCACAAGTGGCGCGCCAGTCCATGACGGCTGCCGGGTCTGGTTTGCAGGCGGTGCAAAACGCCATCGGCGGTATGAATTCGATCCGTGACCAGATTCAGGAAACTTCCAAGAGGATCAAGCGACTCGGTGAGTCGTCACAAGAGATTGGCGAGATCACCGAGCTGATTTCTGACATTACTGAGCAGACCAACGTGCTGGCACTGAATGCTGCCATTCAGGCCGCATCGGCCGGTGAGGCCGGGCGAGGTTTTTCGGTGGTGGCCGAGGAGGTGCAGCGACTGGCTGAACGTTCCGCCGATGCAACCCGGCAGATTTCGGCACTGGTAAAGGCGATTCAGACCGACACCCAAGATGCAGTAGCGGCGATGGAACGCTCCACGCAGGGTGTCGTGGAAGGCGCCAAACTGTCCGACAGTGCAGGTATGGCCCTGTCAGAAATTGACCGCGTGTCACGCAGGCTGGCTGACCTGATTGAGCAGATTTCAAATTCTGCGATCAGCGAGGCAGCGTCAGCCAATGTGTTGGCAGGCAACATTCAACACATTTTTGCAGTGACGGAACAGACTGGTGAGGGTACCAGGTCGACTGCGCAGCAGGTGCGGGAGTTGTCAAAAATGGCTGAAGAGTTGCGTCAGTCGGTGTCACGATTCAAGATTGTCTGATCCTTTCACATCTTCTGTTGCGTCAAACCGTTCCTTGAATCAGCCCGTTATTTATGCATGCCCACGATCTGAATTCACCTGGCGCTGACCTTGATTTAGCGGTCAATGACCTCGGCCCGCTGGCTTGGGTTCTGGACGAACTGCGCAAATCCCTTGACGGCTCAGCCAAGGCGCTAAAGCGTTTTGTTAGGGAGGCTGAAGCGGCTAAAGGCTCTGACCTGGCGACCCTGGATGCGAGTCAGTTGCGCATTGCTGGGCAGCAGCTGCATCAGGCTGTAGGCGCGCTTGAAATGGTCGGTTTGGCTGGCCCGGCGCTGGTGCTTCGCACCATGGAGGCGGCAGTACAAAGATTTGTTCAACAGCCCGAGCAATGCAGCCAGGACGCCGCATCAACAATTGAGAGTGCCAGCTTTGCACTGACCGAATACCTTGAAGCCGTGCTAGCGGACAAACCGATTTCCGCAGTTTCTCTGTTCCCACAATACCGTGACGTCCAAGAGCTTGTCCGTGCCGACAGGATTCATCCGGCTGATTTGTGGCCACTTCAATGGCGCTGGCTGGAGCCCGAGCTGGCCTTGAACACAGAGCCCCGAAATTACGATGTTCAAGCGCGGACTGCGTTTGATCAGTCTGTGCTGCAAATCATGAAGGGGCGGGACCCATTGGCGGCAGATACCCTCAAAGGCTTGAGCTTGGCGTTTTCGGCCCGACAGGCTGACCGCCAGCCGCGCATTTTCTGGAAGATCGCTGCCGCCTACTTTGAAGCGCTTGCGCATGACTTGCTGCCTTCTGATATTTACGTCCGGCGTGACTCTTCCAGAGTGCTGCTTCAGTATGCCAGCCTGAGCAGAGGCGATGTGGGTGTGTCAGACCGGCTGGCGCAGGATCTGCTCTTTTTTTGTTCACAAGCCATTCCTGCGTCACCTGTTGACCAGCCTGTGCTGACGGCTGTACGAACGGTCTATGGGCTGGCGCGGTTCAAGCCGGTCGACTACATGGCCGTCCAATTTGGACGTTTTGATCCTGCTTTGCTGGCGCAGGCGCGCAAACGCATCGCGTCGGCCAAGGAAACATGGTCATCCATCTCCGCAGGGGACGCCACCAAATTCCAGACGGTGGCCGATCAGTTCGGCCGTGTCGGCGATTCGCTGGTCAAGCTGCACCCAAGCAGTGAGCCACTCGCGCAGGCCTTGACCCGCGCTATCGATATGACGGTGCGCTCGGGGCAAGCCCCGGCGATTGAACTGGCCATGGAAGTTGCCACCTCGGTGTTGTATCTGGAGGCGGCATTTGAGGACCTGGATCCCAACGATCCTCAATTGACGCAACGCACCCTGCATCTGGCAGAGCGTCTTGACAGGGTCAAGGATGGTGTCAAGGCACAGCCGCTTAAGCCATGGATGGAAGATTTGTACCGCCGCGTCAGCGACAAGCAGACCATGGGCAGCGTTGTGGGCGAGCTTCGGTTGTCTTTGGGCGACCTTGAAAAATCGCTGGATATTTTCTTTCGCAATCCTCAAGACAAAGCTGTCCTGATCAATGTTCCTGGGCAGCTGGCCCGAATGCGCGGTGTGTTTTCTGTGCTCGGGCTTGACCAGGCTTCGCACGCTGTTTCGCTGATGCGCAGCAGCGTAGAGCAAATGCTGGAAACAGACATTGACGAAGAGCACGCTTGGGCGGCAGGCACTTTTGATCGGATGGGCAACAACCTTGGCGCCCTGAGCTTTCTGATTGACATGCTCAACTACCAGCCCGCGCTGGCAAAAAAACTGTTTGTGTATGACGACGTTAAAGGCGAACTCAAGCCCCTGATGGGTCGTGCAGAAAAAGTTCAGAGCTTCCCTCTTGAATCGCCCAACTCTGTCGATGCCCTGTCGCAGGAAGTGATCTCGGCCATACGTCAGGCTAACTCTGGCGCATCAGATGAAAACCTGACCGTCAAACTTGATGCGCTGTCAACTCACGCCGCGCTTGCTGGGCAAGCCGGTCTGGCCAAGACGGCGCACGATGCGTCCGTTGCCGCATCGACAAACGATTCGGACGCCACTGCGCTAGCACTGAACACAATGGCCGATACCATTGCGCTCGCCCCCATTGCTGCTGCCAGCCAAGTTGAAGAGCTTGATTTTGAAGAAGATGACCTGCGCGACATTTTCCTCCAAGAGGCCAGAGAAGTAACTGCCAACGGCCAGGATGCAACTCGCCTGCTGGCAAAAGATCCCGCCGACATCAACCAGTTGATGGTCCTGCGGCGTGTTTTTCATACGCTTAAAGGCAGCTCGCGGATGGTGGGTTTTGATGAATTTGGCGAAGCCGCGTGGGCCATGGAGCAATTGTTCAACGGCTGGTTAGCCGAGCAAAAGCCAGCCTGCGAACACCTGCTGCAGTTATCAACTGAAAGTTTGACGGGCTTGTCGCACTGGATCGAGGATATGGTTGCCCATCAGGACGGTATCTGGTCAGCTTCTGCTTTTCGGGCCAGCGCCGAGGCCCTGCGGATGCAAGGGCGTTATCTGGCCTTGGTGCTGCCGCAGGCAGTGTCGGCCCCCGCCGAAGTCAACAGCGATGCACCACCAGACACGCAGCCCGAAGCATCAGCGATCGACTTTCCGGCAGTGCTGTTAGACCTTAATGTTGAACCCATGGCAACGCCTGCGCCATCACTGGCAGTGCAAACACCCTCCAATGATGAAGATCAGGTCAGGGTGATTGGTCATTTGCGGATTGGGATACATCTTTACAACGTTTACCTCAATGAGGCCGATGAGTGGTCAAGGCGACTGGTCACCGAGGTGACTGAATGGGCTATGGAGCGCAGCCAGCCGGTAGCTGATTCAACGGTTTCGTTTGCACATTCTCTGGCGGGCAGTTCAGCGACCGTCGGTTTTGTGTCCGTCTCGGACATGGCGCGCGCCCTGGAGCACGCGCTGCAACATTCACAAGCCCGTTACTCACCTGACGCTGCAGAGCAATATGCTGGCTTGTTCATTCGGGCCGCTGAAGACATCCGCAGGCTGCTGCATCAGTTTGCGGCCGGATTCCTGAAGAAAGCCGACGCTGATGTGCTGGCACAACTGCGCGCATTAGACTTTTTTGCAATTGCGGTCGAGCGCAAATTGGCGATTGAATCCTTGCCTGTACCACCAGCTAACGAGCTACTCTCGCCTTCCTTCGGCTTGACGCTGCAGCTGGCGGCGGTCTCACCGGAGGCTGCTGTTGCGAGCCAAACTTTCGCGCCCGCCGCTTCACCGCAAGAGCCGTCTGCGCCCAGCTTTTTTGACGATGACGGGATTGATGCTGTTGATGCCGTTGACGCAGAACTGTTCCCTATTTTTGACGAGGAGGCCGCAGAGCTGATGCCCCAGCTCGGTGGCGCGCTTCGCCAATGGTCGGCACGGCCAGACAATTTGAGCGCCCGGATGGAAGTGCTACGCGCATTGCATACGCTCAAAGGCAGTGCCCGGCTGGCAGGCGCTATGCGGTTAGGTGAGATGGCACACCGGATTGAGTCCGAGATTGAGTTTTTGGCTACCGATACCGCTGCAACGCAAGACTTTGAGGCCCTGCTGACCCGCTTTGACGCTATGCAAAACACGCTGGACGTGCTGCGTCGCGCCGATGCCAGCGATGCAGTCACTGGTTTTCCAGAACCTTCCCCAGCTGCCTTGAAGACTGAGAAGATGGCGGAGCAGATGTCTGCTGAAGCCACGGCACCTGTTGCTGGTTTTTCCGAATCATCGCCCCCGCCGGTTCTCGGCAAAGGCATGGTTCCGGCACCGCTAACCATGGCCCGGCAGCCGCTGCGCCAAGCTGCTATGGCTTCCATCCGTGTGCGGTCACAGTTGCTAGACCGAATGATCGACCAGGCTGGTGAGGTCATGATCACCCGTTCCCGTCTTGAGGCCGAGCTCAACCAGTTGCGCGGCTCACTTGGCGACATGACGGACAACTTGAATCGCTTGCGCGAGCAACTGCGCGACATTGAATTTCAGGCAGAAACCCAGATGCAGTCGCGCTTGGCCCAGGCCAAAGAGTTGCAGGCCGGGTTTGACCCGCTGGAGTTCGACCGTTTTACCCGCGTGCAGGAGCTCACCCGGATGATGGCTGAGTCGGTCAATGACGTGGCGACTGTGCAGCGCAGCTTGCAGCGCACGGTAGAGGCCACCGAAGACGATTTGATTGCCCAGGCGCGCCAGACGCGCGAGCTGCAACGCGACTTGTTGACCACCCGCATGGTGGAGTTTGAAGGCATTTCTGATCGCCTGTACCGTGTGGTGCGGCAGGCATCCAAAGACACCGGCAAGCAGGTCAAGCTTGACTTGCTAGGTGCCACCCTCGAAATGGACCGCGGCATGCTGGACCGCATGACGCCATCGTTTGAACATCTGCTGCGCAACTGCGTTGCCCACGGGATTGAAAGCCCGGCAGTCCGCAGTGCCGCCGGTAAGGACGCTGCAGGACTGATCACGGTTGAACTGCGCCAGGAAGGAAACGACGTGTCGGTCCAGTTCAGCGACGACGGTGCAGGCCTTGACCTGGCACGCATTCGCGAGAAAGCCATCAGCTCCGGTCTGGTCCCTGCTAGCCAGCTCATGGATGACCAGCAGGCGGCTAACCTGATTTTCATGCCGGGTTTCACAACCGCTGCACAGGTCACAGAACTGTCCGGACGCGGCATCGGCTTGGATGTGGTGCTTTCAGAAGTCAACGGCGTGGGTGGCCGGATTGAGACAACCACGGTTAAGGGCAAAGGCACCCAGTTCAAACTGGTGTTGCCACTGACCACTGCGGTGACGCAGGTGGTGATGATTCGCAGCGGCAGCCTGGCTGTCGGGGTGCCCGCCAGCCTGGTGGAGACGGTGCGCCGCACCACCGCCAAAGAACTCCAGCAAGCCTACAACACCGGCTCGCTGGATGTACCAGGCGATGCCATCCCTTTCTTCTGGTTGGGCGCATTGCTCCAGTCTTCTGCCCAAAGTTCTGAAGTCCAGGGCAAGACAACATCGGTCGTGATTTTCCGAAGTGCTGCGCAGCGCGTTGCTTTGCATGTGGACGAGGTGCTGGGCAACCAGGAGGTGGTGGTTAAAAATCTCGGGCCACAGCTGTCCCGTTTGCCGGGTCTGGCAGGCATGTCGGTGCTGGCATCGGGCGCCGTCGTACTGATTTACAACCCGGTGGCGCTCGCATCGATGTATGGCGATCAGGCCCGTGCCTTGAGCGGCGACAGCGCTGAGCCGCACATGCTGGAGACGAATGGCAACGACAACGCCAAGCCTGCCCAAGTGGTTGCTGCCCCGCGGAAGATCCCGCTTGTCATGGTGGTGGATGACTCGATCACCGTGCGCCGCGTCACGCAGCGTCTGCTGCAGCGTGAGGGCTTTCGGGTGGTGATGGCTGCTGACGGTTTGCAAGCGCTAGAACGATTGCAGGACGAATTGCCCTCAGTGGTACTGTCTGACATTGAAATGCCGCGCATGGACGGGTTTGACCTGGCGCGCAACATTCGCGGCGATGCACGTCTGGCCAAGCTACCCATCGTGATGATCACCTCGCGTATCGCGCAAAAGCACCGCGAACACGCCAAAGAGCTGGGGGTTGACCACTATCTGGGCAAACCGTATGCTGAAGACGAGCTGATCAGGCTGGTAAGGCATTATTGCAGTCTGGAAGTTGCCGCTTGATTTCCCCTGCCAAATAGGCTTTAAAGCCTATTTTTTTAGGCGCTAGATGCTACTAAAAATATAGCATTTTTGCAAACTTATCCGTTCAGGATTTTTTCACCACCGCATAGCGCTGCAAGGTCAATACCCTGGCTTCGTCATGTTTGACGACGGGGTACGGATAGTTTTTACCCAGTTCAACGCCCGCTGCCATCAGCTCTAGTGGCGCGGCCAGCCAGGGCGCATGAATCGCCTTGGTGGAAAGTTTCGCCAGTTGCGGCAAATAGCGGCGAATGAACTTGCCTTCTGCATCAAACTTTTCGCTCTGGCTGGTGGGGTTGAAGATTCTGAAGTACGGCTGGGCGTCGCAGCCACTGCTGGCCGCCCACTGCCAACCGCCGTTGTTGGCCGACAGGTCAAAGTCGTTGAGCTTTTCAGCAAAGTAGCGCTCTCCCCAGCGCCAGTCCAGCCCAAGGTCTTTGGTCAAAAAGCTGGCCACCACCATTCTCAAGCGGTTGTGCATGTAGCCGGTCTGGTTGATTTGCGCCATTGCCGCATCAACCATCGGGTAGCCGGTTCGGCCTTCGCACCAGGCGGCAAACAGGGCTTGGGCAGCGTCGCCTTGCTCCCACTGAATTTTGTCGTACTCGGCCTTGAAGGCTTGGTTGGCTGCATGCGGAAAGTTGGCCAGAATCTGCGCGTAAAAATCGCGCCAGATCAGCTCGCTCAGCCACACGGCGGCGCCCTCACTGCCAGCGCCTTGTTGCTCTAGTCCGGCGCTTGCCAGTTGCCGAATCGACACGGTGCCAAACCGCAAATGCACACCCAGATAGCTCGGCCCTTTGACCGCCGGAAAGTTGCGCGTCTCGCTGTACGCATCCATGCGGCTTGTAAATTCATCAAACAGTTGTGCCCCGCCTGTTGCACCCAGAGGTATTTTCAAGTCGTGCAGATTGGTTTTTTCAAAACCCATCGCCTCCAGGCTGGGCACACCCTGTTGATGGTTGGCTGGCAGCATAGCCAGTGCGTCGGCATGGCTTTCAATCTGATAGGGCTTCAAATAAAAAGTATCCACCTTTTTAAGCCACGCATTTTTATACGGCGTGAACACGCTGTACGGCTTGCTGGCCAGTGTCAGTACTTCAGCGCGCTCAAAAATCACATGGTCTTTGAAGGTGTGAAATGCTGTGCCTTGCTTTTCCAGCAGGGCTTGAACCTTGGCGTCACGGGCGAGCGCTTGCGGCTCGTAGTCGTGGTTGGTAAACACCGCGTCGACGCTCAGTTGCTCGCACAGCTTGGGCAGGGCGTCACTGGCGACTGCATGCTGCACGATCAGGCCAGCGCCTTTTGTCGTGTGTTTGGCGGCCAGCAGCGCCAGCTGCTCATGGAGTTCAGTGATGGCTTCCCAAATGAACTCCACCCGCCGGTCTTGTCGAGGCAGGGTGTCCAGGATCTCGCGGTCAAACACAAAAACACAATGCACCTGTTGGCAGCTAGTCAGCGCGTGGTGCAGCGCTGCGTTGTCAAAAGCACGCAGGTCGCGCCGGAACCACATCAGCCCCACAGGATATTTTTTTTGCATGGCCCGATGGTATCGAATCTGCTGGGCCTGTTTGGTTTTCAACGCCTCAACCCGGCTGTCGCGTAAAATCAAAAGATGAGCATGGAAACCGATCCGATCAACTTCACGCACCACTTTCTGATCGCCATGCCCGGTCTTCAGGACGCGACTTTCGCCAAAAGCGTGATTTACATGTGCGAACACTCCGAGCGCGGCGCCCTTGGCCTGGTCATCAACAAACCCAGCGACATCAACTTGAAAAAGTTGTTTGAAAAAGTCGAGCTGCCGCTGCACCGGGAAGACCTGACGCAGTTACCCGTGTTTCAAGGTGGCCCGGTGCAAACCGAACGCGGCTTTGTGCTGCACGAATCCGTCATGCCGGGCAACGAGTCCGTTTACGCATCCACCATGACCATCCCCGGCGGTCTGGAAATGACCACCTCCAAAGACGTGCTCGAAGCCCTGTCGACAGGCTATGGGCCGCGCAAGGTGTTCATATCGCTGGGCTACTCGTCATGGGGTCAAGGCCAGCTGGAGTCTGAAATTTCTGACAACAGCTGGCTGACCGTTGGGGCTGACCCGGCGGTGATTTTTGACACGCCGGTCGAACAGCGCTATGACAAAGCCCTGATGTTGCTTGGCCTGCAAAGCTGGATGTTGTCCCCAGAGGCGGGCCACTCATGAGTTTGCCTAAATAAATCCGATGTTCAGGCGCATGGCCGCGTTGCGCGGTACTCGGAATCCTCATGCACGCAAGTGCACTCCGGTGTCCTCCGTTCCGTGCGCCTTGCCCTGCATCCTGAAGATCGAATTTCTTGAGGCAAACATGAGTCAAAAAAGTACCATCGGCCTGCAAACCTTTTTAGCTTTCGATTTCGGCATCAAGCGTACCGGCGTTGCCGCCGGCAACCGGCTGACCCGCACGGCAAGTCCGCAGCTCACCATCACCGCCAACAACGACCAGCGCCTCGCGGCAGTTGGCCTTCGGGTCAAGGAATGGCAACCTGATGCCCTGGTGGTGGGTGTTCCTTTTCATCCTGACGGTGCTGCCCACGAGAACACCGCCCGCGCCCGCAAGTTTGCGCGCCAGCTGCGCGCCACCTTCTCGCTGCCAGTTTTTGAGGTTGATGAGCGCTACAGCACCACCGAAGCCATCGCCAGTGGCGCCAAAGACGCCGACGCCGCATCGGCCTGCATTATTCTCGAACAGTTTTTAAGGAGCCTGCCCGATGAGTAGCCTGACACTGGATGCCGAGGCGCTGTACCGCGATTTGCTCAAAGCCATGCAACTGCTCATGGCCACCTCTTCAGAACCTGTTCAACTTGTGGGCATCGCTTCTGGCGGGGTCTGGCTGGCTGAGCGTTTGCAGCTTGACCTGAAGCTGCCGGGCAAAGTCGGCACGCTGTCTTCAGCCATGCACCGCGATGATTTTGCCAAGCGCGGCCTGGCATCGAGCAGCCAGACGCAACTGCCATTTGACGTGAACGGCGCGCATCTGGTGGTGGTCGACGATGTGCTGTACACCGGCCGCACGCTGCGCGCCGTCATCAATGAGCTGTTTGACTATGGTCGCCCCGCCAGCGTCAAGCTGGTGGTGCTGGTCGACCGGGGTGGCCGTGAATTGCCAGTACAGCCTGACCTGGCGATGGCCCGCGTCGCACTGCCCGCCTCGCAAAGCCTCGCGCTGGCCCGGCTTGCAGACGGCAGTTTCAGTTTTGAAGTTCAGGACAGGTAAGGAGGGGCCCAGGTGCTCTACAAACGTAACCCGCAGCTCAATAAAAACGGCGAACTGATTCATCTGCTGTCAACCGAAGGCTTGCCCAAAGCCACGTTGACGCACATCCTCGACACAGCCGCAAACTTTGTGTCGGTCAGCGACCGCGAGGTCAAAAAGGTGCCGTTGCTGCGCGGCAAAAGCGTTTTCAACCTGTTTTTTGAAAACTCCACCCGCACCCGCACGACCTTTGACATTGCTGCCACGCGGCTGTCGGCTGATGTCATCACGCTGGACATTGCCCGTTCGTCAGCCACCAAGGGTGAATCTCTGCTGGACACCATCGCCAATTTGAGTGCGATGGCAGCAGATATTTTTGTGGTGCGGCACAGCGAGTCCGGTGCGCCTTATCTGATTGCCCAGCACGTGGCGCCGCATGTGCATGTGATCAATGCAGGTGACGGCAGGCATGCGCACCCCACCCAGGGGCTGCTGGACATGTACACCATCCGGCATTACAAAAAAGACTTCACCAACCTGACGGTCGCGATCGTCGGTGATGTTCTGCATTCAAGGGTCGCCCGTTCAGACATTCACGCGCTCACGACATTGGGTTGCCCTGAGGTGCGCGTGGTGGGCCCCAAAACGCTGGTGCCCGGCGACATGGCCCAGATGGGAGTGCGCGTCTGCAACACACTCGAAGAAGGCATCAAGGGTGCTGACGTCATCATCATGCTGCGCCTGCAAAACGAACGCATGACCGGCGCACTGTTGCCCAGCAGCCAAGAGTTTTTCAAAAGCTTTGGCCTGACACCCGAGAAGCTAAAACTCGCCAAACCCGACGCCATCGTGATGCACCCCGGGCCGATCAATCGGGGGGTTGAAATTGACTCTGCCGTGGTAGACGGTAAGCAAAGTGTCATCTTGCCGCAGGTCACCTTTGGCATTGCAGTGCGCATGGCGGTGATGAGCATTGTGGCCGGGAATGAATCGTGACCCCCACGCTCCCCCACTTTGTGTGGCTCGCTGCCCCCCGAGGGGGCCGCTGCGCCTGCGGCCTGGCAAAGCCAGATCGGCGGCCCCTGCTTGAAGGAGAACCGAAGAGATGAAGATCCTCATTAAAAACGGCCGCGTGATGGACCCGGCCTCCAAGTTCGACGCGGTGTGCGACGTGGCGATTGCCGGCGGCCGGATTGTGTCCATCGGCCAGACCGCGCCAGACTTTGCGGCCAACAAAATCATGGATGCCACTGGCTGTGTGGTTGCCCCCGGCCTGATTGATTTGTCGGCCCGCCTGCGCGAGCCGGGCTATGAACATGAAGGCATGCTGGAGAGCGAGCTGGCCGCTGCGGTGGCTGGCGGCATCACCAGCTTGGTGTGCCCGCCCGATACGGACCCCGTGCTTGACGAGCCTGGCCTGGTGGAAATGCTCAAGTTCCGGGCTGAAAAGTTGCACCAGTCGCGCGTCTTTCCTTTGGGGGCTTTAACCCGCGGCCTGCATGGCGAGGCACTGACCGAAATGGTCGAGCTGACCGAATCCGGCTGCGTCGCTTTCAGCCAGGCCGAAGTGCCGCTGGCCAGTACGCAGGTGCTGATGCGTGCCATGCAGTACGCCGCCAGCTTTGGGTTCAGCGTGTGGCTGCGCCCGCAAGAGTTGCATCTGGGCAAGGGCGTGGCGGCCAGCGGCCCGTTGGCCACCCGGCTGGGCCTGAGCGGGGTGCCGGTAGCCGCTGAAACGATTGCGCTGCACACCATTTTTGAACTGATGCGTGCAACAAGTGCCAGAGTGCATATTTGCCGCATCAGCAGCGCTGCGGGTGTGGCGCTGGTGGCGCAGGCCAAAGCTGAAGGTCTGGCCGTGACCTGTGATATCAGCATCAACAGCCTGCATTTGACCGATACAGACATTGGCTACTTTGACAGCCGCATGCGGCTGGACCCACCGCTGCGCCAACAGCGTGACCGCGACGCGCTACGACAAGGGCTACGAGACGGCACGATTGACGCGCTGGTGTCAGACCACACGCCGGTGGACGAAGATGCCAAAACCCTGCCGTTCGCCGAGGCTGAGCCAGGCGCCACCGGGCTGGAGTTGTTGTTGTCGATGGCCTTGAAGTGGGGCGATCAGAACGACAAAGAGGGCTTGATGCGCGCGCTGCAAGTGCTGACCAGCGCACCGGCCCGTGTCCTTGGCGCATCATTGGGCATACTGGCATTGAGTGCTGGCCAGCTCGTCAAAGGCGGTGTGGCTGATGTGTGCGTGTTCGATCCTGCTGCCGAGTGGACAGCAGCGCCCGCCGCCCTGCGCAGCCAGGGCAAGCACACGCCGTTTTCAAGTCATTTGCTGCCGGGCAAGGTGCGCTACACGCTGGTGGGCGGGCATCTTGCATTTCAATCACAGGCTGACGTTTGAAACGCTTTCAATTGAATAGTCTTAACGCCATCGTCAAGCTCGCGCGTGCGCTGCTGCACATCCTGATCGGCTTTTTCACCATCTTGCTGGTGTTCCCGCGACTCGGGCCCGAGCAGCGTCAGCTGCGCACCCAGGTGTGGTCGCTGGCCATGTTGCGCTGCATCCGCATTCAATTGATCGTCAAGGGCAACCCGGCGCTCAATGGCCCGCTGCTGCTGGTGGCCAATCACATGTCTTGGCTGGACATCACCGCCCTGCATGCGGCCCGGTTCTGCCGCTTTGTGTCCAAAGCCGACATCCAGCAATGGCCTTTCATTGGCGCGCTGGCCACAGGCATTGGCACGCTGTTCATCACCCGAGAATCCCGACGTGATGCCATGCGCGTGGTGCACAGCATGACAGCCAGTTTGCAGGCCGGTGATGTGCTGGGCGTGTTCCCTGAAGGCACAACCACCGATGGTTCAGGCTTGCTGCCGTTTCACGCCAACCTGTTTCAAGCGGCCATCACCGCCAACGCGCCGATCCAGCCCGTCGCATTGCAGTTCATCGACACCAGCACAGGTCAGCGCAGTGCAGCGCCTTGCTACGTCGGGGACGAAACGCTGGCACGGTCGGTCTGGCGCACCCTGACCACACCCAACATTGCGGTAGTGATTCATTTTGGTGAGCCGCAATTTGCTGACGGGCGTGACCGGCGGGCCGTGGCAGCGGCCTTGCAGCAGGCCGTCGCTGATTTGCGTGATTAGCCCGATGAGCCTGATGAGCTCTTGACGACGTCGCGTGGGAAGGTCACCACATGGTCGACCTGGGCGCGTATGCCAATCCACTCGCCTAGCGCATGGTCGTGATGTGACGGCACATGGGCCACCAGGGCCTCACCGGTGGCCAGCCGCAGCGTGTACAAAAACTCCGAGCCGCGAAACGCCTTGCGCACAATTTGCGCTTTGACGGGCGCGTTGTCGTCGTGCACGATGTCGTCGGCCCGCAGCAGCACATCGCACAGGCCGCCTTCATAGGCATTCGGGACGGGGCATTCCTGCAAGTCTGTCAAATCGCCCAGCGCGGTGCTGACCACCACGCCGCCTCCACGCTGCTGAATATGTGCTGGCGCAAACACACCGTGGCCAATGAAGTCTGCTACAAAACGGGTAGCAGGCCGGTGATACAAAGCATAGGCTTCGTCCCACTGGTGCAGCTTGCCCTGCTGCATCACGCCAATCTGGTCGCCGATGGCAAAGGCCTCCAGTTGGTCATGCGTCACAAACAGCGCCGTCGCGCCTGCTGCTTTCAAAATCCCCCGCACCTCATGGGCCAGGCGCTCGCGCAGGTCAACATCCAGATTTGAAAAAGGCTCGTCCAGCAGCAACAGCCGGGGTGACGGCGCTAAAGCCCGGGCCAGTGCCACGCGCTGCTGCTGACCGCCCGACAGCTCATGCGGAAAGCGTTTGCCCGCCGTGGGCAAGCCGACCAGCACCAGCACCTCGGCCACCCGCTGTGCGCGCTGTTGTGCGGGTAAATGGGCAATACCAAAAGCCACGTTGCCCGCGACGTCCAGGTGCGGAAAAAGTGCATAGTCCTGAAACACCATGCCCATGTGGCGCTTCTCGGCAGCAACATGCACGGCGGTGCTGCTGATGATGTGCGGCCCCAGCGTGATGCTGCCGCTGTGTGCCCGCTCCAGCCCGGCCACCGCCCTGAGCAGCGTGGTTTTGCCGCATCCTGAGGGGCCAATCAGCACGCCAATGTCTCCTGCCTGCAAGGTAAAAGACACATCATCCACCGCCGGCTTTGGGCGGCCCGGGTAGTGGATGCTCAGGTTTGAAATTTGCAGAAACATAAGAGGCCTATTCTAGATGCTTACAATTCTCATTTGCATCTTGCCCGCCACCTTCTTCACCACATGCCCCGTTTGTCTTTTTACTCCTACGCTTTGCTGTTGCTGGTCGGCGCGCTGATGCTACCAGTGCTGTCCGTGGGCCTGTCGTGGCTGCAGTTTGACGCCAGCTCGGGCGCCATTTTGCGCCAGATGGCGCAAAATATTTTGCCAGAGTACGCGCTCACATCATTGCTGCTGTGCGTCTGCGTGGCGATGGGCGTGGCCCTTGTGGGCATGTTGACTGCCAGCGCCGTCACCCTGTTTGAATTCCCCGGACGGCGTATTTTTGAATGGGCGCTGCTGCTGCCGCTGGCCATGCCGGCCTATGTGGTGGCTTATGCGTATACCGACTTTTTGCAATACGCCGGCCCCCTGCAAACAGGACTGCGTGACGTATTTGGGCTACAGGGCAGGCTGCTGCCTGAAATACGCAGTTTGAAAGGCGCGGTGCTGGTGTTTACCGTGACGCTGTACCCTTATGTTTACTTGCTGGCGCGCGCTGCGCTGGCCGAACGCGCCGTGCACCTGATGGAAGCCGCGCGGCTGCTGGGCGCGCCCTTGTCCCGCCGCATTCGCAGCGTGGCCTTGCCGTTGGCCCGCCCGGCCGTGGCAGCAGGTGTTGCACTGGCACTGATGGAAACGCTGGCCGACTACGGCGTGGCCAGCTACTTTGGCATTCAGACCTTTACCGCCGGCATTTACAAAGCCTGGCTGGCCATGGACAACCGCATCGCCGCTGCGCAACTGGCCACCATGCTACTGGTGGTGGTGGCCGTGCTGCTAAAACTTGAACACACCGCACAACAACGCATGCGCTTTGTCAGCAACCGGGGCGGTGCATCGAACGCGGCAGACGCTGCGCCCACCCTGCTGCAAGGCAGGCGTGCAGTGCTGGCCTGGCTGGTCTGCGCCGTGCCGATTGCGCTTGGCTTTGTGCTGCCCGTTCTGTTCATGCTGCGCCCGCTGGTGCAAGGCTGGGGCACGCTGCCGTGGGCACAATTTGGCGGCTGGGCGCTCAGCAGCATTTGGCTTGCCAGCTTGTCGGCCATTTTGGCCACCTTGCTGGCCTTGTTGCTCGGCTTTGCGGTGCGCAGCCGCCCCAGCAGTTTGACGCGCGGCACCGCACAACTGGCCAGCCTGGGCTATGCGGTGCCCGGCGCGGTGATTGTGGTGGGCTTGCTTATCCCGGTCGGCTGGCTCCAAAGCACTGCGCCTGATCTGAAAGCCGGCTACTGGGTCACCGCCACAGCGCTGGGCATTGTGTGGGCGTATCTGGTGCGCTTTAGCGCGGTGGCTTTGCAGTCGGTACAAAGCGGCTACACCCGCATCCCGGCCAGCCTGGACGACAGCGCCCGCATGCTGGGCACCACCGGCCTGGGCCTGCTGCGCCGGGTGCACTGGCCGCTGCTCAAGCGCTCGGTGGCCGTGGCGGCGCTGCTGGTGTTTGTCGATGTGATGAAAGAGCTCCCTGCCACGCTGGTGCTGCGGCCCTTCAACAGCGATACGCTGGCCGTGGTGGCTTACCAGCTCGCGCGTGACGAGCGGCTGGGCGAGGCCGCCTTGCCAGCGCTGGCACTGGTGCTGGTCGGGCTGCTGCCGGTGGCGCTGATCAGCCGCACCCTGCGCCGCACATAGGCTCGCTCAAGAGCCGTTCACCTACGCGGGCCGCCTGCAAGCGCCTACTGCGGGCTGCCATTGCCATGCTTGAACTTAGCGTTGTGGTGTTTCGATGCATGTTTCAAACGGCGTCGGTTTCATCGACATTCAAGAGCGTCAACGATGCCAAAGTTAAATACGACATGAAATAAAGCCCAAGCGGCTTCAAGGCTCATCAAGGGCGCTGGGGGTGTTGTGCGCAGGCGCTTGATGTTTCGCCCGGTATTGCCTACAGTGGGGTATGACTCCAGCCCCACGCGTTCAACCCGAAGCATTTTTTACCCCTAGTGAATGGCAGCTGTTAAGTGGTCGTTCGTCATTCAAAGGCTTGGCATTGCTGGCCCATTGCTGGCTTGTGATTGGCCTGGCGATGGTCATCGGCGTTGTCTGGCCGATCACCATCCCATTGATGGTGATGGTTGTGGGCACCCGGCAATTGGGCCTGTTTATCTTGATGCACGACGCCGCGCACGGTCTGCTGCACCCGAACCGCCGTATCAACGACACAGCCGCCCTGTGGTTTGGCGGTTCAGAGCTCAACATCTATCGGCCCTACCATTTGCAGCACCACCGTTTTGTGCAGCAAACTGCCGACCCTGACCTGGTGCTGTCGGCACCGTTTCCCATTTCCCCCGTGTCGCTGCGCCGCAAAATCATGCGTGATTTGACCGGGCAAACGTTTGCCAAACAGCGCTTTGGCGCCCTGGTTGGCAAGCTCAAAGCGCGTCAGCCAGACCAATCAGCCTGGGCCTTGATAGCACTTGAGGCCAAAGCGCAGCGCGTGTTTCTCGTCAGCAACGCCATCGGGTTGGCACTGTTTGCCGCTGCCGGCTTGTGGTGGGCCTGGGTTTTGATGTGGTTGCTGCCGATGGCCACCTGGCTGCCGCTGGTCAGCCGCCTGCGCAACATTGCCGAGCACGCCCTGATTGTTGAAAACTCGACCGACCCGCTGCGCCATGCGCGCACCACCCAGGCCAATTTTTTGGAACGTGCGCTGATTGCCCCGTACTGGGTCAATTACCACTGCGAGCACCACATGTTCACCCACATCCCCTGCTGGCACTTGGCCAAAGCGCACCGCTTGCTGGCCAGCAAAGGCGTGACCCAACGCATGGAAGTGCAGCCCGGCTACCGCGCAGTGCTGCGGCTAGCGACTCGTGCCCCAGGCCAAACCGGCTCTTGAGGCCGGTGCAAGCCTTTGGGGACGCCTGGGCAGCCTAGCGGGCTATCGCTAGGCTATGACTAGGCCATCTTCGGCGCTGCAAGCGCCGCCAGCGCCGCTTTCACCACACTTGCCGCATCCACCCCAAAAAAGTCGCGCAGCGCGGCCCGTGTGTCGCTGCGGCCAAAGCCGTCGGTGCCCAAGGTGGTGTAGCTGCGGCCTGCGGGCAGCCAGGCGCGGATGCTGTCGGGCACGGCGCGCACATAGTCGGTGGCGGCAATGATGGGGCCTGCGCTTTGTAGCAATTGCTGGGTGATGAAAGCGTCTTTGCCGCCCGCCGCCATGCCGTCGCGCGCCAGTTCGCTCCAGCTGGTGACGCTGAAAACTGTCACATCCACGTCCATCGCCGCCAATTGCTCGGCGGCTTTGACGACCTCGGTCAAAATGGCGCCAGAGCCCATCAAAGTGACCTTCTGTACCGCTTTTTGGAGTTTTTTAGGGCTATGGGCCAATGATTTGTTGGCTGAGTAGCTCCTGAATTTGTAGCATCCACGAATAATGTCTGCCTCGCTGCCCGCGACCAGATCGGGCTGGGCGTAGTTCTCGTTCATCATCGTGACGTAGTAAAAAACGTCGCTTTGCTCGACCATCATCTCGCGCATGCCTTTGTCAAGGATGACGGCCAGCTCGCAGGCAAAGGCGGGGTCGTAGGCCTTGCAGTTTGGAATGGTGGCGGCTATCAGGTGGCTGGTGCCGTCCTGGTGCTGCAGGCCTTCGCCGCTCAGGGTGGTGCGGCCCGATGTCGCGCCGAGTAAAAAGCCGCGTGCGCGCTGGTCGGCGGCAGCCCAAATCTGGTCGCCCACCCGCTGAAAGCCGAACATCGAGTAATAAATATAGAAAGGCAGCATTGCCAGGCCGTGCACGCTGTAGCTGGTGGCCGCGGCCGTCCAGCTGGCCAGCGCACCGGCCTCGCTGATGCCTTCTTCGAGTATTTGCCCGTCGAGTGCCTCGCGGTAGCTCAGCACCGAGCCGATGTCTTCCGGCGCGTAGCGCTGGCCGACGCTGGAATAAATGCCGACCTGCTTGAACAGGTTGGCCATGCCAAAGGTGCGTGCCTCGTCAGCCACGATGGGCACGATTTTGGGGCCTAACTCCGCATCCTTGAGCAGCCCGCCCAGCATGCGCACAAAGGCCATGGTGGTGCTCATCTCTTTGCCGTCAGCCGCTAAGGCGAAAGCAGCGTAGGCGGGCAGGGCGGGAATACTGATTTTTTCCGCTGTGGTGTCGCGCTTGGGCAGGTAGCCGCCGAGTGCTGCGCGTTTGGCATGCAGGTACTGCATTTCGGGGCTTGCCGCATCCGGCTTGTAAAAGTCAATCCGCGTGGCTTGCTCGTCGGTGAGCGGCAGGTTAAAGCGGTTTCTGAAACCAATCAAATCGGTTTCATCAAACTTTTTTTGCGAATGGGTGGTCATCTTGCCCTGGCCTGCTTGCCCCAAGCCGTAGCCCTTTTTGGTGTGCGCCAATATCACGGTAGGCTGGCCTTTGTGCGCGGCCGCCAAGGCATAGGCGGCGTGGATTTTTACCAGGTCATGGCCGCCGCGTTTGAGGCGGTCAATCTGCTCGTCTGTCATGCCTTGGGCCAGCCGCGCCAGTTCTTCGTTCTGGCCAAAAAAGGTGTCGCGGTTAAAGCGGCCGTCTTTGGCGGCAAAGGTTTGCATTTGCCCATCGACGGTGTTGGCAAAAGCCCTGGCCAGCGCGCCTGTGGTGTCGCGTGCAAACAGGCCGTCCCAGTCGCTGCCCCAGACCAGTTTGATGACGTTCCAGCCGGCCCCTAGAAACAGTCGCTCCAGCTCGTCAATGATGCGGCCGTTGCCACGTACCGGGCCATCGAGCCGCTGCAAATTGCAGTTGACGACCCAGACCAGGTTGTCCAGGCCCTCACGCGCGGCCAGCGTCAGGGCGCTCATCGATTCGGGCTCGTCCATCTCGCCATCGCCAAACACGCCCCACACCTTGCGCGTTGCGCAATCGAGCAAACGCCGATGGGTGAGGTAGCGCATGAACCGCGCGTGGTAAATCGAGCTGATCGGCCCAATGCCCATCGAGCCGGTGGGGAACTGCCAGAAGTCGGGCATCAGGTACGGGTGCGGGTAGCTGCACAGGCCTTGGGCAGTTCCTGCCGTCAACTCCTGACGGTAAAAGCGCAAGTCGTCTTCGGTCAATCGGCCTTCGAGGTAAGCGCGCGCATACACGCCCGGCGCGCTGTGGGGCTGAAAAAACACCAGGTCGCCCCGGTGCTGGCCCTCGTTCAGGCCCGCGCGGGCCTTGAAAAAGTGGTTAAACCCGGTCTCAAACAAATCTGCCGCACTGGCGTAGCTGGCAATATGCCCGCCCAGCTCGCCAGATCTGCCGCTTTTGTCGCCGGGCCGCCCCAAGACAAAAGGCGTCCCCTCGGGGGGCAGCGAAGCGTGGGGGTCATTAAAAGGAGCCCCCTCGGGGGGCAGCGAAGCGTGGGGGTCATTATTGGCCTTGACCACCATGGCCAGCGCGTTCCAGCGCATCAATGCGGCCAGCCGCTCTTCAATCGCCAGATCACCGGGGAAGACGGGCTGCTCGTCCACATGAATGCTGTTCACATACGGCGTGCACAATTCGGGCTGCCAGCCGGTGCGGTGGGCCCGTGCCGTGCGGCTCAAGTCGTCCAGAATTTGCCGGCCCCGCGCCGGGCCTTGCGCTGCGATGAGCGCCTCAAACGCTTCACGCCATTCGGCGGTTTCTTGCGGGTCCGGGTCCAGGCTGAGGTGAGTGTGGTCTATGTTCATGGCATCTGACTGTACGTAATGAGACGCCAAAGGTGCTGCTTAAAAAGCAGGTAGATCTGATAAATACGGCACAATATGCTGCTTCCAATACAATTTTAAACCTATGCAGCTTGATAACCTCGATTTAAAGATTCTCGACGAATTGCAACGCGATGGCTCTTTGTCCAATGTCGAACTCGCCCGGCGCGTGCATTTGAGCCCCTCGCCCTGCCTGGCGCGTGTCAAGGCGCTAGAGGCCGCCAAGGTGATTGACCGCTATGTGGCCATCGCCAACGCGGCAGCGCTCGGCCTGGGTTTGAGCGTCTTTATCTCCATCAGCCTGCGCAGCCAAAGCAAAGATGCCCTGAGCGAGTTTGAACGCCGCATCGTCGAGCACGACGAGGTGATGGAATGCTATTTGATGACCGGCGACAGCGATTACTTGATACGCGTGGCAGTGGCCGACATAGGCGCGCTGGAAAAATTCATTTTGAACCAGCTCACACCCATACCGGGGATTGAAAAAATTCGCTCCAGTTTTGCGCTCAAGCAGGTGCGTTACAAGACTGCACTGCCATTGCCTTGAGGATGCCGACTGCTATTTAAATAATAGCTGCTAGCCTCTGTATATATTGGGCTAGCAGCCTAAAAGATAAATGAAAAGCACTATTGCTGCGCTGGGCCAGCGCTTCGCAAATGTGGCAGTACATTTAATTGATCACTCCGATGCCATTTTTATCTGAAAAGTAAATTTTTGAACCTTCAACTGCGATACCCG
>CAMARI010000015.1 GCA_945860515.1 Polaromonas sp. YR568
GCGGCGCACCGCTGCGCTGGGCGGGCACAGCACCAAGGCGCGTTTGAAGTCAGCCGGGTCGGTGACGTCGCTGACCAGTTTTGTGTCTGGCAGGTTCACGCCAGCCAGGCGGTAAGCGGTGTTGAGGGTTTGAATCGCGCTGTGAACAATAATCGGCGCGATGGAGGCGTCCACACCACTCAAAATGCGCTGCGCCTTACCAAAGCTGTAACACATCAGTACGCTGGCACGGCCTACCGCCGCATTGGCTGCCCACCATGCATTGATCTCGGCAAATACCTCGGCATCGGGTCGCCAGCGGTAAAGGGGTAAACCGAAAGTGGACTCGGTGATAAACACATCACAACGCACTGCCTCAAACGGCGCACAGGTGGCATCGGGGGCAACCTTGTAGTCACCACTGGCCACCCAGGTCTGTCCGCCGTGCTGCAAGCGCACCTGCGCAGAACCCAGCACATGCCCGGCAGGATGCAGTGACACTGTCACGCCATTGTGCGTGACCACCTCGCCGTATTGCACGGCCTGAAGCGCAATCGCCTGCCCCAGTCGTGAACGCAGCACACCCTCCGCTGGGGCTGCGGCCAGATAGTGGCCATGGCCGGTGCGTGCGTGGTCGGCATGGGCATGGGTGATGACAGCACGGTCTACCGCACGCCACGGGTCAATATAGAAATCACCGGGCGGGCAGTACAGGCCTTCGGGCCGCTGAACAATCAGGTCTTGCATGTCGCGTCAGGATAAGGCGGAACCATCAATAACGCTGGCCCGCGATCCAGATACCGACGCGCATCAAAGCGTAAGCCACATAACCGAGCAAGCGCTGGCCAAACGGCCGCTGGCTGTGGACGGCAGGGTCTATGCGGCTGCCATGGTTGGCTATGGCCGCGCAGAGTCGCTCGCGCAACTCGCCGGCAAAGGCCGTATCTTCAACCACGACATTGGCCTCACGCGCCAGCAGCAGACTCAAAGGGTCAAGATTGGACGAGCCAACCGTGGCCCAACGTCCATCAATGACCGCGACTTTGGCATGCAAAAAACTGGCTTTGTATTCATGGATATCAATTCCGGCCGTGAGCAGAGCGTCATAGACCGGCCGCGCAGCGTGGTACTGCATAAAGTACTCATACGTGCCCTGCAGCAACAGCGTGACGGTCACCCCGCGCTGCGCTGCGCCCATCAGTGCACGGCGTAACTTGCGGCCGGGCAAAAAGTAGGCGTTGGCAATCAGTATCTCGCTGCGCGCTTTGCCAATCGCCTTCAAATACGCCTTTTCAATACTGCTCCGGTTACTCAGGTTGTCGCGCAAAACCAGCACCGCATGCGCGCCAAAGCTGGGGCCCTCAACGACTGACGGCGAGCGCCCGCCATAACCTGCCTTTTTGAATTTGCCCCAAGCGACTCCTAGATGTCGCCGTCGCGCACTGTAGCCGGCCTGAACGCGCCACCAGAGCAGGCTGACCGCCTCGTGCATTTGCGCAGCCAGCGGGCCAGTAACCTGAACAGAAAAATCAAAACGTGGCGATTCAAGCTTGCCGTGATTGGGATCATAAAAATCATCAAGGATATTGATGCCGCCGCAAAAAGCAATCTGACGGTCCACCACGCAAAGCTTGCGGTGCAGCCTGCGCCAGCGATCGGGCAGCAACAAACCCAACCCCTTCAAGCCAGTTCCTACAGGCGAGTACACACACCACTGCACACCAGCGTCTGCCATTTTTTGTTGCCATTTTGGGCTCAAAGGTTCTGAGCCAATACCGTCGACCAATACCTGCACCACCACGCCCCGGCGCGCAGCACGCAGCAGTGCCTCGGCCACCTCAGCGCCCGCGCCGTGCATGTCAAAAACATAGGTTTCCAGCTGCACTGAAGCAGTCGCGGCATCGACCGCACGAATCAGCGCCGGGAAAAAAGTCTGACCGCCTTGCAGCAGTTCGAGACTTTCAAGGTTCGATGCGGGTTGCATGCCAGCAAGCTTATGCCATGAATTGAGGTAACAACAAGATCGCCTCTGCGTTCGACGGTGAAAAGCATAGGTCGGCAGCCTGCAGATAAGGCAGCCACTGGTAAGCGGTGTGCTCGCGTGCGCTGAGGATCACCGGGACAGCTGCTGCGACGCAAAGGCTGAAAACATGCTCGGTGTTTTGCGTCACGCCGGGTGCATAGCGACCCTGCCATGCGGGATAGATGTCGTAAATATTAGCCAGAGACCAATCAACAAAATGGCTGATGTTGGCCGTGATGCCTGTTTCCTCCAGCACTTCGCGCTGAGCGGTCCGCCGCAACGCTTCGTGCGGGCTGTCCTTAGAGCCTGTCACGCTTTGCCAGAAGCCAGGGTGACCTGTGCGCTCAATCAGCAGAACGTGCCGCTCGGGCGTGTGAATGACAACCAGAACGGATTCCGGTATCTTGAAAGCGCCCATGCTTTTGTGCTCTCAGCCGCTGCCAGCTTTGGGCAGCACAGTCAAGCGGCCGCTGGCGCGCGCAAGCGGATATGCAGCTCCTTGAGCTGCTTTTCATCCACTGGGCTAGGTGCATGGGTCAGCAGACACTGGGCGCGCTGCGTTTTTGGGAAAGCGATCACGTCACGGATGGATTCAGCACCGGTCATCATGGTGACGATACGGTCCAAACCAAAGGCCAAGCCGCCGTGCGGTGGTGCGCCATATTGCAGAGCATCCAGCAAAAAGCCAAACTTCTCCTGCGCTTCTTCAGGGCCAATTTTGAGGGCATCAAACACCTTGCTTTGCACATCAGCGCGGTGGATACGTACCGAGCCGCCGCCTAGCTCCCAGCCGTTGAGCACCATGTCGTAGGCCTTGGCAATGCATTTGCCGGGATCGGTGTCCATCCAGTCTTCGTGACCGTCCTTGGGTGCGGTAAACGGGTGGTGCACCGCGCTCCAGCGGTTGTTGGCTTCGTCGTGTTCAAACATCGGGAAGTCAACCACCCACAACGGTTTCCAGCCCGCCGCGAACAGGCCCAGCTTTTTACCCAGAGGGCTCAGGCCGACCTTCAAACGCAGTGCGCCTATGCTGTCGTTGACGATTTTGGCTTTGTCGGCACCAAAGAACAGCAGGTCGCCGTTAGCCGCACCCGTGCGCTTCAAAATCTCACCAATCGCCGCATCGTGGATGTTTTTGACAATCGGGCTTTGCAAGCCATCGCGGCCCTTGGTGATGTCGTTGACCTTGACCCAGGCCAGGCCCTTGGCACCGTAAATTTTGACGAATTCGGTGTAGGCGTCAATCTCGCTACGCGGCATTTCTGCGCCGCCTGCCACGCGCAGGGCCACCACGCGACCACCAGGTGTGGTGGCGGGTACGCTGAAAACTTTAAAATCAACATCGACCATGACGTCGGTGAGTTCAGTGAACTCCATGTTGACGCGCAAATCGGGCTTGTCGGAGCCAAAGCGATGCATCGTATCGGCATAGGCCATCACAGGGAACTCGCCCAGATCCGTGTTCAGTACCGTTTTGAAAATGTTACTGATCATGCCCTGGAACATGTCGCGAATGTCCTGCTCGCCCATGAAGGATGTTTCAATATCAATCTGCGTGAATTCGGGCTGACGGTCAGCGCGCAGGTCTTCGTCGCGGAAGCATTTGGTGATCTGGTAATAGCGGTCAAAACCTGCCACCATCAGCAATTGCTTGAACAATTGCGGGCTTTGCGGCAACGCGAAAAACTGCCCTTCATTGACGCGGCTTGGCACCAGGTAGTCGCGCGCGCCTTCGGGCGTGCTTTTGGTCAGCATGGGTGTTTCAATGTCAATGAAACCGTTCGCGTCCAGAAACTTGCGGGTCTCCATCGCCACCCGATAGCGCAGCATCAGGTTGTTTTGCATGTAAGGGCGGCGCAAATCAAGCACGCGGTGCGTCAGGCGCGTGGTTTCCGACAGGTTGTCGTCGTCCAGCTGAAATGGTGGCGTAACACTGGGGTTGAGCGTCGTCATCTCGTGGCACAGCACTTCTATCTTGCCACTTTTCAGGCCTTCATTGACCGTCCCTTCAGGGCGGGCGCGCACAACGCCTTTGACCTGAATACAAAACTCGTTACGCACGCCTTCAGCGGTCGCAAACATGTCGGCGCGGTCTGGGTCGCACACCACTTGCACGTAGCCTTCGCGGTCGCGCAGGTCGACAAAAATCACGCCACCATGGTCACGTCTGCGGTTGACCCAGCCGCAAAGGGATACCGTTTGACCCATCAGGGCTTCGGTCACCAGACCGCAATAGTTGGAACGCATTTGGGAGGACATAAATAGGGTTTGAAAATTATTTGGGCTTATGGGTGGCCGGACTGCCAGGCACCACGACGCCCATGGAAATCACGTAGGTCAGGGCTTCGTCAACGCTCATCTTGAGTTCGATACAGTCTTCGCGCTTGAGCATCACAAAGTAGCCGCCTGTCGGGTTCGGCGTGGTCGGCACATAAACGCTCAAATAGTCGCCTGGCAGATGGTTGATCACGTCGCCACCAGGTGTGCCGGTTTGAAACCCAATCGTCCACACGCCCGCGCGTGGCCACTGCACCAGCAAAGCCTTGCGAAAAGCGTTTCCATTTTCTGAAAACAGCGTATCAGACACCTGCTTGACACTGGAGTAGATCGAGCGAACGATGGGGATACGATTGAGCAGCAAGTTCCACCAGCTGACCAGTTTTTTGCCGAAAAAATTGCTGGCAACCGCACCGATGATCAGCACAATGACCAATGCCAGCAATACGCCAAAACCGGGGATATGAACACCGATGAGCTTGTCAGGGTGCCAGTTGCCAGGCAGGATTTGCAGGGTTTGGTCCAGCGTTGCAATAAACCAATTGAGCAGCCAGACCGTGATGCCCAGCGGCACCAGAACCAGCAAACCGGCGAGCAGCCATTTGCGGATTTCAGCCATCATGGCGTGGCCTTGGGCGCAGGATTGGGCGCAGGTGAAGGGCTTGCAGCCGGAGCAGACGCAACCGCAGCTGCAGTCGCTTCTGACTTGGCAGGCTTGGCGGCCGCATCAGCACCGCTGTCGGGTGCCACGGTTTTCTCGGCGGCGCCAGATTCGGCACCTTTGGCCTGATCCCCACCCCGGAAGTCCGTGACGTACCAACCAGAACCCTTGAGCTGAAAACCAGCGGCGGTCAGCTGCTTTCTAAACGTGGCGGCGCCGCATTGCGGGCAGTCCGTCAGCGGCGCATCAGACATTTTTTGCAAAACATCTTTGCTATGTCCGCAGGATTCGCATTTGTAAGCGTAAATTGGCATGATTTTGGGGAATTTTCAGTGAAAAGCGCCTCGGATCGCTCCAGGCAGCAAAGCCCACGATTATAAACGTTCACCTAAAAAAGGCTGACCCTGAGGAGTACCTGCATGGCGATCAGGCCCAGCACAAAACCAGCGCCGCCATAAATAATGCCTTGGAGCAGCTTGTTGGTACGTTTTTGCTCGGCCAGCAGTTCCACCAGGCCGCGCTGATTGGCATCTGATGGGCGCTTGAGGTAGTCCGACAAAAGCCGCGGCAACAGCGGCAACAGCTTGGCGTACGCTGGTGCTTCTGCTTTGAGCTGGGCCAGCAGCTTTTCAGGGCCGATTTGCTCCACCATCCATTTTTCCAAAAATGGCTTGGCAGTGCTCCACAAATCGAGGTCGGGGTCCAGATCGCGGCCCAGGCCTTCGATGTTCAGCAGCGTTTTTTGCAGCAACACCAGTTGGGGCTGGATCTCGACATGAAAGCGGCGTGAGGTCTGAAAAAGGCGCATCAGCACCAGGCCCAGCGATATTTCTTTCAGCGGCCTGTCAAAGTAGGGCTCGCAACAGGCGCGAATGGCGGACTCCAGCTCGTCGACCCGTGTGGTTGCGGGTACCCAGCCTGATTCAATGTGCAGCTCTGCCACGCGTTTGTAGTCGCGCCTGAAAAACGCGCTGAAATTTTGTGCCAGGTATTCCTTGTCAATCTCGGTGAGCGTGCCAACAATGCCGAAGTCCAGCGAGATATAACGGCCAAAAGTCTCGGGCTCCAGGCTGACCTGGATGTTGCCAGGGTGCATGTCGCCATGGAAAAACCCGTCACGAAACACCTGGGTAAAAAATATCGTCACGCCATCACGTGCGAGTTTTTTCATGTCGACACCGGCATCGCGCAGACGCTGGGTCTGGCTGATGGGCACGCCCTTCATGCGCTCCATCACCATCACGTCGGGCATGCAGTAGTCCCAGATCATCTCCGGGATCATCACCAGATCAAGACCGGCCATATTGCGCCGCAATTGGGCAGCGCTTGCTGCTTCACGCACCAGGTCGAGTTCGTCGTGCAGATACTTGTCAAACTCGCCCACCACCTCGCGCGGCTTGAGGCGCTTGCCGTCAGCAGACGCGCCTTCCACCCAGCCTGCCATCATGTGCATCAGGGCCAGGTCTTTTTTAATGGCCGGCAACATGTTGGGGCGCAACACCTTGACGGCGACTTCACGGCCATTGGGCAACACGGCGAAGTGAACCTGCGCAATCGATGCGCTGGCGATCGGCGTATGGTCAAAGCTGGCAAAGATTTTCTCCAGCGGGCGGCCAAATGACTTTTCAATCCTGGCAATCGCCAAAGCAGAATCAAACGGCGGCACACGATCTTGCAGGCGGGCCAACTCGTCAGCAATATCAGGCGGCAACAGGTCACGGCGGGTCGACATGACCTGGCCAAACTTGACGAAAATCGGCCCCAGGCTTTCCAGCGCTTCGCGCAATCGTTCCCCGCGCGGTGCCCGCAAATTGCGGCCTACCGACACCACGCGGCGAATCAGCTTGATCCACGGTTTTTCAAAACCCGACAAAACCAGTTCATCCAGACCAAACCGCAACACCGTCCAGACAATAAAAATGCCCCTGAAAATACGGCTCATGAAGCAGCTTTCGCCGGGGTGTCGCCTGTCGGCTGAAAAGGGCTACCAGGTGCCGTGACCAAAAACGATTTGACGGCCTGCCCCACACGCCTGGCAGCATCAGCCATGGCATGAGCAGGTATATCACCCACCACCCGTGATAAATCTTCTTCAAAATCCCAGCGAAGGTTTTCAGCCAGCCAGCCAAGCTCCGCCGCCAACTGAACATCGCCCTCAATCTTGACAGGAGGGGACTTGCCCGCCATCACTGACTGCATCAGCGCCATGGGCGAATCAACCGCTATAGCGATCAACAAATCAGGTTTGGCTGTAGGCGTGGCCATGTCAAGCAGGCCAGCCGGCGTGATGAGCAGATCAAGCTCAAACAGGCCCCAGCGGATGTGCAGCACACTGCCCTTTTTGCGGGCCAGGCGATCCTGTGCTTCTTTTTCCTGCATCAGGACATGATTTAGAAAAAGCACCAGCCGCTGCTGCGTCTCGCTGACCACCCATACGGGTGGCTGAAAACGGGTAGCGATGGACTCCACAAAAGAAAAAGGGAACGTGTTATTCATACGTTCCCGATTTTCACTCAGTTTAAAGAAGCCTCACACAACTGAAAATATTAAAGGGCTTTCATAAATCAAACAGGGGCCGCGGATCTGGCTTTGCCAGTCCGCAGGCGCAGCCGCCCCCTCGGGGGGCAGGAAGCTACCCGAAGTGAGCGACCGTGGGGGCTCACTGAAGTGCTTGTACGCCAGCCACCAGCCAGCCACCACTGCCATCGCGCGGCTTGGTCATGTTCCACACCTCGCGGAACGGGCTTGCACCTGCCGATGCATCTTCACGGATCATGCCCGAGAACTCGACGCTGGCCATGTAGACATCAGCGAGCTCTTCAATACCCAGAAGCTTGGCATCGAGCATTTGTACGTCGGTCTTATTCAGGCCCACGCCGGTGTGTGATTCGCGCTCGGCCAGTTGGGTTTTGATTTCGCCCAGCATGTCGTCTGTCATCATCGCGCGCAGGTTGTTGATGTCCGAACGGTCCCACGCGTCTTGCAGCGTCAGGAAGTTGGCTTTGCAGGCTGTCAAAAAGCCTTCCGCATCAAAACCGGCAGGCACACCCCAGGCCTGTGAGCCCGACAAATTCGAGCCAATCATGGAACCAGCATTGGCGACATTGCCGTTATCAAAGGCGGTGGTAGTACGTTCCCAGGGGCGCGCGGATGAATCGTTACCCACGTTTTCAGGGCTGTAGCTTCGGGGCGTCGCCACATTGCCGGCACCTTGCATCGCATACGGTGATTGCCCCTGGCTGGCGCCACCGCCTTTCATTTTGCGCATCACAAAGCCAATGACCAGCACAGCCACCAGCGCCAATAACGCAAACATCATGATGTTGGCCATCGCCCCACCCAAGCCAAGCGACGATGCCAGCCAGGCCAAGCCTAATCCAGCGGCCAAACCACCGAGCATGGCGCCCCAAGGCTTTTTAGGTGCAGCGGCTGGCGCAGCGGCAGGTGGCGCCGCTGGCGTTGTCGGCTTGGCAGCCTCGCGCTGCGTCACGTTCGACGACTGCTTGCCAGCCGATTTACCACTACCCATACGGGCTGCCTCAGCACTGGTTGCGGCAAAGCCAACGCCTAGCGCCATCACAGCAGAAAGAACAATAGACCAAATTTTCATAATGTCTCCTTTGTACAAAACACCGATATGCAAACGAAAAACAAAAACTCAACACTTGATTGCAACATGCAATGCCACCACCCCGCCAGACAGGTTGTGATAGTCCACATGACCAAAGCCGCCTTTGAGCATCATGGCTTTTAGCGTGTCCTGGTCCGGGTGCATGCGAATTGATTCGGCTAGGTACCGATAGCTGGCGTCGTCGTTGGCCACCAGCTTGCCCAGTTTGGGCAGCACCTTGAACGAATACCAGTCGTAAATTTTCGTCAGGGGCTTGGCCACCTTCGAAAACTCCAACACCAGAAGCTTGCCGCCGGGTTTGAGCACGCGGTTCATTTCCAGCAGGGCAGCGTCCTTGTGCGTCATATTACGCAGCCCAAAGGCGACAGTCAACAAGTCAAAATAAGCATCGGCGAAGGGCAAATGCTCGGCATCACAGGCCAGCGTTGGTAAGCTCACGCCCGCATCGAGCAACCGGTTACGGCCCTCGCGCAGCATGGCCTCGTTGATGTCGGTGTGCACCACCTGTCCAGTGGAACCCACCTTGGGTGCGAATGCCAGCGCCAGGTCGCCCGTGCCGCCAGCAATATCGAGCACGCGCTGGCCGTCCTTGACGTTGGCGACCAGCACGGTGTAGGCCTTCCAGGCCCGGTGCATGCCGACCGACATCAGATCGTTCATTACGTCGTATTTGGACGCGACCGAGTCAAACACGCCGCGCACGGCTTTCGCCTTGTCTTTTTCGTCGACCGATTGGAAACCAAAATGGGTTGTTGTCATTCCCTCAATGCTAGAGCGCGCGCGAGGAAATGCAGGGCTACAACCCTAGTGGCATACGGGGCTTTGCAGTCTTTGTTGCCTTTTGTGATGCCAAAACAACACCGACAGCCAGCGAACCGTCAATGGCTGCTGCAACTGTGGCCGCCCGCCACCACCATGGGGGCATCACGCGACATGCCTGCAGCTTCCAAGCGACGGCTGTAGTCGCTCCATAACTGGGCCTGGTTGGCGCCCAGGTGGTACAGGTACTCCCATGAAAATATGCCGCTTTCGTGACCGTCCGAAAACACGGGCTTGACCGCGTAATTGCCAATCGGCTCGAGCGCCAGCACGCCCACCTCACGCTTGCCGGTTTGCAAGACTTCCTGGCCAGGACCATGGCCCTGCACCTCTGCAGAAGGCGAATACACGCGCATCAGCTCAAACGGAACGCTGAAAGCCGCACCGTCTGAAAAAACCACTTCAAGCAAACGTGATGTGCCATGCACTGTGAGTGCCGTCGGGGTAGGTGAATCTGCTTGCAGGCCGGCCATGTTGTGTTGCTTTCTGAAACGTCAGGAGGCCAGCGTTTCAGCCAGCAAATGGTTAATCTGAGCACATTGCGAGGCGAGTTGTGTCAGTTTTTCAGGGTTGTTGGGACGCTGCGCAGCAGCCCATACCGGCCCCGGAAAGTGGCTGTCCCAGTCAAAGCGGGCCATCACATGCCAGTGCAAATGCGGCACGGCATTGCCCAAGGAGGCCAGGTTGATTTTGCTTGGCTGCAATTGTTCGCGCAGGTTTTTTTCAACCGACACCACAGCCTGCATGCAGGTGAGGCGTTCTTCGTGGGTCAGGTCAGAAAACTCAGCCACGTGCGAATTCCAAACCACCCGGTAAAAAGCCGGAAAGCCTTCTTCTTGGGCCTGAATCACACGAAACTGATCGTTTTTGAAAACCAGCAGGCCGCCGTCTGCATCACACAGTGGGCAGCCTGCTTGTGTCATACCAACACTCTTTCAATGCCACCGTGGTTGGCTGAATCCACATAGGTTTGCAACCAGTCTTTGCCCAGCATCTGGTTGGCCATTTCAACCACGATGTAGTCAGCTTGCAGCAGGCCATTTTTCATGTCGTCCTGGAAGCGTGACAGGCCTTGCAGGCAGCTTGGGCAACTGGTCAAAATCTTGACGTTCTCCTGGTCTGCGACGGCACCGGAAGCTCTCAGCGCAGCCTCGCCCTTTTGCAGTTCTTCTTCTTTTCTGAAGCGCACCTGGGTTGAAATGTCAGGCCGAGTCACACCCAGCGTGCCGGATTCACCGCAGCAGCGCTCGTTTTTCAAGACGTTATCGCCCAGCAGTGCCTTGACGGTTTTCATCGGCTCTTGCAGCTTCATCGGGCTGTGGCAGGGGTCATGAAACAAGTACCCTTTCCCAGCACCGTTTTCAGGCCGCAGCGTGATGCCTTTTTCAAGCAGATATTCGTGAATGTCAATGATTCGGCTGCCGGGGAAAATTTTGTCAAACTCGTAGCCCTGCAATTGGTCATAGCAGGTACCGCAGCTGACCACCACGGTTTTGATGTCGAGGTAGTTCAGCGTATTGGCCACACGGTGAAACAGCACCCGGTTGTCCGTGATGATTTTGTCGGCCTTGTCAAACTGGCCACTGCCTTTTTGCGGATAACCGCAGCATAAATAGCCCGGCGGCAACACAGTTTGCACACCCGCATGCCAAAGCATGGCCTGGGTGGCCAAACCGACCTGGCTAAAGAGGCGCTCAGAGCCGCAGCCAGGGAAATAAAACACCGCTTCCGTATCGGCCGTGGTGGCTTTCGGGTTGCGAATGATGGGCACGTAGTCTTTGTCTTCAATGTCGAGCAAGGCGCGCGCGGTTTTCTTGGGCAGGCCGCCCGGCATTTTTTTATTGATGAAGTGAATCACCTGCTCTTTGATCGGCGCCGCACCCTTTGTTGCTGGGGGGTTTTCAGTTTGCTTGCGCGCCAGCCGCTTGAACAACTTGTTGGCCAGGCGCTGGGCTTTGAAACCCACATCGACCATCGCGCTGCGCATGAACTTGATGGTTTGCGGGTTCGTTGCATTCAAAAACACCATCGCCGCAGCGTTACCGGGGCGAAAGGTTTTTTGGCCCATTTTGCGCAGCAGGTTGCGCATGTTCATCGAGACTTCGCCAAAGTCAATATCGACGGGGCAAGGGCTCAAACACTTGTGGCAGACCGTGCAATGGTCGGCCACGTCTTCAAACTCTTGCCAGTGCTTGATGCTCACGCCGCGCCGGGTCTGCTCTTCGTACAAAAACGCTTCGACCAGCAGCGATGTCGCCAAAATCTTGTTGCGCGGGCTGTACAGCAGGTTGGCACGCGGCACGTGGGTGGCGCACACTGGCTTGCATTTGCCGCAACGCAGGCAGTCTTTGACGCTGTCGGCAATCGCGCCAATATCGGACTGCTGCATGATCAACGACTCATGCCCCATGAGGCCAAAGCTGGGCGTGTAAGCATTGGTCAAATCCGCCAGAAGCGGCTCTTGCAGGCCGTTTTTACCTGTATTTTTGGTCTCCAGACCAGCGGATACGTTTGTTTCCAGCGCCGGATTTCGTAGCAGCTTGCCTTTGTTGAAACGTCCCTCAGGGTCCACCTTGGCCTTGTAGTCAGCAAACGGCTTGAGCTCAGCATCGGTCAAAAACTCCAGCTTGGTGATGCCAATGCCGTGCTCGCCAGAAATCACACCGTCTAGCGACCGCGCCAGTACCATGATGCGTTCAACCGCATGGCGTGCGGTTTGCAGCATCTCGTAATCGTCGCTGTTGACTGGCAGGTTGGTGTGCACGTTGCCGTCGCCCGCATGCATGTGCAGCGCTGCCCACACGCGGCCCTTGAGCACCCGCTTGTGAATCGCCACGCACTCGGTAAAGATTGGCAAAAACGCACCACCCGTAAAAATAGCTTGCAGGGGTGCCTTGAGCTGCAACTTCCAGCTGGCGCGCAGGGTGTGGTCTTGCAATTGGGGGAACAAGGCATCGACGTTTTGCAGCCAACCGGCCCACACGCCACGCGCCTCAGCCACCAAGGCAAGTGCCTGTGCAACTCGTTCTTCCAGCAGTTCTGGGGGAGGCACATCGCTCGGGTCTTCTGCTTTGCCCAAGGGCAAATTGCCTTTGCCTAAAAAAGCCTCCAGCGCGTCGCACAGCTTGATTTTGTTGGCCAGGCTCAGCTCAATATTGATGCGCTCGATGCCGTCGGTGTATTCGGCCATGCGCGGTAACGGGATCACCACGTCTTCGTTGATTTTGAAGGCGTTGGTGTGACGCGAAATCGCGGCGGTTTTTTTGCGATCCAGCCAGAACTTCTTGCGTGCTTCCGGGCTGATGGCAATAAAGCCTTCACCGCTGCGCGAGTTGGCGATGCGCACGACTTCACTGGTGGCACGGGCCACCGCGTCAGCATCATCACCGGCTATGTCGCCAATCAACACCATCTTGGGCAAGCCGCCGCGCTTGGATTTGGTGGCGTAGCCCACGGCTCGAAGGTAGCGGTCGTCCAGGTGCTCCAGCCCTGCCAACAACACGGGTGAGCCGACAGCCTGGCTGCGCCTTTGCTCAGCGAACATGAAGTCTTTGATCTCGACAATGCTGGGCACTGCGTCTTTGGCGTTGCCAAAAAACTCCATGCAGACGGTGCGGGTGTGCACCGGCATGCGATGCACAATCCATCGGGCGCTGGTGATCAACCCGTCGCAGCCTTCTTTTTGAATGCCGGGCAGGCCGCTCAAAAACTTGTCGGTCACGTCTTTGCCGAGGCCTTCTTTGCGAAAGCTCTTGCCGGGAATGTCCAACCGCTCTTGCCGAACAAATGTTTTGCCGTCAGCTTCAAAATACTTCAGCTCAAAGCTGGCAAGTTCGGCATCGTGAATCTTGCCGAGGTTGTGGTTGACCCGAGTGACTTCAAGCCACTGCGAATCAGGCGTGACCATGCGCCAGCTGGCCAAGTTGTCCAGCGCCGTGCCCCACAGCACCGCTTTTTTGCCACCTGCGTTCATGGCGATGTTGCCGCCAATGCAAGATGCTTCGGCCGACGTTGGGTCTACCGCAAACACATAACCGCCCCGCTCAGCCGCATCGGCCACGCGCTGCGTGACGACACCCGCTTCGGTCCACACGGTGGCGACAGGCTGGTCTAAACCCGGCAGCATGACCATTTCCACCTCAGTCATGGCTTCGAGCTTTTCGGTGTTGATGACGGCTGATTTCCAGGTCAGGGGAATCGCGCCACCGGTGTAGCCGGTACCGCCACCCCGCGGGATGATGGTCAGCCCCAGGTCGATACAGCCTTTGACCAGGCCCGCCATTTCGATTTCGGTGTCGGGCGTCAGCACCACAAACGGGTATTCGACCCGCCAGTCGGTCGCATCTGTCACGTGCGAGACACGCGACAAACCGTCGAATTTGATGTTGTCCTTCTGCGTTAACTTGCCCAGTTTGCGACTGGCCAGGCGACGCAGGTCATAGATTTCTTCAAACGAGGTAGCAAAACGGGTGACCGCATCGCGCGCGGCTTCAAGCAGTTCGCCCACAACGGCATCGCGCTGAGCGTACACGCCCGGCGTACGACGTTTTTCAACCTCACCCAGGCGATGCTGCAAGGCGTCTACCAGCAGCTTGCGGCGCTTGGGATTGTCCAGCATGTCGTCTTGCAAATAAGGGTTGCGCTGCACCACCCACACATCGCCCAGCACCTCGTAAAGCATGCGGGCCGACCGGCCGGTCTGGCGCTCGCCACGCAACTGGTTGAGCAACTCCCAGGCGCGCTCCCCCAGCAAGCGGATGACCACTTCACGGTCAGAAAATGAGGTGTAGTTGTACGGGATTTCGCGGATGCGGTCTTCCTGCTTATTTGCATCAAGCGCAAAAACGTTCAGTTCTTCAAATGAGGTGGGTGCATTCATCGTACGAGTTCAGTGACTTTGGGGGCGATACCCCTGGCAAATGGGAATGTTACCGCAGGCAAGCGGCTTGTTGCAGCGGCGCCCCAGATGCCCTCATGAGCACTGCCACTTGCAGACGCTTGGGTTTGAAGCTGAAATGATGACCGCAAAAACAACTCTTCTTGCTGATGCGCATTTATAGTGGCCATGTCTGAATGTACTGGCGCGTGCACCGGTGGCCTCGACAACCAACATGGATTTGGCCTGCTTTGCAGTATGTATTGCCGCGTTGATGGCCAACTTGAGGATGTTGCCGGTGACCCGATTTGGCGACTAAAAAACGTAGGATTTGATGAATCATTGGTATTTCCCGCAATGGATAGCGCACCGCGGCGCCGGCCAGTTAGCCCCTGAAAACACACTGGCCGCCTTCAGGTTGGGCGCCAGCCATGGTTACCGCATGTTTGAATGCGACGTGAAACTGAGCAGCGACGACGTGCCTTTTTTACTGCATGACGACACGCTGGAGCGGACCACCAACGATCAAGGCATCGCCGGCAAACAGACCTGGCAAGCCTTAGCGCAACTCGATGCTGGCCACTGGCATTCAGCACCCTACAAAGGTGAGCCTATCCCCAGTCTGGACGCCATCGCGGCATATTGCATCAGCAACGGCTTTGACCTGAATATTGAAATCAAACCCACGGCCGGCACCGATGAGCGCACGGGCACAGTGGTGGCAGAGCACGCCGCGCGGCTCTGGCAAAACGAATCACGCAAGCCACTTTTGTCGTCCTTCAAACCCGATGCCCTGCAAGCTGCTCTGAGCATGGCACCCGAGCTGCCACGCGGCCTCCTGCTGCATCAGCTGTGGACAGGCTGGCTGGAAACGGCTTTGATGCTGGGCTGCGTCGCCATCATTGGCAACCACAAGCTGTGGGACACCTCCAGCGTCACCCAAGCCAAAAGTGCAGGTTTTAAAGTGTTGAGCTACACCGTCAACGACGAAGCCGATGTGCAGCGCCTCCTGGCCCTGGGGACCGACGGCATCATCACTGACCGGTTGGAATTTTTCAAACCATGATCGTCAAAAATACAATGTTTTTCTGTGTTTTCATCACCCGAATGACAGGAGCGGTGCTGTGCGCTGTGCTGCTGCAGCCTGCGGCGGCACAAACGGCTCAGCCAGCAGACCCGGTTGCTGAGCTGGTCAAAATCACCGTCACAGGGATGGGCACGTTGGGCAGCGATGCAGCCATGGTGACGCATGTTTTCAAACCCGCAGGCAACGAACCCTACCCTGTGGTGCTTTTCTCGCATGGCCGGGCGGGCGATGCGGCAACGCGCAGCAGGCTGGCCAACCCGGTTGCTTTGGGGCATGTGCGTTACTGGCTGGCCAAGGGCTATGCGGTTGTGGCACCTGTGCGGCCGGGCTATGGGGACACAGGCGGCTTAGACACCGAAAGCTCGGGCAGCGTTTATGGCGCTACGGGGGAGTGCCGCGGCCAGCCCGACCCGAGCCGCACCGCCAAAGCGGCCATGCGCTCAACGAATGCGGCACTGGAATGGGTACGTGCGCAGCCTTGGGCGGTAGCCAACAAAATTTTGCTGGAAGGCCAGTCAGTAGGCGGTTTGACAACAGTGGCCCTATGCGCCACCAGCCCGCCGGGTGTCGTGGGCTGCATCAACTTTGCAGGCGGTACGGGCGGTAATCCGAGCTTGGCACCGGGCCGCATGTGTGGGCCTGAAGTCACTACAGCCCTGATGGCAGAGTTTGGCCGCGCTACCCGACTGCCCAGCATATGGCTGTATGCCGAAAACGATTTGTATTGGGGCGCCGAGCCACCCAGACAATGGCATGCCGCTTTTGCGCTCGGCACCAGCCCAACGCAGTTCGTTCAAACCATCGCCGTGCCACCCGACGGCCACCAGTTACTGCTGCGGGGTGGCAAGTTGTGGAGCGAGCCTCTGAATGCCTGGCTGCTTAAAAACGGGTTTTGAAAAGCAGGCTCAAACTCGCCAACCCCGCCATAACACCCACTGGCAGACGGCCGATGCCAGCACCATGGCCGCGTATGTGGCCATCTTGCCATCGTTGCCCAAAAGCACCAGGCCCGCAGCCAGCACCAGCACATTGACTATAAAAATAATAGCAGTTTGTCCAAATATCGATTGGGCTAGAGGCTTTTTTGATGCTAAAAATCGGCTAAAAAAGCGGCTCATCAGCACCAAAAGCAGTGCTACAGCAGCCGCCGGCGCAAAAAAATTCAGGATGTGATCCAGCAACAAATAGGCGGTCATCGGTGTTTTATGGGGAGTTTTTCTAGGCAGGCCAACAAAGCCTCACTTCAATTTTATAATCCGGTTATGTCTGTCTGGGCCCTGGGGCTAAACCATAACACCGCACCGCTGGATTTGCGTGGGCGTTTTGCGTTCTCCATTGAACAGATGGCGCCTACCCTCAAGGGCTTGCGCGAGTCCCATGCCAGACACCCGGAAGCCACCATCTTGTCAACCTGCAACCGCACCGAGGTGTACTGCGCCAGCGATGCGCCAGCGCTGGAGCACACGCTGGCCTGGCTGGCAAGCAGCGGCGGTGTATCCGCCGATTTACTGCGCGCCCATACCTACACCCTGCAAGGCGACCAGGCGGCGCGCCATGTGTTTCGCGTGGCCAGCGGGCTGGACTCGATGGTGCTGGGCGAACCCCAAATCCTGGGCCAGATGAAAGACGCGGTGCGCGCTGCTGAAGGCGCAGGCGCAATGGGCAGCACGCTGCACCAGCTGTTTCAGCGTACCTTTGCGGTGGCCAAAGAGGTGCGCAGCTCTACCGAGATTGGCGCGCACAGCATCAGCATGGCAGCGGCCAGCGTGCGGCTGGCGGGTCAGTTGTTTGAAGATCTGGCGAAGATCAAAATTTTGTTTGTCGGCGCGGGCGAGATGATTGACCTGGCCGCCACTCATTTCGCAGCCAAAAACCCGGCACTGATGGTGATTGCCAACCGCACCATGGAACGCGGTGAATCACTTGCGCAAAAATTTGGCGCACAAACCATGCCGCTGGCTGATTTACCGATGCGTTTGCACGAGTTTGATGCGGTCATCAGCTGCACCGCCAGCGTGCTGCCCATCATTGGCCTGGGCGCTGTTGAGCGGGCTGTCAAGCTGCGCAAACGTCGGCCAATTTTCATGATTGACCTGGCTGTGCCGCGCGACATTGAGCCCGAGGTCAAGGCCCTGCCCGATATTTACTTGTATACCGTTGATGACCTGGCCCAGGTGGTGCAAACCGGCCGGGACGGCCGCCAGGCGGCGGTGGCCGAAGCTGAAGTCATTATTGATGCGGGCGTACAAAACTTCATGCACTGGTTGAACCAGCGCGGCACCGTCCCCTTGATTCAGCAGCTCCATGCCCAGGCCGACGAATGGCGTGCACTGGAAATCACCAGAGCCAAAAAGCTGTTGGCCAAAGGCGAGTCAATTGACAGCGTGCTGGAAGCCCTGGCACGCGGCATGAGCCAAAAAATGCTGCACGGCACACTGGCCGAGCTGCATGCAGGTGATGAAGAGCGCCGTGAAGCGACGGCGCAAACCGTGTCAAAACTGTTTTTGCGCGGCCAAGCCAGGTCTAAAGTCGACGACGCCGAGCGTTAGCTTCGGCGTTCAGTCGCGCCTGCTTTTCTCCACCTCTCTCCTCACCTGCCCCCTGCCTGTCAATAACGGTACAGGGCGATATTCAGATTTCGCAAATGAAGCCCTTTTTAAGACAAACACTGGAACGCCAGTTGCTCCGGCTGCATGAGCTGGACGCCCTGCTGTCGGCCAGTGACGTTGTCAGCAACATGGAGCGCTTTCGCGCCCTGAGCCGCGAACATTCTGAAGTCAGTGTGGTGGCGGAGCAATACCGCAAGCTCACCTCACGCGAGGCAGACCTGGCCAGCGCTCTGGAGTTGCTGGCAGCCAGCAAGAGCGATGCGGACATGACGGCCATGGCCGAAGAAGAAATTGACGCAGCCAAAGCCGACATCACCCAGATTGACGATGCGCTGCAGCTGATGCTGATCCCCAAAGACCCGGACGATCTGCGCCCCGCTTTTGTCGAGATCCGCGCAGGTACGGGGGGCGATGAATCGGCCCTGTTTGCGGCAGACTTGTTTCGGCTCTACACCCGCTTTGCCGAGCGTAGCGGTTGGCGCACGGAAATCATCAGCGAATCGAGCAGCGAACTCGGCGGCTACAAGGAAGTGGTGCTGCGCATTGAAGGGACACCCGACGCGCAAGGTGTGGGCGTGTACGGCAAGCTGCGCTTTGAGTCGGGTGGCCACCGGGTGCAGCGTGTGCCCGCCACCGAGACCCAAGGCCGCATTCACACCAGCGCCTGCACCGTGGCGGTGCTGCCCGAGCCGGACGAACTGGAGGCGATCAAAATCAACCCGTCTGACCTGCGCATTGATACCTACCGGGCCAGCGGCGCGGGCGGTCAGCACATCAACAAAACCGACTCGGCGGTGCGGATAACCCACCTGCCAACTGGCATCGTGGCCGAATGCCAGGACGGCCGCAGCCAGCATGGCAACAAGGCGCAGGCGCTGAAAGTGCTGACCGCCCGAATTCATGAAAAAGACCGGTCAGAACGAGCCGCCGTTGACGCTGCCATGCGCAAGGGCCTGGTCGGCACAGGTGACCGCAGCGACCGCATCAGGACCTACAACTTCCCACAGGGCCGCCTGACAGATCACCGCATCAACCTGACGCTGTACAAGCTGCTGACCATCATGGAAGGCGACCTGGACGACGTGGTAACGGCCCTGCAAGTGGCGCGAGGTGCGGAGCAGCTGGCTGAACTAGAAGCCACGTCGCAAGGTTGAACAGCATCAAAATGCGCCTGAAAATGTCTTTTTTACCGATTAAATTGGCCTCCAGACCAATCTATGCGGCGGCGAGAAGCTCCTGTTTTTATAGCACTGATCAGGCCTGCGTTTGATCCCCATCACCGTCAGTCAGGCCCTTGCAGCAGCCCAGACCTTGGGCCTGGACAGGCTGGACGCCCAGTTGCTGCTGCTGCACGCCCTGGGCAAGCCCGACACCGAACGCGCCTGGCTGCTGGCACATGACGCGGATGCGCTGGCAGAAGCAGCCGCTGAAGCTTTTCGCCATGTCAGCCTGCGCCGGGCAGCTGGTGAGCCGCTGGCCTACATCGTCGGCTACAAAGATTTTTTTGGCCTGCGCTTGAATGTGGATGCACGCGTGCTGGTGCCCCGGCCCGACACTGAAACGCTGGTGCAATGGGTATTAGATGTCACGCTAGGCATCGTGTCGCCCGATATTCTGGACCTGGGCACAGGCAGCGGTGCGGTGGGAATTGCCATTGCGCACCATGTGAAGTGCCGGGTGACGGCCACTGACTTCAGCACAGACGCCCTGGCCGTTGCATCACAAAACGCCGCGCAGCTGGGGGCGGATGTGCAATTCATCCATAGCAACTGGTTCGAAAAAGTCGGTGGTCAGTACCAGGTTATCGCCAGCAATCCACCTTATATCGCTCACGCCGACCCCCATCTGGCGGCATTGATGCATGAGCCTTTGAATGCCCTGGTGGCGGGTCAGGATGGCTTGGGCGACATCCGGCAAATCGTTGACCACGCGCCCGAGCGCTTGCTGACGGGCGGATGGCTGCTACTCGAACACGGTCACGATCAGGCCGCTGCCGTTCGGGGACTGCTGGCCAGCCGCGGCTTTGCAAAGGTTCAAAGCCGCATGGACTTGGCGGGGATTGCGCGCTGTTCTGGCGGACAATGGGATAATTGAAGGACTGATTGTTAAAAGGACAAGACCATGGATGAAACCCAAGCCCGCATCGACCAGATCGTTAAATCCAGCGACGTGGTGCTGTTTATGAAGGGCAATGCCAACTTTCCGCAGTGCGGTTTTTCGGGCAAAGCGATTGCAGTTCTGAAGGCATGCGGTGTGCCAAAACCTGTGACCGTCAACGTGCTGGAAGACGGCGAAATCCGTCAAGGCATCAAGGAATACAGCAACTGGCCGACGATTCCGCAGTTGTATGTCAAAGGCGAGTTTGTGGGCGGCTCTGACATCATGATGGAAATGTATGAGAACGGCGAGTTGCAGCAGATGCTGGGCGCACCGGCGGCCTGAAAAAACTGAAATTGGCTACTTTGTGTAGCCTGCGCAAGCCCCGGCGTCTACCCCGCCTTTGCATTCGCGCTTCAGGCGGGAGCTGCGTTCTTGTTTGGTTTCTTGCGAGCCAGATACGAACTTTGCTTTGGCTCCAGCTGCAGCCTTGGGCTTTTTGCTCTTCTTCTTGGTGGTTTTGGTGGGCGGATTCAAGACTTCAGGCGCTTGAGCTTGCGCTTGAGCGGCAGTCGCACATAAAAAACCAGACAAAGCCAGCATCCACGAAATTTTGTTGAGCATCATGCGTTTCTTCCTCCGTTATTGAAGCTTCGGGTCGCCATAGTTTTCATCATCTGGCGGGCCTTCTGTCGGCACACGAAACCCTTCACTGGCCCAGGCACCAAAGTCGTGGTTTTTACAGCGCTCGCTGCAAAATGGCCTGAAGGAGTTGCTGGCGGCATACAGCGCGTCGCCCTGGCACGCCGGGCACACCACGATTTTAGGTTTGAACGAATCAACAGCCATGCCCGAAGCCTCCAACCCACTTCAGGAGCAAAGCGTCAATTCAAAAGACGCATCCACACCGGCCGCGTGCAGGCGATCATCACCGCCGTGATTCATCAGCCGCACCGACACGATCAGACGATTGCCACTGATCTCGGGGATCAGCCCGGGCGCCGAGTCAATGCGCAGACGGAGCAACTGAAACGTGCGGCCTTGCGGCAGGTTTTGCTGGTACACACCCTCGGGCGCGGTCACCATTTGCGGTGCACCAGAGTCACGTAGCAACTGCAGCAAGAGGCGGACGGATTCGGCCAAGGGTATCAGCGTGGCGATCCAGCGCTGGAGGTCGTGCTGGCGGGTGTTGGCGGGCCGGTACTGCCAGGCATAGTAGGCCGGCAAGTCAAACTCACAGGTGCCGCCGGGTATGCCCACCCGGCTTCTGATGCTCATCAACCAGTCGTTTTCTGTCAGCGAATGGCCAGCCTTGCCAGCCAGCGCATTGAGGTTTGAAAAGCAGGCATCGAGCCGACCTGTCACCTCGTCCAGTACACCCTCGGCGATGGCAGGGTTGCCGCGATAGCCGTTCAGAATATGTTTTTGTTTCTCGAGATCTTTGAGCACGTCGGTTTTTAACTCAGCTCTGGCAGCAACATCCATCACCTCAAAGATTGTGGTGATGGCGTAGTGGTGGTCCAGTGGATGTTCACGCAGCGTCAGCTCGCTCAATCGGCGAAACAGCTGCTCAAGCCGCAAATAGGTGCGTATGCGTTCGTTGAAAGGGTATTCGTAAAGGATCACGGCGAGGTTTTTGTCAGTGAAAGCACTGTATGCGATCACGAATCATAGCGTGATGCGATCTGCCATTTTTTGAACCTGCTCAACCAGATGGGTCAGGTCCAGACCATCGTTGTAGATCACCCAGTCCGCGGCCGCGCGGCGCTGGGCACGGCTGGCCTGTTGGGCGATCACTTTTTCAACGGCGTCGCGTGTCCAGCCTTTGCTATCGCCATGTTTGGTACTTTCACGCGTCATGACGCGGCTGATTTGTGTAGCCTCTTCGCAATCAACGACCAGCACTTGGTCGAGCTGCTGTCGCCAGCGGGTGGACTCGACCAGCAGGGGAATGTCAAACACCACCCAGGCGACGCCCGTTTGCCGCGCGAGTTCGACCTGGCGGGCTGACTCCTGGCTGACCAGAGGGTGGATGATGGCTTCTAGTTGCCTTTTGACAGCCGGGTCATCAAAGACGCGTTGGCGCATGACATCGCGATTCATGGCACCGTGTGCGTTGATGGCGTCAGAGCCAAATTGCACAGCGATGGCAGCAATAGCAGCGCCACCTGCCGCTGTTGTTGCGCGTGAAATCGCGTCCGCATCAATCAGTGTTGCACCGTGGCCTGTCAGCATACGCGCAACGGTGCTTTTGCCGCTGCCAATACCGCCTGTCAAGCCAAGGCGAAGCATCTAAAGGCCCACCGCGCCAAGAATAGCCTGGGGCCCAAAGAACATGGCGGTAAAACCTGCGCCCGCCAAAAAAGGGCCAAAAGGCACGTAGCCGCCTTCGCGCAGGCCGCTTGAGAACTTCATCGCCATGCCGACCACAGCACCGATCAACGAAGCCATCAAGATGATGGGTACCAAAGCAGACCAGCCAAACCAGGCACCCAGCGCAGCAAACAATTTGAAGTCGCCGTAGCCCATGCCTTCCTTACCTGTGACCAGCTTGAAAGCCCAGTAAACCAGCCAAAGTGACAGGTAGCCCGCCACAGCGCCCCATAATGCATTAGGCAAGCCGACTGCCGGGTTGAACTGCAAAGCTGCAAACACCAGCCCGGCCCACAACAGCGGCAGTGTGATGTCGTCTGGCAGCAGTGTGGTGTCCCAGTCGATCACGGCAAGAGTAAGTAAAGCTGCCGAGAAACCGCACCAGGCCAGAGTCGTTGGCGTGTTGCCCCAGCGCCAGGCACAAAAGGCGAACAAAAGGCCTGTGCTGAGCTCAGTGAGGGGATATCGAATGCCAAAAGGCGCGCCACAAACCGAGCATTTACCGCGCAAAAAAACATAGCTGAGCAACGGAATATTTTCGTACCAGGCGATCAGGTGGCCACAGTTGGAGCAGCGTGATCGGGGCGACGTCAAACTGAGTTTTTCTGTCGCTGGGGTATCTGCCGCCTTGCTGTGCACCTGGCCTGACAGCTCGGCACATTCGGCAACCCATTGCTGCTCCATCATTTTGGGCAAGCGGTAAATCACCACATTCAAAAAGCTGCCGACCAGCAGGCCCAACAAACCTGCCAGGGCAACCAAGGCATCCGCAGGCAAACCATCGAGCATCAAACGACTTGTCCCAGCTTGAAAATGGGCAGATACATGGCCACCACAATACCGCCAATCAGACTACCCAAAAATACAATGATGATGGGCTCCATCAGGCTGGACAAACCCGCCACCATTTCATCGACTTCAGCTTCGTAAAAATCAGCCGCCTTGCCCAGCATATGGTCAACCGAGCCGGACTCTTCGCCGATCGCACACATTTGGAGGACCATGGAGGGAAACAGGTTGGCGTTGGTCATGGCAGCCGTCAGGCTGGTGCCGGTAGAGACTTCCTGCTGGATTTTTTCAGTCGCGTCCGCGTATTTGGAATTGCCTGATGCGCCGCCGACGGATTCCAGCGCCTCCACCAAAGGCACGCCTGCAGCAAACATGGTGGACAGGGTTCGGGTCCAGCGGGCAATGCAGGACTTTTCAATCAACACACCAAACACCGGGACTTTCAGCAAGGCTCTGTCCATGAAACGCTGAACTTTTTCATTGCGCTGCCAGGCCTGAAAAAAGAAATACAAGCCGCCACCGATACCACCAAAAATCAGCCACCAGTAAGCAACAAAAAATTCGCTGATAGCAATCACAAACAGCGTAGGCGCAGGCAGGTCGGCTCCGAACGATGAAAACACGCTTTTGAATGCTGGAATCACAAAAATCATGATCACTGCCACCACCACAAAAGCCACAATCACCACCGAGATGGGGTACATCAACGCAGATTTGATTTTGGACTTGATAGCCTCGGTTTTTTCCATATAAACGGCAAGGCGGTCCAGCAAAGCCTCCAAAATACCCGCCGTCTCACCCGCCTCAACCAAGTTGCAATACAAGGCACTGAAGTACAAAGGGTATTTGCGAAAAGCGGCGCTCAGGGATGTCCCCGTCTCCACGTCCGTGCGTACATCATTGAGCAATTTGGTCACGCTCGCGTTGGCATTGCCACGGCCCACGATGTCAAACGACTGGAGCAGCGGTACGCCAGCCTTCATCATGGTGGCGAGCTGACGGGTAAAGATAGCGATATCTTTGGGCTTGATTGACTTACCCGAGCGCATGCTGCGCTTTTTAATCTTGGTCGGAAGTACGCCTTGGCGCCGCAAGGCAGCTTTGACTTGGTTTTCACCCGCAGCGCGAATTTCGCCCTTGATCTGTTTGCCACCCCGGTCCTTGCCCTCCCATTCGAATACGAATTGCTGGATACCTTTAGATGCAGTTGCCATGGCGCTTTCTCGTTTTACAGATGCGGGTGCGAAGACAGGAAATGAAATGTGGCATCAGACATTTGTACAGCCCAGCACCTCTTCTAGCGATGTCACGCCGAGTTTAACTTTGTACAGGCCAGACTGACGCAGGCTGTTGACGCCTTCGTGCTGAGCCTGCTCGGCAATTTCCAAAGCGGTTCCGTCGCGCAAAATGATGCGCTGGATTTCTTCGGTAATCGGCATCACCTGATAAATACCCACCCGACCTTTGTAACCATTGGTGCACATAGAGCAACCCACCGGGCGGTACGGTGTCCAACTGCCGTCAATGTCGTCTTCTTTGAAACCTGCATCGATCAAAGTTGCACGCGGAATGTCGGTTGGTTTTTTACAGTTGGGGCAAAGCCGTCTGGCCAGGCGCTGGGCGGTGATCAAAATCACGCTAGACGCAATGTTAAACGGCGCAATACCCATATTGCGCATGCGGGTCAGCGTCGTCGGTGCGTCATTCGTATGCAGCGTTGACAGGACCAAGTGGCCAGTTTGCGCCGCTTTGATGGAGATATCTGCCGTTTCAAGATCACGGATCTCACCGACCATGATGACGTCTGGGTCCTGCCGTAAAAAAGCCTTGAGCGCGACGGGAAAGGTCATGCCGGCCTTGTCATTCATACTGACCTGATTCACACCTGGCAAGGTGATCTCGGCCGGGTCTTCAGCCGTGGCGATGTTGATGCCTGGTTGGTTCAAAATATTCAGGCAGGTGTATAGCGACACGGTTTTGCCTGAGCCGGTGGGTCCGGTCACCAGCACCATACCGTAAGGCCTGCCGATAGCCGCCAGCAAGCGTTCTTTTTCCGCAGGCTCGTATCCGAGCGCGTCAATGCCCAGCTTGGCACTGCTCGGGTCAAGAATACGAATCACGATTTTTTCACCGAACATGGTGGGCAGCGTGCTGACGCGAAAATCAATCACCTGGTCCGGGCCGATTTTCAGTTTCATCTTGCCGTCTTGGGGCACGCGCTTTTCCGAAATGTCGAGTTTTGAAATCACCTTGATACGAGCGGCAAGTTTTTCCTTGATCGCTGCTGGCGGTGAGGCAATCTCGCGCAATTCGCCATCGACCCGAAAACGCACGCGGTAGCTGTGTTCAAAGGGCTCAAAGTGCAGGTCAGATGCCTTCATGTTGAAAGCGTCGAGCAGCATTTTTTGCAAGAACTTGACGACCGGTAAATCAACCTCAGACACTGCTGCGTCTGGGATCTCGATTTCCATCTCGGGGCTGTTCTCATCAAATCCAAAATCAAAATCATTAGCGATGATTTTTTCCGTCGCCTTTGAGGCGGTCTTGGCGGGGGCTCCCACCAGTTTGGACAGCTTGTCGTACTCTGCGATCACCCAGTCCACGCCCATCTGAGTCGAGAACTTGATTTTTTCAGCCGCTTCCTGGTCTGAGGGGTCAGCGGTGGCAACGATCAGTCGGTTATTGCGCTTGCTCAGGACAACAATACGATAAGTCTGGCAAATTTTGGCATCTAGCAGGTCTTTGGGTAGCCGCTGGGTGTCAATCGCTTCGAGATCGAGCACGGGTGCTGCAAAGGCAGACGACATCGTGTGCGCCAGGTCGAAGGGTGAGACCACGCCGGAACCCGTCAGCTCAGCAATAAAACTGGTTCGCCCCGCCTTGGCTTTGCTGAAGATGTTCTCAGCGTCTTTCTGGCCCAGTTTTCCGGCCAACACCAATGCCCTGCCCAGCCCCGGCAACGAGATCGGAGCGGCATCACCCAAAACGTTCAAAACAGCAACCATAGTCCCTCAAGTCCAACGCCAATATTTGATGATCGCGTATCGCTCATCGTTTGTAAACCCAAATGTTACTAATCGTATCAGGGGCATTGACGGCTGACAAAGCGCTATGGCAGGCGCTGACACAAACCGGTTTTTTGCCAGCAGAAGCCGCCAATGCGGGGGTGTCCGTTAGCGTTAGCGCTTGCGACTAGAGACCAACTTAAGTGCCGATGACAGCCCAAACAAAACCACAACGGTGCCCAGCAGGTCGCCAATCAACATAGGCAACACGCCGTCCATCAACGATGGCTGCATCCCGCTCGTATAAAAGTACAGGTTGTGCAAAAGCGTGTTGACCAATGCACCGGTCGCCGCAAACTGCAGAACGTGACGTCCCTTCAGGCCATCAAGTCGGGCATCCAGACCCAGCCACTTTGTGCAAAACGTGACGGCGAGTAAAGGCCCGAGCGCCGACAAGGCAGCGAGCGCCGACGCATGCACCACCGAGCCACCCGTCCAGATCGAACTCGTGAAAAGCCCGCCCATAAAAAGACCCGCAACACCGCTCCATCGCCACACCATCGCGGCAACCATGCGCAGAAATGCAGGAAGGAAAACCAAGCTGATGTGGCCGTTCACCTCGATAGAAGCAAACAGCCACGTGTTGATTTTGAAAAGCAAAATCCACGTTAGCGCAACCAGAAGCGCGGGCACCCAATGCTCTTGAATGGTTGCTCTCATCGACCCGCCCACATTCACCGATACCGAGCCTTTACCAGGCAGTCCGCCAGCTGACTGAAATAGTCTGTGGCCGTCTCGGTCGGCAGCACGTATTTCACGCGGAGATCGGTCTCATCAAGCTGAATTTCGAGCAGCCCTTTTTTTCGCAACGTTGTCAGGCGCCGGTACACCGTTGCAGTCGACGTGTCGGGCAAGATGTTCATGGCCTCCACCACGGTGATGCGTCTGTTCGTATGCCAGGTGGCGGCCAGGGTGTTGAGCAACCGTTCTTCAAGGGCATCCAGCGATGGGAAACTCGACAGGTCCCGGACGGCGTTCAGCAGGTTGAGAAACTTGAAGTAGGTTGCAGCGCGATCGATTG
>CAMARI010000016.1 GCA_945860515.1 Polaromonas sp. YR568
TGTCAAGCTAGGCGTAAAGGTGCCGGCAAGCAAAGTTGCAGCAAGAGTATCGGTACCAGCACCGCCATTCAACACGTCAGAAGTACCAAGAGTTTGCGCGCCGGCTGCTGTCAAACTACCGTCAAAATAGTCGTTGGCTGCAGCGCCAATGAACAGGGTACCAGTGTTTGAACCAGTAGTGAGCGGGAAGGTTTGAGCAGCTGGAGCAGTAATAACGTCGGTGGCTGCGTTTGCAGCAGTTACAGAAGCAGCAGTTGATGTCACGTTAGCAACGACGGCTTGCAGAGCGGCGAGAGACAACTGGGCGGTATTCTTGGTGATGGAGTAGTACTCAGCGACAGCGGCTTTGTTGGCCAGAATTGCTTTGGCGTCGGCAAATGCTGGGGCGGTCGTTGCGTCAAGGGCCAGAACTACCTCAAGGGCGATTTGGCCTTTGTTCATGCCGGCATTGAACCTGGTGGTGACGAAGGTAATTGCTTCGGCGTTGGCTTGCAGACCGTACTGTGTCAGCAAAGAGGTGGCGAATTCAGTGTCGAGCTGAAACGAGGGGTTGAGGTTTTTGTAAGCCCCGTTGTTGCCCAGAGCCACAGCCAGCGCAGTCAGTTTTTGCGTGCTGGTGCCGACTTGGGAGTCAAAGAAAGTAACGAACTCTGCAAGGTAAGTTGCGCCTGGGGCAGCGTTAAACATGGCTGAGACCAGTTTAACGATGTTGGTACGTTCGATTGCTGATGCCATAGTGGTTTCCCGTAAATTTAGATATGACCAAGCGCCCAATGCGCCCGGCACCACGGAAGTATAGCCATTGCGCAAACGCGGACTCTGTGATTCGAGTCACACATTGAAATTCTTTTAGGAGCTGTTGTTTTTTTGCTTAGATGCAACATAGGGTTTTTAAGGGTTGACATTTTTATTTTTATCAATTTTGATTTAGAGGCTGGTAGCGTCAGCAGAAAGACCGCCTGGCCAGCAATGCAAAAACGAGCTGACCCACGATGATGAAATGACCTATTCTTAAATGGCCCATTGGTGTGTAAAGGCAGGGCGCCTGGCTGACAGGCTTGCAGCCTTGTCAATCAAGCAGCCAGCGCAAGCCGGTGTACAGGGCTTGTTGCCGGCTTTCAAAGGCGGCCAGGTTGCTGCTTTGGCGATTGACTTCGAAGCTGACAAAGCCTTCAGCGCCACCCAGCCATCCGCCAGGCAAGGGGCGCGCCAGCTCTGCACGCAGGCTGTGCCGGCTGATGCGGCGGGCCAGGTTGTCGGCCAGCAGCGGGCTGTAGCCGCTGGCGTCTAGCTGGCGGGTGTGGTTGTAATCAGTGCTGGTTTTGTAGGCGCCCAGGCGAGCCTCCCAGGTGGCGCGCACCTCAAGGCGGCGGTTGCTGCCGCCGGGGCGTGTGCCGTTGTCGGGCTGGTCGCTGCCAAGCCGCAGTTGCAAGCCGAGCTGCTGCTGGCTTAACAGGGGGCTGTGCGGTGCAGAGCTGCCTGGCGTGTCGGCCACACTGCAGTTGACCGCTGCCAGCAGGCCGGTGTAGCGGCCGTTGAGATCGGGGGACACCGGGTAGCGCCGCGCCTCGGCCTCAAGCCCGGCGCTGGGCCGGCAGGCTGATGCTGCCTGGCTTGGCTGATCACCCCCCTGCCCTGCGGCACTGGCGGCGGCTGCAATCACGGGCTGCCACTGGTGCAGAACACTGATGCGGGCCCCTTGCAGCAGGGCCTGGCCGCCAAAGTCAACCTTGGTCAGGCCGGTGCGCACAACCCACTGCCGCGGCGCGTCAGGCGCCTGCAGCCAGCTGGCCGACACGTCGGCTTGCTGGTAGCGGGTGGCGCTGCTGTCGGTGTGGCGGCTGCGCAGCTCGGCTTGCAGCAGCCACAGCTGGCTGCCGGCTGGCTTGATGCCCAGCCACTGCGCCGTACTGAGGTTGGCGCTGCCGCGCTGCGGGCGCGACGCTTCAAGCAGCGACAAGGTCACCGGGCCTTGCGGGAATGTGAGTGTGAGCTCACTTGCAGCAGGGGCGTTATTGAGGTTACTGTCGGTGCCCTGTGCAGTGCTGAGCAGCCAGCGTGTGCGCCAGGCATTGGGGTCGGTGGCGGCCAGTTCGCGGGCCAGCACGGGGCGCAGGTTGGCGGGCAAATCGGTGCGCTGCGCCACTTGGGCCAGCAGGCCCCGCGCCGACGCTGTGTCGCCCACGCCCAGCAGGGCGTCTGCATAGTCGAGCTGGGCGCCGGGCAGGTTGGGGTCGAGCAGCAGCGCGCGCTCAAGTGCCTCGGCCGCAGCGGCGGGCTGGCGTAGCGCCAGCAGCACGGCACCGCGCCAGGCGTAAAACGCTGCGTTTTGCAGGCAAAGGGGCGTTTGGGCGTTGAGCTGGGCCAACAGGTCTTGCAGCGCTGGGGTGCCAGCAGGCAGCGGGTACACCGGGCTGGCGGCGCAGGCTGCTGGCATTGAAAGCGGCGCAGCCTGGGGCTGGGCGGTAGCCGTGTTGAACAAACCAAGCAGCAGGCCAAGCATCAGACCAACATCCGCGGAAAGACGGATAAGCCCTTTTGGCCAGGGCATTGAAAAAACCGCAGGTGAGGCTTGGCGCGACAGATTCATGGCAACCGGTACCCTGGCACTAGCCACAGCGGCCCGCCCCGGTATGAGGCCGCGTTGGTAAGGGGCTGTCACGCTTGAGAGTTTTGTTTTTGTTGATGAAGGTAATGCAGGGTGCTCTGGTCGGCTGCGCTCCCCGGCTCCAACAGCGTGCGTAGTGTAAATACTTTGCAACCCCGCTGCAAGCCGGGCAACAAGAAGCTGCCGAGTGATTTAAGGCCCAGTTGCGGCTGCGCAAACAGGGGGCCAACCCGTTCGGCAGCACCCGGACCGACCAATATGGGATAGGCGACATCAGCCGTCAGGGCCTGCAGCCGCACGGCGATGGTGACGGTTTGGCCCAACACGGTGTGCACGCGCCTGCGCGCCGGACCGAACGAGCCCACCAGCGCGGTACCGCTTTCAAGCCCAATGCTGATACTGAGCGGCTCCAGCCCGACACCGCTGGTGTTGGGCAGCTCTTCGCTGCAGCGCAGCCACAGCGCGCGGGCGGCTGTCAGGGCCTGAACCGGGTGGTCGGCGCAGGCCAGTGAACCGTTGAAAACCGCCAGCAGGTTGTCGCCAACCATTTGCTCGACCACACCACCATGCGCTTGTACCACCTGCTCGGCGGTGCTGAAAAACTGGTGCAGCACGCGGGCGGCGTCTTCGGGGGAGCGGGCCTCGCAATAGCGCGAGAAGTTTTGCAGGTCGGCGGCCAGCACGGTGACGTCGTTGCGATGCGCCTGAATGTCGCTGCTGGGCTCGGTCAGGGCAATTTTTTCGGCCACCGAGCCGGGCACGTAGCTCGACAGGTTGCGGTAAAGCAGATCTTTTTCGGCCAGGCTGGCGGCATGTTCGCCCAAAGCCAGGCTCAGGCCCGCCAAGCCAACGACCAGCCCGGCAGAAGCCCAGCCGACAAACCAGCCGGCCTGTAGCAAGGCGGCGGTATGCAGGCCAAAGCCGAGCCCCACCAGTGTTGCGGCCAACAGTGGCAGCAGCACGACCGCCCGGCGCTGGCTCAGCGGACGCCCGGCCGTCAGCCACAACAAGGCGGCGGCGGCCAGCAGTACAAAAGCCAGTTGCAGCGCGGGCGCTGCCCGGGGGGTGAAAGGAATGGTGCCGTCCAGTGCCGCTAACAGCACCTGGGCGTGCACTTCGGCCCCGCTAACGGCGGCGCCGAGTGCGGTGGGCACGGCGTCAGACAAGCCAAAAGCTGACGCGCCAACAATCACCCACGCGCCATTGAGCAAGCCTGCTGGCACCCCGCCCTGCAGCACGGTATGCGCCGACACAGACGTCAGGGCGTGGCGCTGCACGCCGTAAGGTACGCGCATTTGCCCCTGCGAGTCCAGGCCAATGGGGCGCGCCGCCAAGCCGGGCAAGGCTAGCTGCCAGGCCGCCTGCCAGGGGCCAGCGCCGGGCACGGGCAGCACCGGCTTGGCCGGCGACGCCAGCGCTGTAAAGCCAGCCAGGGCCAGACTGGGGTAGATGCGGTCTTCAAAACACACAAAGCCGGGGAGCTGGCGCACCGCACCATCGGCGTCGAGCGTGGGGGTGATGTGGCCAACACGCGGGTGCAAACCCGGTGTATTGGCCAGATAGCCTTGAGCTGGCATGGCCGGCGCCTGGCAGCCTGCGCCCGGCACTGCACCAGCCAATGTGCCGGAGCGCAGCTGGCTTTCGTTGCGCAGGGCAAACACCTGGGCCAGCACCGATGGGGCTTGGGCGTCTTTAGCCGCCAGCGCCCGGGACAAAGCGCTATTGCCAGGATTGGCGTCGGGGAAAACCACGTCAAACAGCTTGAGCCCAACGCCCTGGGCGTCGAGTTTGGTGGTCAAGTCGGTGATGACATCACGCGGCCACGGCCAAGGGCCGATGCGGGCCAGGCTGGCGTCATCAATGTCTATCAGGATCACGCGGCGCTCGGGTGTTTGGCTGGCAGACAACTGCCACAGCAGGTCGCTGCTGCGTTCGTCAAGCTGGCGCAGGCTGCCTGGCGCGATGGCTTGCCACGCAAGCCAGGCCAGTGCTGCCAAGCCTAGTGCGATGGTTCGGCGTCGCCAAGGCTGGCGCAGCCACTGGCTGGCAAAGCGCATCATCAGCGTGACCAGAGCGTGATGCCAGACAAAATGCCACCGGCTGCTGCTTTTTCAAACAGATACCCGGCAGATTTACCGTCGTTCGCAACAGCGCCAGCCACAACCTGGGTGGCGCTACGAGAGGAAAAAAACCCGTCACCGTTGATGTAACCGCTGGCTTGCAGGCCGACATTGCCTGTGGCAGCCGACGTCACGTTTAAACCGGTTTGGTAAGCGCTGGTGCCGAAATTGATCATCAGGCTGCCTGACTGCACCTGGGCAGGCAGAAGGGCACCAGAGGGCGAGGTAAAGCGAGCGTGTGCCTGCTGGAGGTCAAAGTTAGCAACACCTGTGGGCGAAACGGCGGCGCCAGACGGGTTGCGATAAAGAATAAAGTCGTTGTCTCCCACTGTGGCGTTGCGCCCCTGCCCGGCTTCAGAACGCGATGACGCAAAGTCTGTGGCGTCTAGGGCGGCGCTGTGCCAGCGGCCCCAGGCAAGCTGTGGTGGCGGCAGGGGGACTGGCGCAGGCACTACAACCACTGGCGCTGGCACCACGACTGGTGCCACCACCACTGGGACCACCACGACCGGAGGGACCACCACTGGTGCCACCACGACCGGAGGGACCACCACTGGGGTTACCACAATGGGCGCTGGGGGAACTTGCGGCGGAGCAACCGCCATGCTGGCGTCGCTGGCGCTTTTAACAGCGCTTTGAACCAATGCAGCGGTCACCACATCGTCACCAGCCGCGGGGGTGCGGGCTTGGCGTGAGATTTCCCGGGACGTGGCAGCGGGATCTGCAGACGGCCGGGGGTCGGCCAGAGCCACAGACATGTCTGGCGGCTTGAGGCCATTGAAGGGTTTGAGCTCAGGCTGGGCCAGGGTGTTTCTGAACTCCATCCGGGTATTGACCATCTCGGCTGTCAACAGACGGGTGAAGGCAGAGCCACAAGGGCCAAGCGCCTGTGGCGAGCAACCCTCACCAAAGGGCGTCATCACGATGGCACCCTGATTGACAGTCGCAATGGTCTGGTTGACCTGGGTGCTCACCACAAAGTCAGTACCCCGTACACCAATCGCCACAAGCGGCGTGTTGAGCCGAAAGCGGTCTTTGGCGCCTTCTGCTGCCGCGCCCGAGATGGCGCGGGTGACGCCTTTGTCGAGGCGAAAGCGAACCAGCGATTGTTTAACCTGCTGGGGGTTGTACTGGTAGTCTTCAACCACCAGCCGGCTGGTGGGACGTACGCTGACCAAGGCACCGTCAAGAAAGCGAATGTGCACATGTCCGCCTTCAGCGGTTTCAATCCGGTCGCCTGCATGTATCAGCGTGCCGCGGCGCACCACCTCAGAAGCCTGACTGGAAGAGACCACCACAGCCTGACCAATATGCAGGGTGACCTCTCCGACCGCCAGCCCGGCGCTTTGTCCGTGGGCAACGCCAATACCAACCAAACTGGCCACAAGAACAGCAAGGAAATTGATTGTTGAGAAAAAATGATTTTTCACGGCATTACTCGAAATTGGATGATTATTAAGCCACAAATTCAACGAAACAAATGTGCGCCGGATCACAGGATGGGCTGTGTTTTCAATCAGCTCTCAGGTGCATCGCGCCAAGGGTGCAAGTGTGTTGGTTTGTGCTGGCGGGCTTGACTGGCAGCCGACAGCGATTCATGGACAAAGCTGCACAGGGCAGCCTTTGAAATGCTGCACAATAGCCGAAAAAACAACAGCGCTTGCTCCCTGTGCATTGTTGCTTTCTGTCTTGCAAAGCTATTTGGTTTTAAAAATGCCGCCCCTTGTCTCTGTTTTGCAGGGTCTTCCATTGCTTTCCAGCCTGCCGCAGGTCACGGTTGCTCACTTAGCGCAGTTTGCCCTGGAGCGGGTGTATGCCAAGCGCGAGATTGTGCTGCAAAAAGGCGGCGCACCAACCCACCTTTGTTTTCTGCTCGAAGGCCGGCTGCAGGGCGTTGACTTCACCATGGACGATCGGGAGGTGGGACTGTACTTTATCAACCCAGGCGACTATTTTGGCGAAGTGGCCTTGGTCGACAGCCAGACAGAGCCAGAATTTGTGACGGCCGTGGCGCGTTCGCGCGTTGTGCTGATACCGCGTGACATGATCAAGCATATTTTGTTCGCCTCGCCAAAGCTGGCCGAAACGCTGTGTGTGCGTCTGGCCGTGCGGCTACGCAGTGTGTCGGCGCAGCGCCGGATTTTGGGCTTGTCAAATCCGCTGCAACGGGTCTGCGCGCAACTGGAGCTGCTGTGCGATACACAAGGCCTGGCCACCGGCCGGATTCCAAATGCGCCCACGCATCAGGAGCTGGCTATTATGGTTAATGCAAGTCGGGAAACGGTCACGCGGGTTTTTCAACTCTTGCAGAGCCGTGGTGTTGTCGAACGGGATGGTAACGACCTGCGTCTGCAAGACGCCCAATTCATACGCCAGGTCGCCGCCGGCAAAACAGACATACAGAAGTGAAACAACGCATCAATTCATTCACGTGGCGTCAACTCAGCGACGCGCTGCTGCCCTCCAGGCACTCTTACATGATCTGGCAAATGACCAAGCGGGAAGTATTGGCGCGTTACAAAGGATCGGCGCTGGGCCTTGGCTGGAGCCTGCTTTACCCGCTGCTGCTGCTGGCCACCTACACCTTTGTGTTCAGGCTGATTTTCAAGGCGCGCTGGCCAGGGGTTGATGACCACCCCGGGAATTTTGCACTGAATATTTTTGCAGGACTGGTTCTGTTCAATTTGTTTTCAGAACTGGTGGGACGTGCGCCAAGGCTGGTGGTCGACCAGCCAAATCTTGTCAAAAGGGTGGTTTTTCCACTGGAGGTGTTGCCTTGGGTCGGGGCGGCAGGTGCGTATTTTCATGCGGGTCTGAGCATGCTGGTGTTGCTGGCAGGCGCGTTGCTGGTGCAGAACTCTTTGCCCCTGTCTGCCTTGGCCGCACCGCTGATCATGCTGGCCATGCTGCCTATGCTGCTGTTCATGGGCTGGCTGCTTGCGGGTTTTGGCGTCTTTCTTCGAGACATTTCACAGGTGATTCCGCCCGTGCTGAACGTGTTGATGTTCCTGACGCCGGTGCTGTATCCGGCCTCTGCCCTGCCGAAAGAGGTACAGGATTGGTTGGGCTTTAACCCGCTGACCCTGCCCATTGAGTCGTTGCGGGCAGCGCTGCTGATGGGGCAATGGCCCGACTGGACCGCCCTGCTGACTTACACCTGCACGTGGACACTGCTGGCAAGTTTTGCAGTTGTTGCATTTTGGCGCCTGCGTCCGGCCTTTGCTGACCAACTGTAAAACAGCTAACGAGCGGGGCCGCCGCGCTTGTGCAAACCATGCCAAACGCCTTTGGCGATGCTGCGCAGCCGCTCAAACCGGTTGGGCTCGAGCGCTAGCAGCAGTGTCATTTTGAGCAGCACCTGACGAAGGTCGCGCAGCAACCAGTACAGGCGCGTGTCAGGTAAAAACCATAGCAGTAAGTGGTTGCGCACCAGCAAATAGCAGCGATAGGGTTTGTGAACCGCCAGTGGATGCCCGCCGACCTGAATGACGTGATCGCCGATGGTGTGGCGCATCACTGTGCGCGGGTCGGCGTAAAGCGAATAACCCAGCGAGCGAGCGCGCAGCGACCATTCAATGTCCACATACTCGAGAAAGAGCTCTTCTCTGAACGGACCAACGGCCTTGAACGTTTCTGCAGAAATAAGGCAGCCGGAGGTGATGAGATGATCCACCTCAACCAGGGGCGCTGCGCTGCAAGGTGCTTGCTGAAACCAGGGCAGGACTGGCGGCAATAGCCGAAACGGTATGCTGTTTCGTGGGTCGATTTTGCCCGGACCAACTGCTGCTGGGTTCAAGCCGCGCTGCTGCAAGCTTGTCAACGCGAAGCTGAGTTGCGCCACTATTGCGGCGGTGGGCAGACTGTCCTGGTCAAAACTGAGCATGGCCGTTGCGCCATGTGCCATAGCCAGCTGCCAAGCTTTGTTCATGGCCCCGGCGGTGCCTCGGTTATGAGACATCGGGAGGTAAAGCAGCTGACTGTTTGCCATCGCAGCAAGGTCGCCTTCAAATTCAGGCGAGTTGTCAAGTAGCAGGATTTTGCCCACCTGGTCACGCAAAACGTCGACCAGGGGTTGTAGTGCTGCGGCCTGCACGTGATAACAAATAATGCAGGCCCAGATGGCGTTGTGCGCTGGGCTAAAGGGGTTCAGGACGGCCCCGGAAATTGCATTTGGCTCGATCGACTCAAGCGGTTCAAGCGGCTCAATCATTGGAAACCAAGCGCTCCACGGATGCGGCCCACATGGTGCAAAGCTTCGCGGGTAACGTCTGTCCGTTGGAGATGCTGGGCGAGATAGCCGTTGCTGCCATGGCACGCCGAGGCCGCTTGCTTTGAATCTGCCGCGCACCACGAAGCGGGACGGACGAAAGAAAATTGCGCGTCAGCAGCAGAGCTGGTTTCAATAAAAATCAATGACACATCAGTCCTTTGATTGGATGCGCGCAGACAGCCAGCGCAGCGGTGCGGTGACGCGCCAGCTCCGGCTGGCTTTGATTTTGACGATGTCACTCATGAGGCGCTCAGATTCAAGCACAGCTTGGGCACGCTGCTGCTCTTTTCGGGCAAGTTGCTGCTCCATGAGCTGATGCAGTTTGACATCGTCGAGGGAGCGCATTTTTTGCATCAGTTGCAAGATTTGCCCAGGCTCCGACTGTGTCTGCCACTTGGCAAACAGAGTCTGAATCGAATCCAAGGCGTCGGCGTTTTCAGTTTGCACGGCCACCGAGTCAAGCGTTTCCTGCAAGTGCTGGCGGTCCATGCTCCGAATCAGTACCGACCCGAGCGGCAGGCTGGGCAAGGTGGCGATGAGGTCGGCAGCCGACAACAGCAGGTAGGCCTCGGCTGCAGTCACGTCTCGGGGCAGGGTGTAAGTGCGGTACTGGTTGAGCGCGGCGATGTGGCGTGCGTAGTCCTGCTGCTCCATTTGCGAGGCAAAACACCGCATGGCCTGCATCTTGCCAGCGGCGTGAGCGGTGATGTCGAGCAGCAGATTCGGCCGCAACGGGCCGCCCACTTCGTAGTAGGCGATGCGCACGCCAGCATGTAAAACCGCTTGCGCAGCAGCGCTGGCGGTTTGCCGATGATCGGGGTGAACCTCCCAAGGCGACGGGGCATAAACCAGATCGGCGCCCGTGGCCACGATTTTCTGCACCAAACGCCCGACAAGATCTTGATCATGGCGTAGCCCCCTGTCAGGATAAGCCCAAAACTCGGGCTCACCGCAGCCCAGCAGGGTGGCCGCCGCCCGGCTTTCGGCCATTCGCACTGCCGCATCGCCGTACAGACTGCCATCGGTCAAGATGATCACACTGACCGGTGTACCGCGCTGTACATGGGCAAGGATGGCGCCGCCGCAGCCGAAGACCTCGTCGTCTGGATGCGGAGCGAGCACCAGCGCATGCTTGGCAGGCAAATGTGCAACAGCTTGATAGGGAATGAAATCGGTTTCCACAGGGTTCAGGTTGCCTTGCTTAGCTCAGACGGTAAATGCTTTGCAGAGCGTTGTGACCAGAAGGGGCTGGATGTACAAGTCATGCACTTGCGAGCCGGACTGCGTTGAAGTCTATCGGATTTCACCGGAAATCAGTGTCTCCAGCCATCAGCCACAGCGGCGCGATGGGCCTGGCCTGGTCGGCGTCGCGACCCCAGAGGTTGACCGGAACACGGATGTCGTTCGGCTCCAAAGCGGCTTGACCTTGGGAAAATTCGTCCACCAGTGCTGAACTGAACCAGCCTTTGACGTGGGCCAGTCCCAGCTCTGCGGCGTGCATGCGTGCCGCCCGAAGCGCCAGCGGTATGGCATCCCGGGAACCGGCGTAGTCTAGCCATTCCAGATGGTCGGGATGCGCCCGCAAAACCAAAGCCGCCAAAGGCTTGGCAGTCCAGCGGTTGCTCACCATCAGGACGCGGTAGCTGTATTCAGGATGCTCACCATAGCGGTAGTTCCAGCGCGCTGCATCGCGCACTGGCAGCAACATGCCTGGCCAATCCTGCTGCATGTCACGCCAGAGTTGATTGAGCCGCATCGATTCAGCCGCACCAGACAGGTGTTGCAAAACACGGGTTTTGGTCAGTGCGCTGCGCACCGGTGCCAAAGCCGGCCAGCGCAGGGTTGAGATCACATCGACTTCGAGGTACAAGCCCAGTTTGACACCCAAGCTCATGTGGCGCAATGACGGGAAGCCAAAAGCCATGCGCGCCTCTGGATAGAGCGTGTGCATGTTGGCAAAATAGGCCGCCGCACTGCGAAAGAGTGGACCGGTTCGCGCCAGTGTGCCCCGGTGTTCCGGCGTGACCATCACGTCGCCAATCTGCACCGCCTGCAACGTCTTGCCGCCATGCACCATGGCGCGCGGCATGCCGCCAAAAAACGCGGCGTACTTGTCACCACGCCGGACGGTGATGCCCCACACAGACGCATCCTTATACTTCCAGGCCCAGCGCTTGGGGGGCATGTCGTCCAGAAACGCTTGGCTGAACAAGTTGAGCAGGCCCTGTTTGTCGGTCTCGCGAGACCAACTGGTGGTGAACTTGGGCGTCCAGGTTGGCGGCAGAGCCAGAGGGGGCGATGGCGCTTCAACAGCGGAGTCAGGATGGGTGGTAAGGAGCGAGCCGGCCTCAGCGCGCCACCTGTGCGGCAGAGTCACGATGCCCTGCTCCAGGTGCGACTGCTCAATGGTCAAGGTAGCGAACTTTTCAGCGGCGCTGTAGATGTGCAGCCCACGCTCGCAAAACAGGTAGGCGTCCAGGCTGTAGCGTCCCTTGAGCATGGGAATGGCCGGGAAACGGATGGTGGCGGTTCCGCGTCCTGCTGAATCTCGCTTGAGCGTCACCCCATCGATCCAGGTGCCGGAGCTGGCCAGAATCCGCCCGTCGGCTGAGTTGATGGTCACGGCCGCATGGGGCGTCGGCAAGCCGGGGTCTGATTCAAAGCCGATGGTGATGTCAATATCGCTGCGCCCAGACATCGCCTGCAGGCTGGTGCCGTGCAGTCCGTCGCTTGCAAAATCAAGGGAACGGATGCGCGCATGGCCCGGTGATGTCACCAGCGGCACAGCAGGCAAACTGGTGTCGGCAGGTGGCGGTGGCGCGGAAAGCTGATCCAGGTGTTCCTGGTAGGCAGCGGTGACCTCGGCTGGCGCCCCAAGCATTCTGAGCTGTCCGTGGTCGAGCCACAGCGCTCGGGTGCATAGCGACTCAATCTGGTACATCGAATGCGAGCAGAAGAAAATGGTGGTGCCGCTGTCCCGAAGACCCAGAATACGGTCGAAGGACTTGCGGGCAAATTCGCCGTCGCCCACAGACAGGGCCTCGTCAATCACCAATACGTCGGGCTCAACACTGGTAGCCAGGGAAAAGGCCAGGCGCACAAACATGCCGGAAGAGTAAGTTTTTACGGGGCGATCAATAAACGCGCCAATGCCTGAAAAAGCAATGATCTCTTCAAGCCGGTCGGCAAGTTGCTGGCGGCTCAGCCCCAGCAGTGGACCGTTAAGCAACAGGTTTTCTCGACCCGTAAACTCTGGGTTAAAGCCAGCGCCGAGTTCCAAAAGCGCAGCCACCCGTCCGGTGACCCACAATTGACCCGTGCTTGGCGCAAGCGTTCCACTGATGATTTGGAGCAGCGTGGATTTGCCAGCACCGTTGGACCCTACCAAGCCCACCACTTCTCCACGCTTAACCTTGAGATCAACCGGGTGCAGTGCCCAAAATGGTGCAGATTGGCTGACGGTACCGCGCAGCGCCGATATCAGCGCCGCGCCGGGCGACGCCGATGGGTAGTAGGCCTTGCCTAAGCCGACCGTTTGGATAACAAAGCTCGCATCGCGCCCTAATGCAATACTCTGACCATGTTCCAAGTCATCTCTTGATAGCGTCATAGCGACGTCATTTCCTGCTTCGAATTTAAGAGGGCGATTATTGCACGGGGGTTCTCTGCAATCCTGCGTCAAAAGTTTCTACAATAAGATCCATCCATGACTGTTGACGACTATAAAAATAACAATTCCGCAGCTTCACCCTTGAAATACGCTACGGTGACTGTGCTGATACGGACCACCAACCGTGACAGCCTCAGCTCTGCGGTCGAATCCGTCACCAAACAGCTTTACACCGACTGGGAAATACTGATTGCCAATGCAAGCGGCGCTGAACTGACCCCACTTGCCGCACCGCTGGCACAGCAAGTGGCCCAAGTGATTGATCTGGGTAGACGATTAGGCCGTGGTGAGGCGGCCAATGCGCTGCTGGACGCAGCACGCGGCAAGTACGTCATTTTTCTCGATGACGATGATGAATTTCTGCCCCTGCACCTGCAAAAACTGGTTCAAAAGCTTGAAGACAACCCTGGCCTTTCAGCGTGCTACGCTGATGTGCAAACTGTCGCAGGTTGTCCAGGCGGTGGCTCAGCCATTGTGGGACATGTTTTTGCTCGCGAATTTGACTTCACCCTTTTGCATTTGCAAAACTATTTGCCGATTCACGCGGTGCTTTTTCGCCTTGACGTCGTGCGCCAAAGCGGCTGCCGATTCGATGAAACCCTGCCGCTGTTCGAGGATTGGGACTTCTGGCTGAAGTTGGCGGCCAAAGGCGAATTCAAGCGTGTGGCAGGTATTTCTGCGCTTTACGCGCTTGATCCGGTAACTGGTTCCGGACATGCCGTGGTCAACAGTCAGGAGCGCGATACGGCGCTGCAACTATTTGCTACGCGCTTGCTTAGCCGCTGGAATGCTGAGGGTGTCGCTAAGCTGATTGCCTGGCAAGCTCAACGCGGCCAAGACTTCACACAAGCCGAACAGCAGATAAGTAGCCTGGAGTCGCAAGTGACACAGGCTTCACTGGACATTACGCGATCAGCTTTAGAAAACGCAGCGCTCGAGCGGCAGCATAGTAACGCCATGCTGCACCTGGAAAGCAGCCTGAGCGAAGAACGCGCAAATTCGCTTGCTCAGCAAAACGCGATACTGCACCTGGAAAGCCGCCTGAGCGAAGAACGCGCGAATTCGCTTGCGCAGCAAAACGAGATCCTGCGCCTAGAAAGCCGCCTGAGCGAAGAACGCGCGAATTCGTTCGTGCAGCAAATCGAGCTTGAGAAATTGTCTCGTATCAGGCTGGAAAACATGGGCCACATAGAGGCATTGAATGCCACTTTACTGGCCACTTATCAATCGACTTCCTGGCGCTTGACCAAACCCTTGCGCATCCTTAAGCGGGGCCTAGCATGGAGCGCAAGCGATGCGCCGAAGCGGTTGCTCCGCAACGGATTTCTGGCCGTCAAAGGTGAAATACGGCGTCATGGTGTGGCCGGCTTTGTGCGGCGGTTGCCGCACTTTTTACGCCATGCGCAAACCTATGCCGGCATTTTGACCAGCCCCTTGCCGGAAGCGAAGGCCTCACTTTTCAAAGTCGATATCCCGGTGCTGGGGAACATCAGGTTGCACCCTGAGCTGGGGCAGGTCAGTGAAGTGCTGGACGCGAGCATTTCGATCGTTATTCCTACCTTTAACGCAGGCCTTGAATTCAAATGGCTGCTACGCAAACTCAACGCGCAAAAGGGCTTGAAAAATCTCGAAATCGTTGTCGTGGATTCAGGCTCGACCGACCAAACCGTGGCATGGGCGCATGAAGCCGGGTGCACGGTCGTCGAAATTACCCAAGCCGAATTCACCCACAGTCATTCCCGAAATCTGGGCGCGGCCAGTGCGGCTTCGGACTATGTGCTGTTCATGGTGCAAGACGCTTATCCGATCGGTGTTTATTGGGCTTACGGAATGCTGCGCTTCCTGATGGACCATGCTGATGAAGGCTTGGTCGCAGCGTCTTGCTCCGAATATCCGCGCAGTGACAGCGACATCATGTATGACTCCATGATCGATACACATTACCGCTTTCTGGGCTGTCACGAGCGCGACCGGATTGGCGACTTCAAGGGCGACGACCACATGGCCCTGCGCTCCCGTGGTCAACTCAGTGACGTGGCCTGCCTGATCTCACGCAAGATGTTTGGTGAGTATGGTTACCAGGGTGACTACGCAGAAGACCTGGACCTTGGCATACGACTGATCAAGGACGGGCACAAGGTGGCGATGCTGGCCTCCGTCAAGGTGGTGCACTCGCATAACCGGCCCGCTTTTTACTACCTCAAACGATCTTATGTGGATGTGATTTTCCTTGTCGGCATGTTTAAGGACTTCACTTTTCCGCCCGTTGAGTCGGTTCGCGGCTTGATGGCTGGCATAGTGTCTTTGGCAAAACATGTTTCTGACCTGCTTCCCGCGGTTCATGAAGCCGAGCCTGGCCTGGCTATGAACGATCTTTTGAGCCATTGGATCACGCAGTGCCGTGAAAGCAGCGCCCAACTCGAACTGAATGAGGCCACTTCTTTGGGCGATCCACGCTTGGACGACTATGTTGAAAGCCTGAGAAACCGTTTGCAATCTGCGGCCATGAACGGCCTAGAGCGCAGCGAAGCAAGGCGGTTTAGTGACTCTTTTTTTGCACGACTTGAACACTTCAATCTGTTTTCTGCCAATGTTTACGGCGCGCATGACGCCCTGCTTCGCGCGGCTCTGCAAGATGTGATCAGGAAAACGTTTGCCGCCGCTGCGGGCTCGGCGCTTGGCTTCATGTACATGGACAGCGAGAAGTCCGCTGCGGCGGAGCAACCCATGATTGATGCTATCAACAAAGAACTTCGGATGGGTGTGTGATGCGTATTTTGTTTGTCTTGCATCAGTTTTATCCGGAGTTCTCAAGCGGCACTGAGCGGGTCACCCTGAACCTGGCGCGGGCCGCGCAGCGGGCCGGCCACTATGTTCATGTCTTGGCCTGCGCAGTTGACAGCGGGAAAAACCACGGATCAGACGCTGCCTATCTGGTTGGCGCCAAAGCAATTGTGTACGAGGGGGTTCCCGTCACGCTTATCCCGCGCGACCTGCTGCCGGTGACGTCGGACTACAGCTTGGAGGTATCAACCGAATTGGTGCAGCCCATTGCCGCATGGATGAAGCAAGCCAGGTTCGATGTAGCCCATGTGATGCACACCATGCGCATGAGCACTGCGGTGCTTGCTGCGCAGCAGTGTGGACTGCCTTACTTGCTGACTCTGACCGACTTTTTTCTGGCGTGCGCGCGCATTAACTTGGTCACCCTTGACAATCAAGTGTGTACTGGCCCTGATCAGGCTCGAAAATGTGGCAAAGATTGCCTGACCGCGCCTTGGGATAGAGACAGCCTGGCCGAGCGTTATCAGGCAGGGCGGGAAATACTATCTGGTGCGGGAGCGCGAGTCGCTCCCTCGGGGTTTGTCGCGGCACGCTACAACCAAGCTTTTCCGGACATAGACTTTCGGGTGATTCCCCACGGCATTGACCTGTTGAAGTTGATGGGCAAAGAGGAAATTTCGTTGGGCTCCGCTTCGGTGGACGAAAAACCTATCACCTTTGGTTATGTGGGATCGATCATTGCCCAAAAAGGTTTGGATGTGTTGCTCAGAGGGTTTGCAAAGATCAAGACCCCCCACATCAGATTGAAAATCATAGGTGGGTTTTACGGGGGGGCAGCTTACCAAACCAAGGTGCAGGCCTTTGCCCAAGTTGACCCTCGTGTTGAATTTCTTGGCCATATGCACGAGGCCGGGGTTTTTGCCACCTTGCCGCAATTTGATGTTCTGTGCGTTCCTTCGCAAGTTCCGGAGACTTTTTCCTTGTCGCTGCACGAAGCAGCTGCACTGGGTGTACCTGCCCTGGTTTCCAATCTGGGCGCGCCGGGTGAGTATGTTTCTGCCCATGGCTGCGGCCAGACAGTGGCGGCTGGAGAGGCTGGCGCCTGGGCCGAGGCGATTGAATCGGTTGTCAAAAACCCCGGGCTGATACAAAAATGGAAAAGCTTGCTGCCACTCGCGGTACGCGTTGAAGAAGAAGCGTTTTTCTATGACTCTGTCTACCGCACTTTGTTGCACTCTTCTTGACTCAGCTCAGGGTCTGGCTGTCATGCTCATTTAGAGGGGCGCCCGGATGTCCGGCACCAAACGGCTAGTGGTATGCCATCTGGAGCGCGGTCGATGCAGCACCGACTTCGCCTTGAATCCACATTGACGTGCTGATGCTGATGGGTACTTTGTCCTAACGGAACTCGGCCCACGCTGGCCTTGGGGTGCAAGTAGCAGGCTTTGTGATTTGAATCACAGGACCCTAAAAAAAACTAAAAAATTCATATAGGAAGACGTAGAATAACTTCCTATATGAATATTCTTCTGCGAATTCCCTTGAATGCATCGCCTGAGCAAGTTAACAGCTTGCACGCGCTGCAACAGGCGTTTGCGCAGGTTTGTAATTCTTTGGCGCCGCTGGTTCAACAATCGCGCTGCTGGAACCGAGTGACGCTGCACCATCTGGCCTACAAGCTGCTGAGGGAAAAATTTCCGGCAATGGGATCACAGATGGTCTGTAATGCGATTTATTCAGTATCCCGCACCAGTCGGCTGGTTTATCAGCACCCGCAAAGTCCGTTTAATCTGACAAGGCTGGGCGCCAAGCCGCTACCGCTGCTCCGGTTCAGCAACAGCTGCCCGGTCTACTTTGACCGCCACACGCTGAGCGTCAAGGACGGGCAGGTGTCGATGTACACGCTGGACGGGCGCATCCGGTTTCACCTTGCATTGCGTCCTGAAGACGAAGTGAGTTTTCATGAAAAAAAGTTGCGCGAAATTGTTTTGTCTCGCACCGCTGCCAACAGCTTTGAGCTGTCATTCCTGTTTTTAACGCCAATGCCAAGCGACGATAGTCCGCTCACCCCTGAGCCGAATTTGGCTGAAATTCCCGAATATGTCATGGTTGAGGAGGCCACTTGAGCTCTAGAAAAATAAATTCCGACTCTGAATTGCGTCAGGCGGTCATTGAATTGCGGCCCTACTTTGTACGTTCGGCCTGGTTCAGCGTGTTTTCCTGTCTGTTGATTCTTGCGCCCAGCGCCTACATGCTGGAGGTTTACGAACGGGTGGTCAATAGCCGCAGCCACACCACACTGATGATGCTGACCCTGGTCGTCCTGGGGGCCTTTGTGTTGATGGAGGTGTTGGAATGGGCACGTTCAGAAATTTTGCATGGGGCTGGGCTGGAGCTGGACAAACAGATGCGAGACCGGGTCTTTGACGTCATTTTTCAGGCGAACCTGAAGAAAATAGCAGGGGGCAGCGCTCAACCGCTCAACGACTTTCGCACGATTCGGGATTTTCTCGGCTCTCCCCCATTGCTGGCTTTGATGGAAGCTCCCGTGTCACTGGTTTTTCTTGGGCTGATGTTCGCCATCAGCCCGGTGCTGGGCTGGTCGGCTGTGGTGGGCTCCATCGTGCAGGTTTTTGTCGGCTGGTTGAATGAAAGAAGTACTCAGCCGCCTTTGGTGGCAGCCAACCGCAGCGCCATCGCGGCTCAGCAATATGCAGATGGTTCGCTGCGTAATGCGCAGGTCATCGAATCGATGGGCATGCTGCGCGACATTCACCGCCGCTGGATGGCAAAGCAGAAGGAATTTTTGGGCTTGCAGGCCATGGCGTCAGACAAGGCCGGGGGATACCAAGCTGCAACAAAATTCCTGCAAGTCACCATGGGTTCGTTGCTTTTGGGTCTGGGCGCTTGGCTGCTGCTGCGCAACCAGCTCAATGGCGGCGGCGGCATGATGATTGTTGGCTCGGTTTTGGGGGGGCGGGTACTTGCGCCCTTGGTACAAATCGTGACGCAATGGCGCTCTGTGGTTAATGTTCGTGATGCGTGGCAGCGCCTTGACACTTTGCTGACCGCCGTACCCCCTAGGCCAAGGGCCATGCCTTTGCCGCCACCGCGTGGCTTGTTGCAGGTTGAAAGTCTGGTAGCGGGCGCGCCAAATGGAAATCAGGCGATTATCAAAAACGTGGCATTCACCCTGCCTATCGGTGAGGTTCTGGCTGTTGTGGGGCCTTCTGCCGCAGGCAAGACCACGCTGGCACGACTGCTGGTGGGGCTTTGGCCTGCCATGGGCGGCAAGGTGCGGCTGGACGGTGCGGATATTTTTACCTGGGACAAAACTGAGCTGGGGCCACACATCGGCTATTTGCCGCAGGGTGTGGAACTGCTTGAAGGCACGCTGGCTGAAAACATTGCGCGTTTTGGCGAGCTGGAACCGGCCAAGATCAAGGCGGCAGCCACGGCCGTCGGTCTTCACGAATTCATCATGAGTCTGCCGCAAGGCTACGACAGCGCGGTTGGGCGCGAAGGCGCCATGCTTTCTGGTGGTCAGCGCCAGCGGGTAGCCCTGGCTCGTGCGATTTATGGCGACCCGGTTTTGGTGGTTCTAGACGAACCGAACTCCAGCTTGGACGAAGCCGGTGACGCGGCACTTGCCGCCGCCATCTTGGAACAAAAGTCCAGGGGCACCACTTTTGTCATCATGACGCACCGCACCAGCGTGCTCGCCGTTGCAGACAAGATGCTGGTCTTGCGCGACGGTGTGATGCAGGCCTTTGGGCAACGAGATGAAGTCTTGGCAGCCTTAAAACAGGCCAGTGAAAAGGCTGCAACACAATCCCGCCAGGCCAGCAGTGGCGGACTAACACCAGCCTGAAGTACCTTATCCCATGAACAAACCTGAATTTTTTAAACGCGGCGAGCTGACGGCCACCTTATGGGCTTTCCGCAGGGAATTCCTCATCGTAGGCATTTTGAGCTTTCTTTCAAATTTGCTGATGTTGGCGCCGACCATTTACATGCTGCAGGTGTTTGACCGCGTTCTGGTCAGTCAGAGCGAACTGACATTGGTGGCGGTATCGCTGGTCACGCTGTTCTTGTTTGGCGTGATGGCATGTTCGGAATGGTTGCGCTCGCGGGTGCTGGTTCGAGCTGGCATGCGCTTTGACGAGCAACTGAGCACGCGCGTGTTCAATGCAAGTTTTGATTCTTATCTCAACCAGGCCTCTGCTAGCCCGTCGCGGGCTTTTGGGGATCTGATCCAAATCCGGCAGTTCCTGACCGGCAATGGCATCTTTGCACTTTTTGACGCGCCATGGGCGCCTATCTATATTGCAGTGACTTTTTTCCTGCATCCTTGGCTGGGCATGTTGTCTTTGGTTTTCGCTTTGATTCAGGCAGCGCTGGCATGGTTCGGTCATCAGCAAACAGTGGCTCCCTCCGAAGCGGCCAACCTGGCCAACAGTGAAACCAACAGCTACCTGCAAAGCAAGTTGCGCAACGCAGAAGTCCTTGAGTCGATGGGCATGATTGGCAATCTGCAAAAACGCTGGAACAAGCTGTATGCAGCTTACATGGACAAAAATACGTCAGCCAAGGGTCTGGCCCATCGCGTGACCGCCTGGAGCAAGTTCATTCGCTATAGCCAGCAATCGCTGGCGCTGGGAGCGGGTGCGTTGCTGGTGATTGATGGTCAACTGTCACCCGGCGCGATGATTGCGGCCAATGTGCTGATGGGACGTGCGCTGGCACCGATCGACCAGCTGGTGGGCACTTGGCAGGGGTTTGCTGCATTCCGCAGCGCCTTCAAGCGCCTAGAAAAGCTGCTGGCCCAGTATCCGGACCGTGACCCGGCGCTGAAGCGGCTCGGGCCGACCGGCGAGATCACGTTGCAAGGTGTCTTTGCCAGCGCTGCAGGGCGGGCAAGGCCCATCCTTAAAAACGTGTCATTTGCAGTACCGGCCGGAACAGTGGTAGCGGTACTCGGCCCATCCGGCTCTGGAAAGTCCACACTGGCTCGGGTGATGGTCGGGATTTGGCCAGACGTTAACGGTGAAGTTCTGCTGGATGGCCTGCCCATCGCCACCTGGAATCGCATGGATCTGGGTCCACACCTGGGCTATCTGCCGCAGGATGTTGAGTTGTTTGAAGGAACGATTGCAGAGAACATCGCGCGTCTGGGCGAAGTTGATGCCGAAAAGGTGATTCAGGCATCGCGCTCTGCGGGCATGCACGAAATGATTTTGCGCTTCCCCAAAGGCTATGACACGTCCATCGGCGAAGCCGGAAACCTGTTGTCTGGCGGGCAGCGGCAGCGGATCGGGCTGGCTCGCGCGATCTACGGAGAACCCGAGTTGATTGTGCTGGACGAGCCCAACGCCAATTTGGACGACGCTGGTGAAGCCGCCCTGCTGCGAACCGTGCAGGAGCTCAAAGCAAAAGGGAAGACCGTTTTTCTTATCACGCACCGTCCCGGCGCGGTCGCGGTGGCGGACCGGCTGATGGTTATAAAGGACGGAGAAATCTCTCTTGATGGCCCGAAAGACGCGGTACTGAACGCGCTGCGGTTATCTGCGCCGCCGCCTGCTCCATCTTCACCTCTTGGCTCGCCTCAGCCCGCCTGAGTCCACGCTGCCTCACTCATTTTTTTCACGAGATTTCGTTATGGCAAAACCCACTGTACTTAAATCGCTGTCAAGTCCCAACCCCATGGCACCCCCGTCCAAAGACGCAACAGATCTTGAGCCCGCATCAGACCTAGGCCGGGCTGGACGCTTCGGCCTGTGGGCACTGGCTGTGGGGTTTGGTGGCTTTCTGCTTTGGGCAGCCCTTGCCCCTCTGGATGAAGGCGTTCCCAGCCAAGGATATGTTGCCATCGATACCAAACGCAAAACAGTCCAGCATCTGAGCGGCGGTATCGTCAAGGAAGTGCTGGTAGGCGAAGGTGACAAAGTCACCGAGGGCCAGTTGCTGATCAGGCTGGACGATGCCGCAGCCAAAGCCAACTTTGAAGCCATACGGCAGCGCTACCTGGGACTGCGCGCGATGCAGGCGCGGCTGGAGGCTGAGCAGACGGGAAGCGTCAGTATCAGTTTTCACCCTGATTTGCGGGCAGCGGCAGGCGATCCGCTGATTCGCCAGCAAATGTTGAACCAGGAGCTGTTATTCCAGTCGCGCAAGTCGGCACTGCGCGCTGACCTACAGGGCATTGAAGAGAGCATTCAGGGACAGCAAGGCCTGTCGCAAGCCTACGAAGGCATGATGGAAAACCGTCGCAATCAGCTGTCGCTGCTCAACGAAGAGCTCGGCAACACCCGCGGGCTGGTAAAAGAAGGGTATGTCCCGCGCAATCGGCAACTGGAACTTGAGCGGCAGGTTTCAGAATCGAGCAGCGCCATTGCTGAGCTTCAGGGAAACACTGTCAGGACAAAACGAGCAACGGCCGAACTGCGCCAGCGCGCCATTGCACGCCAGCAGGAGTACCGCAAGGAAGTCGAGTCGCAATTGAGCGACATCACGCGTGAGGTCCTCAGTGATGCGGGTAAATTCCTGGCGCTGAAGGATGATCTGGCGCGCACCGAGATTCGTTCGCCCGCATCAGGCCAAGTGGTCGCTTTGATCGCACAGACCGTGGGCGGTGTGGTGGGCCCCGGCCAGAAATTACTGGACGTGGTGCCAGCCAACGAGTCCTTGGTGCTAGAGACACGCGTGGTGCCTCACCTGATTGACAGCGTGCATGCCGGCATGCCGGTTGATGTGCGCTTCTCGTCTTTTGCCCGTTCTCCGCAACTGGTGGTCCAGGGCAAGGTGTTGTCGGTGTCGGGTGACTTGCTGACCGACCCGCAAAACGGCATGGCTTACTACCTGGCGCGGGTCGTTGTGACACCTGAGGGGCTGAAAACGCTTGGCAAACGCCAGATGCTGCCTGGCATGCCGGTCGAGGTGGTTTTAAGAACCGGTGAGCGTTCTATGCTGACCTATTTGCTACACCCGCTGACCAAGCGAATTGCAGCTTCCATGACCGAGGAGTGAAGTGATGACAACAAGATTACCGGTAACTTCGCGCAGACGCCCGGCGGGCAAAGCAATGGCACTGGCCGCAGCGCTGGCATGGTCAGCCGCCTGCGCGCCGGCGTGGTCATTGGATCTGTTGCAGGCCTATGAAGCAGCGCTGGCGCAGGATGCCTCGATCCGCGCGGTGCGGGCCGCGACCGATGCCAGAAGGGAGCGCATCCCCCAAGCTCGCGGGCAACTGCTGCCTAACTTGTCAGCCAGCGCATCGCGCAACCGCAATTCACTTGACAGAACCCTCTCGGACATCCGGGGCAATCCGGTCACCGACAATTTACGCTACGGCAGCAGCACCGATGCATTGACCCTGCGTCAACCTCTTTTTCGTCTTTATCAAGTCGCGGACTATCGCCAGGCTCAGGCCCAGGTGGATGATGCCAACGCTGTCCTCGAGCGGGAACTGCAAAACGTATCGGTGCGCGTCAGTGGCGCTTATTTCGAGGCTTTGCTGACCGCAGAGCAGCTGGCATTGGTACTTGCCCAGAAAGTGGCTTACACCACCCAGCTCGATGCCGCGCGCAAGCGTTTCGCAGCCGGCTCAGGCACGCGAACCGATATTGACGAGGCTCAGGCCGCTTTGGACCTGAATGTCGCGCAAGAGCTTGAGGCGCGCCAGAATGTCGAGTTCACGCGCAGGCAACTGCAAACCCTGATCAACCAGCCTGTTGACCGTCTGGCCTCCCTGGATGAAGCGAAGCTGAAACTGGTTCAGCCCGAGCCGAACCGGTTGGAAGACTGGACTGAGCGCGCTGAAGCCAACAGCCCTGAGATCCAGTCTTTAAAAGCGCAGCTTGAAGCGGCAGAGTATGAAGTGAAAAAAGCGCAAGCTGGGCATTACCCGACGCTCGATGCCATCGCGCAGTTGTCGCGTAACGAGAGTGACAGCGTGAACACTGTGAACAGCCGTTACTTCAACAAATCGCTTGGTTTGCAGCTGAACATTCCCCTTTTTTCAGGGGGAATTGTGAGTTCCCAAGTGCGACAGGCGGTGGCAGAAACGGAACGCGCTCGCGAAGCACTTGAAGCTTTGCGTCGGGACCTTGGGGTTCGGGTACACCGCGAATTCCGTGGCGTCACTGAGGGCGTTTTGAGGGTGCGCGCCCTAGAGCAAGCCGTTCGATCCACTGGGCAGGTCGCCTTGTCTAACCGGCGATCTTTTGAAGCTGGCAGCCGCACACTGGTAGATACACTCAATGCAGAACAGCAAAAAGTTTCGGCTCTGCGTGACCTGGCCCAGGCCCGCTTTGTCTATCTGATCTCCCGTGTTCGTCTGCAAGCTTTGGTAGGAGGACCGAAGAAAGAGGTCATTGAAGAGATCAACGCCTCACTCAAGCCCTGATCGCGACGCAACCATTGCAATAGGCAGAACACCCTGGTTTTCTAGGCGCTCGCACCTACCCAAGCAAAAACCATCGATTTACAGTAGCGCTCAGTCAGATTCACAACCAACGGAGCACAGCATGGTCAAAAAATTGCAGAAAAAGAGCGCGGACAAAGCGTCCCCCCCCCACCTGGCAGGTGCGGTGAAGGAATCAGCCCAGCAAATCTGGCTGGCTGGCCTGGGCGCTTTCTCGAAAGCGCAAGAAGGCGGCAGCAAGGTGTTTGAATCGCTCATGAAAGAAGGCCTGTCGATGCAGCGCAAAACGCAAGCCGTTGCCGAAGAAAAACTCTCTGAAGCCAACAGCAAAATGGCCAACATGGCAGGCGACATCCAGTCCAGAGCCGGTCAGCAATGGGACAAGCTGGAAAACATTTTTGAAGACCGGGTGGCCAAGGCGCTGAACAAACTCGGCGTGCCTTCAGCCAAAGATGTAGACGCATTGGTAGCCCGCATCGACGAGCTGACCAAGACCGTACAAAAAATGGGCACTAAAGCACCTGCTGCCAAAGCACCCGCCAAGCCTACAGTCAAGCCAGCAGTCAAGACAGAAGCGAAGCCAGCCGCCAAAAAAGCGACCGCCAAACGCCCCGTATCGCGCAAGTCTGCTTAAAGCGGATTGTCTGGACATCCCCCATTTACCCTGGGCGTGCGCTGGGGTAACGTTTGATCGCACTGAAGGAACACACCATGGTGAAAAAAGCGCCGCGTCGCACCGCTGAGCGTATTTTGGAGGTCACGCTGGCGCTGTTTAACCGCTTTGGCGAACCCAATGTGTCCACCACACTGATTTCGGCCGAGCTGTCCATCAGCCCTGGCAACCTTTACTACCATTACCCCGCCAAAGACGAGCTGATCAATTCGCTGTTCGACCGCTATGAACGCAGCTTGAGCGAGCTGCTCAATGCCAGCGATGGTGTGCGAAATGTGGAAGACGCCTGGTTTTTTATGCACACCCTGTTTGAGCTGATTTGGCAATACCGCTTTTTGTACCGCGACCTGAACGACCTGCTGAGCAAAAACCGCAGGCTGGAGACGCACTTTCAGCGGGTGCTTAAAAACAAAACCCGTTCCATCAAGGCCCTGCTGGATGGCATGACCCGTGCCGGCGCTGTGACCATTGATTCACGCGAAGTCGAAGCCACGGCCACCAGCATGGTGGTGGTGCTGACATATTGGCTGAGCTTTGAGTACGTGCGCGACCCGCGCAAAGCGCTAGAGCCTGAAAATGCCCAAGCCGCCTTGCTGCGTGGCGCGCACCATGTGCTCAATCTGCTGGTGCCCTACCTGGAGCAAAGCCAGCGGGCGCACTTGCAGGCACTCGTTGGGGCCTACAGTAACGGTCAAAAAGCTTGAGTCGCGTCCGGCTTGAGACCAGCTTAAAGCTTGGTTGACGCTATTATTTTAGTAGCGTCTAGCGTATATATTGATTGGCCAAAATCCCTAAAATACACCTAGAAAGCCGTGGAAAGCCGATTTTCAGGCTTTCCAGGGCTTGCCACGGTAAAAAGCATGCTATGCCATTCGCAGCATGGGTTTGTCGCCTGATGTGTCGCCGTAGGCGTAGACAACTTCAGCCCCACCACTTGCGCCAAAGCGCTCTGCCATCCAGGCTTTGAGGCGCAGCACTTTTTGCTCCCCATGGCAGTTGGGTGTTGTCATCAGGCCCGTCAAGCGTCCGCTGTCTGCCGCCATTTCGGTGCACAACAGCGCATCAAAACCCAGTTGGCGGGCAACCCGCTTCAGATAAATGTCCGGTGATGCGCTGACCAGCACGCAGCAGTGGCC